>JAAETJ010001069.1 GCA_024228495.1 bacterium | reverse complement strand
TGCTGGCGAGGTTAAGCAGTTGGCCAACCAGACTGCCAAGGCAACTGGTGAGATTTCCCAGCAAATAACTGATATTCAGAACGCCACCAAGTTGGCATCCGGCTCTATGGATAATGTTACAGAGGCCATCAGCAAGGTTGATGAAATCTCCACGGCCATTGCAGCGGCTATGGAAGAGCAAAGTGCCGCCACGCAGGAAATCGCTTCCAGCGTCAATCAGGCGGCAGTCGGCACCCAGCAGGTCAATGACAATATCGCATCGGTAAGCGAGGCTTCACAAGAAGCTGGAGCCGCTTCGGGGGAAGTCATGTCAGCAGCGGGTGAACTTTCACAGCAAGCAAAATTGCTGAAAGGTGAAGTTGAAAAATTTATCTCTCAGGTGCGGGCTGGGTAAGCTATTCAATTTGAAAAGTCTGGGCTCATAGCATTGACATGAAATGAATTGGGTTGTTCTTGGTTATGGCCGGGATAGTGTTCAAAAAAACTCAAAATAGCTAGTGCTATGCCTTCTGATAGTCAGAAGAAATCTGACGATACTACAGGCCCAATCCATCAACCCGGCCCCCTACCGTGCATGACCGATGCCCTTAGCCCCGTATTGCGGATTACCAATCAACAGGATTGACGGAGACCCTTATTGACGCTGGCGAGGCTTGCGCTGCCTATCACAATGAGCATGTGGTAAACGTCACCGCCTCTCGCATCCAGTGCGATGAAATATGGTCTTTCTGCTACGCCAAAAAAAAGAATGTCAAAGCAGCCAAGGCCGCACCGGAAGGTGCTGGCGATGTTTGGACATGGACTGCTCTTGATGCTGATAGCAAGCTGATCGTTTCCTATCTGGTTGGTGGTCGTGATGCTGGATAGTTCTGACCGGGAGGGATCTGAAACCCAAAACATTCATTTCCTAAAATCAAACACAAGACCGTCTTCATACTTTCCAGGGCATACCCATCAATCGTTAGCAAAATCCTAACACTCTCACGTATTCTAAAAAAATCAATGAGCTCGGGTTACAATACGAACAACGCAGCAAAACCTTTCCTAAACCTTGACGCAGAAAATGCCGGTAGTTGCATGGCCTTGAAGCATTCGCAAGAATGAAACTCGATATCTTATTGATATATAAAAGTAATTAATGTAACACCCGCTTGAACTAGGTTGTCTCGTCGGTAACGTTTTGTTTGCAATCGATGGTGTTGCCCCGCGCTCTTTCAACAGCTTCTTGACGCTACAAGTGTTTCTGTCTTATCTGGGAACAGATGTTTGCGACGCTTTTGACAAGAATTGATTTCATGAATGAACAGACCAAAAATTTTGAAAAACTACTCGATGAGCACAAGAAGATCTTTGCTCTTTTGTTGATGTATGGCCTGCCGGTCAGCATGAGTCGGTTTTTACAGACTGTATCTTTTGCCGGGCTGAAAAACCTGGAAACAGGCAAAAACCTGACCTCCATGCAATTGGGCGATATTCTACGGAGGGTTGAGAATAAAGGACTGATCAGTGGCCGGACCGGTCATCCATGGCATGTTGAAAAACAGGCGCAAAGCCTCCTGGGGCATCCGTTTGTACAGGAAAACTATAATCACTGGTTGCCGGATATCCAGAAAGCCCTCAATACGGCGCTGAAAAGCCATACCAGCAATCCATGGGACTATCGATCCCTGTCGGACGACATGAAAGAAGCGCTTGTCATGCAACCTTTCAAACTGATCTTGCACAACCCGGAATACTCCAATCAGCAAAAGAAACTGGCCTTTCAGGAACAGTTGCAGTCCCTTGAGCAAAACGATCAGCTTGTACAAGAGTTTTATAAAAATCTCGAGGGATTAAGCGATAGTCCACAAAAGATATGGCCAGTGCTCGACGACAAGCAGAAGTTCCTGTTTTTTGCGAGCCATAAAGCGCGTGTCCTCGCATTAGATCAAGAGATCGTCTCCCTCGAAAAGCTGACAAAAGACGATATGCCCGATATTTGCTGGTTCGCCCTAGCCGAACTTTATATGCTCATGGGCAATCTGCGCAAGGCCGGCAGCATTTTAGAAAATACCGGCTCCGCGCATGTGAGGTTTGGCTGGATTAATAGTCTCAACGGGCTGCACAAATATCTTGAGGGCGACAGGACAGGGGCTATCGAGCTGTTTGAGCAGGCCTTGCGAGAATACAAAAAACAGACGCGCAAGCGCAAAGACTATTTTCCCTATACAGCCGGACTGTTTTACGTGCTGGCGATGATGCAGGAGGATATTGATAAATACCACGCCAGAATAAAGGCCTTTCTCACAGTCGGGCAAGTCGAGCAAAGCTATGACAGGCAGTATTTCCGTCTGCTGGATCTAATATTCAAAAATCAGGATGAGGAGCGCGAGGAATTTTCCTATGCGGACCGGGCTCCGAGTGAGAACTGGTTAAAGGGCAGCATTCTGGATGTTATCGTCTATACTGTCCTGATGTGCTGGGGAAATAACAGCACAAAATTGAAAATATTACCCCTCTGGTCGAAGACAAAAGCCAAACTGCAAGCGCAGGGCTTTGAGGGCATATTACATCATTTGACCGATCTTACGGAGCAGAAAAAGGGGGCAGTGCTGGCCCCTCCACGCCCCGTCGGCGAAGACTGGCAGCGTGCCTTGACACGTCTTGAACAGCTTGTTCATCCAAAGGCTGGGAAGACAGCCGCAAAAAAGAGCAATGAGGCGCGGGTCGCCTGGCTTGTGACCTGTGAAGAGCACTATTCCACCGTCCAGCCAAAATTGCAGAAGCGAACCAAGGCGGGAGGCTGGACCAAGGGGCGCAATATTGCCCTCAAAAAACTGGCAAAAGGCGCGTTTACTGAGGCTGAATTAAGCGTACAGGACATGAAAATCATCTCCTGCATTGAGGTCAGCTATGACTATAACGGCTGGGGAAATGAAACAAGCTATGAAGTGGATGCGCAAAAGGCCATTCCTCTTCTGGCCGGACATCCAGCCGCCATTGCTCTTGATGGACGCCCCGTCGAGATCAACGTGTCAGTGCCGGATCTGGTGATCAAAAAAAACCGCGATGAAAGCTATTCACTTACTTTTTCGCAAACTATCCCGGCAAAACCCGGCAGTTCAATCAAGAAGCGCAATGATCATCGCATTGAGGTTCTGGAGATTTCCGCGCAGCATTGCGAGATCGTTAAAAAAATAGGCCCTAAGCTCACCGTCCCTCATGAGGGTGTCAAACAATTGCAATCACTGGTGTCGGACCTAGCCCCTTTAGTGCCGGTGCAATCCGATCTGGCGGGGACCAGCAACGAGCTTTCGAGCGTGGAGGCCTGTTCCACCCTGCAGGTGCATCTAGGACCGGTGGATGAAGGATTTGCCGCCGAGTTTCTGGTGGAACCCATCGACAAAAGTGGCAAGCTGTTTCATCCGGGCAAGGGCGGCGGCCATATATTGGTGGAGTTGGGCAGTAAAAAACTCCAGACTGAGCGCGATCTTAAAAAAGAGCACAAGCATTATCGCGATGTTTTGCACAGCTCGGACGTCCTTCGTGATATGGAGGAAGAGCCGTTTCGCTTTTATGCCGATGGCCCACGCCAATGTCTTGAGCTGCTTGATGCACTGAAATCCTGCGATCCGCAAACGGTCAATGTCAAATGGCCGGAAGGCGAAAAGCTGCGCCTGCACCAACAGCTGAATTTTTCCCAGCTGTCGATCAATATCAAGAAAAGCGGCACCGACTGGTTTGAGGTGAGCGGTGAGATTGAGATCGACGATAAAACCATGATGAGCATAGCGCAACTGCTCAAACATGTTGATCAAAGTTCATCGCGTTTTCTGGATATGGGGGAGAAGGGTTTTCTGGCGCTGGAGCAGAACCTGTTCGCTCAGTTGAAACGGCTTTCGGGCATTGCGCAGGATGACAGGGTTCATGCGCTGGCCTCCAGTGTTCTGGCCGAGATTGGCGAGAATGCGGGCAAGTTGAAAAGTTCAAAATACTGGAAGGACCACCAATCGAGTTGGGAGCGCTCATTTGATCAAACCCATGCTTTACCCTCCACTCTGCAAGCCGATTTACGCGATTATCAGCTGGTCGGCTTCAACTGGCTGGCGCGTTTATCCTCGTTGAATATCGGGGCCTGTCTCGCCGACGATATGGGGCTGGGCAAAACCATGCAGGCGCTGGCCATCTTGCTGTCGCGGGCTAAAAACGGCCCGGCGCTGGTGGTCGCTCCGGTGTCGGTTGTACCCAACTGGATCGATGAAATGGCTCGTTTTGCACCAACGCTCAGTCCTGTCTGGATGATTGGCGGGGCAGCAAAACGCAAAAAAATGCTGCAAGAGCTTGGTCCTTTTGATGTGGTTTTATGCAGCTATGGCGTGCTCGCGCCAGATCAGGAGAATCTCGCCAAGGTCAACTGGGACATGGTGGTACTGGACGAGGCGCAGGCCATTAAGAACCACACAACAAAGCGGGCCAGCGCCGCTTTTTCACTGAAAGCTGATTTCAAACTGGTGACGACCGGCACGCCGATGGAAAATCATCTGGGCGAACTATGGAGCATTTTCAGATTTATCACGCCGGGCTTTCTGGGTTCGTACGACAAATTCACCCAGCGTTTTATCACGCCGATTGAGGGGGGCCATGAGACGAATGCCAGGGCCACCCTGAAAAGTCTGATCCAGCCCTTTATTCTGCGGCGCAAAAAATCTGAAGTGCTGACAGAGCTGCCGCCCAAAACGGAAATCACCCTTAATATCGAGCTCAGCCCGCAGGAGCGAGCCTTCTATGAAAGCCTGCGCCGGGATGCGGTTGAAAAACTGGCCACCTTAGCAGATCAAAAGCAACCGTCTCATGTCAAGATCCTGGCAGAAATCATGCGTCTGCGTCGGGCTTGCTGTCATCCCAGACTGGTCGACGAAAAACTGCCACTGGACAGCGCCAAGTTCGAGCAGTTGCAAAACCTGCTGCGCGAATTGCGCGCTGGCGATCACAAGGTGCTGATTTTTAGTCAGTTTGTCGGCCACCTTGCGCTCATTAAAGACTGGCTTGATGAGGTACAGATCAGCTATCAATATCTGGATGGCTCGACGCCGGTTAAAAAACGCCAGAGGGCGGTGCGTGATTTCCAGAACGGCGAAGGCGACTGTTTTTTGATTTCCCTGAGAGCGGGCGGCTCCGGGCTCAACCTGACAGCGGCCAACTATGTTATTCATATGGACCCGTGGTGGAACCCGGCGGTCGAGGACCAAGCCTCGGACCGCGCTCATCGCATCGGCCAGAAACAGCCCGTTACCATCTACCGGCTGGTGGTCAAGGATAGTATTGAAGAAAAAATTCTTGCCCTGCACAAAACCAAACGCGACCTCGCCGACACCCTGCTCGAAGGCACTGACCAGACCGGTCGTATCTCGGCCAGCGAATTGATGAATTTACTGGCAGAATAGGCGTGAAAACAGCCCTTCACCTGGCCTAATCATGATTAGGCGAACGGAGGATTGTTAAGGCTATTTAGTAATGTCTCAGATTTGAGATAGAAATGTCTCACTTCTGAAGTTCAGATTTTTAACCTATCCCGTTTTCGACGAAGCAACGAGCTATACCCGAAACTGGTATTTGAGAGTCTAGTACCGTAGCAAGGTTTTTTGCCACCTATAACATGACATGCGGTTCAAGTGTTCATGACACAGTTCCCATGTCTATACGCGTTCGACAGTTCGTCTTTGATCAACTTCAGTCCAAATGAGTAACTTCCCCTTGGATTTTCCTTTGTTCCATATGTCTATTGCGTTAAGGCACGGTCGTTGATCAAGGTGCCTTCTTTGATATTGTCTGAGGGATGAAGTATGACGCGGTCGCCTTTTTTCAAGCCCTTTATGACATGTGCAAAATCCTGATTGCGATGGTCGATCTGGATTTTTTTGAGAACTGCTCTTTTGTCTTGGACCGTAAAGACGACCCAGTCATTGCCCTTACGGAACAGCGCCGACAAGGGAGTAAGCAGCAGATCGGTTCCCTCCCAGATTTTGATATGGACGAACACTCTAAAATCATGCCCCAACCGCTTTGCATGTTCTGGCGTTTTGACAAGGTCCAGCACGGTTTTTACTCTCTGCTCTTCAATGCCTAGCGCCGAGACTTTGGTGAAGCCCGCCGGTTCTATATGGCGTACGACGGCCATAAGGGCCTGTTGCCCCCCCCAGCCATCAATCGTTGCACTGGCGCCTTTTTTGATTTTTACCGCATCTGCCGACATCAGATCGACAACGATCTCAAGCTCGTGGTCATTGCCGATTTCAAGCAAGGGTGTGCCGGCTGTGACGACTTTTTCACTTTTGTGTTTCAGGCTCAGAACGCGACCCGTAACAGGCGCGAGGATTGACAGGCAGCAGCTTTCTTTTAATTGTATCTTTTTTTTGCGCTTGCCAGGCTGAATGAGTTTTACTTCAATGCTTTCGAGTTCTTTGCTGCGGACTTCTACATTGGCTTTGGCGGCATCAATGGCGGCTTGTGCCATCTTTTTGCTGGCCGCTGCTTTGTCGTAGAGCTTACGTGATAAAATGCGTTTTTTATAAAGGCGAGCGGTGCGTTGAAAATCAGCCTTGGCATAATCATAGTCAGCCTGCACACGGCTTAATTCGGCATGTGACAAGGCGAGGGCAGCCTGAGCGCTTTTTACATTGGCGCGCAGGACGCTTATGGAGCGCTCATCCTGAAAGGCCGGGGCAATAGGTTCGAGAACGGCGACAATGGTTTTGGCTTTTTGAACGCGATCTCCCACTTTTAATGAAAGGCGGCGCACTAGCCCGGAAATCGGGGCTGATACCGTATAAATTTCACGGATACGCGACACCCCTTCTTCGTTGACGGTGACAAACAGATCGCCGTGCTCAATCGTCGCCAAGTCAACGGCAATGGGCTGCGTACGCAATCCCCAAGTGAAGGCCAGGGCAACAACTGTGAGCGTACCGGCAATCAATAGCTGGTTTTTTGTGAGTTGGATCATCGGGGCTACTCTCTCGTTTTCAGAACCTTGATAAGGTCCAGTCTATCAATGCGTTTGTGTACGATGAATGCTGAAACACCAGCGGCAAGAATACAGATTCCGGCGGCGTAGAAAAGTTTGTCGCGTACTATATGGAAGGGAACACGATAAAGCTCATTGTCAAGGCTTTGTACGATCATCCATTTCAGGCCAATGCCCATGAGCCAGCCCGGCGGAATGGCGATAAGGACAATGAGCGCGAGTTCTCCGAGTAAAATGTAAGAGACCTCGCCCTTGGAAAAACCCAGCACCCGCAGGCTGGCCAGCTCGCGGCCTCGCTCTGAAAGATTAATGCGGGCGGAATTATAAATGACACCAAAAGTGATAATCACGGCCATCAACACATAAACTGATCGGATAATATTTATATTTTCAGCCAGTGTATCGCGAAATTTTTCCTGGGAAGCACGTAACATGGTGATCCCGGCGACTGCTGGAAAAGTTTTGAGCTTTGCATAGAGGTCATTTTCGAATTTTTGGTCAATAGACATGGTGACGCCCGATATGGCATTACCATCACCCAATAATGCATTGAGTAGATCAAGGTCCATATAGACCGATAAGCCGAGATAGCCTTGCATGATGGCGCTGACCGGTAAGTTGAGCACTCTTTTGCGCCCTTCCTTGACCTCGATACGCACTATATCCCCCCGTTTGAGGTGAAGCAGTTCGGCAACTTTTTCAGCGACGGCAAGACCGCTATCTGGCAGCGTCAAGGGCTGGAGCTCAGGATCTAGCACGCCGCGCAGGCGATTGCTTGATTTGATGCCTGTCAGGCCAAGGCGCCGGGAGCGGTTCTCATTGCGTAGAACAACTGAAACGGTGCGGTGTGGCTCAGCTCGCAAGACTCCCGGCAAATGTGCGATCTCGTTGATGATCCTGTGATCGCGCAGCCCGGTAAATTCGACAGAGCTGTCATAGCGCAGAGACCTGAAATAGGTGACGTCGATCATGAAATTCATACTGTCGATTATGGAGAGCGCTGCAGTGAGCAGCGCAACGCCGCCCGCGATGCCAAGGGAGGTGAGTGCAGTGCGGACCGGAAAGCGGATCATATGGCGGATGATCATGGTGGTTGATTGCGGCAGACCCGCGAGGAAACGCTCGGTAACACCCTTTTTGTAGCGCGTTGGTGCGGGGGGCGACATGGCAACAGCTGCCGGTAAATTGACCACCTGCCAAACAGCCCGAAGAGCTCCCACCAAAGCTGCTAGAAGCGAGACGACAATGCTAATCATGTAAGCATCAAGGGGATTAATATAGAGCAAGAAAGGAAAATGGTAAAACTGGGTGTAGATGCTTGTAAGGCCCTGCCCAAGCCAACCACCAAGCAGAATGCCTATGAGTAATCCTGCAACGGTAATGGCCAGTACTAGCTTGAGGTAATGGGTGGCCACCCCAAAGGGGAAATAGCCGATGGCTTTGAGCAGGCCTATTTGTTCGCGCTCAAGAGTAATCAGGCGCGACAGCGTGATATTGATCAAAAATGCTGCCACGAGTAAGAAAATCGGTGGGAGGACAAGGGCCATGCCCTTCAATTGTGTGAGTTCGGCATCAATGAACGCATGAGATTGCTGGTCTTTTCTCTCAAAGCCACCAAAACCACCATAGCGGTCCAGAATGCGGTCCAACTGTTCTAACACCCGTTTTTCGCGAGCATCACGGCGAAGCAGCAAAACAACAGAGTTAAAAGCACCTTGCATGTCAAAAACCGCTTCGGCCTGAACCTCAGCCATCCATAAAATGCCGAATTTCTTATCGTCCGGAATCATTTCGCCAGGGCCGACCGCATAAATAAATTCTGGCGACAGGGCAATACCGACAATTCTTACATCTCGCCGACGGCCATTAATAATGGCACCAAGGGTCATGCCCGGCGCAAAACCATGAGCATTGGCAAAGGCTTCATTGATAACGACCTCATTGTGTGCCCCGGCGGCGGGCAGGCGTCCGATGCGAATATAAAGCCTGTTGAGACTAGGCTGGCCGTTTTTTGAGCGGCTTATGGGCAGCGAAACGAGGCGTCCTGAAGCAGGTGTTTTCATGCCTTCAATATCGAGAATGACACTACCGACAATGCGTGGTTCTACCTTGGTGACGCCGGGGATCAGCGCGATCTTGCTGACAAGGCGTTTGGGGGCGCGCTTCACCTGAGCAAAAATATGAGCGAATTGGTAGCGTTCATAATAGGTATCGCGGATTTGCGACAAGGAACGGTGGGTGCCGATGGCCATCACCAACACGGCGATGCCTGAAGCCATCACGAGAGCAATCGCCAGCCCTTGACCTTTGAGGCGATTGAAATCCCGCAACAGTTTTTTATCAAGGACATTCACCAGACGACATCCTCCGGTTCAATACGGGTTTTATTGATACGCTCCTCAATCACCTGACCATCGCTAAAACGGATGACCCGGTGGGCAATTTTCTGAATACCGGCATTGTGGGTAATGAGCGCCGTGGTGGTGCCAAACTGCTCGTTCACATTGACAATCGCTCGTAAAATCTGCGTGCCCGTTTTTGAGTCGAGCGCCCCGGTTGGTTCATCGCAAAATAGTACTTCAGGGCGTTTGGCAATGGCTCTGGCGATCGCCACTCGCTGTTGTTCTCCTCCTGAAAGCTGGGCCGGGAAGTGGTCCATGCGATGCCCCAGATCAACGGCTTCAAGAGCCTCTTGCGGGGTCATGGGGTTTTTCGAAACCTCTGTGACCAGTGCTACATTTTCGTGGGCCGTGAGGCTTGGAATGAGATTATAGAACTGAAAAACAAACCCGACATGATCGCGGCGATAAGTGGTCAGAGCATTTTCGCCCAGCAGGCTGAGATCGGTATTTTGATACCAAACATGACCACTTGTGGCATGATCGAGCCCGCCAAGAATGTTTAGCAAGGTGGATTTCCCCGATCCAGACGCCCCCAGAAGTACCGCTAATTCCTCCTTGTACAGGGTCAGATTGACGCCGCGAAGGGCATGAATTTCGGTTTCCCCCGAGATATAGGTCTTGGTGAGATCCTGCGTGCGGAAAATTCCTTCTGCCTGATCAGGTTTGTTGCTTTTCATATTTTGAATATAGCGGCAAAAGGAGAATATTCCATGACATTAGTCAGTGTCATATCTTGGCGAAAAGGTTCGTGTTTTTAAAACGGTGATGATTGCCCGACTGCCCGGTGATTAGAATGCACCTTGAGGAATTTTTATAGGTTCCCTTTTGCATGTGAACAACCACCGGCAAAAGCAGGTGGTTGTTCACCTCTACGTTTATTCCCCTGTTCGCCGGGCGTCTGGAAGGAGAGGGCAAGGCCAAGGCGAAACAATTTGCGCAAAAAGCGATGGCAGAACTAAGCCTTGCAAAAAGTGAGGGGCTCGAATATGAACTGATCGTTGCCAGCAACGAAGAACATGTGCATGAAAAAGTACTGCACGTACAAAACGTCAATGCCTGTGGCCGCTGCTTCAAGCAATGGCTGGACCGGTTCAACGGCATGACCACCAAATATCTGCAAAGCTATCTGGGCTGGCGGCGCTGGTTGGAAAAAGGCGAGGACAAAATCACCCCGCAAACCACCCTTGCCGCTGCACTTGGCTGAAACCAACGCTCAACTAAAAAAGAGCCATACCGATTGAATGGATCAGCTTACTGCCCATGGATTGCTCTTTAAAACCAAATACATGCTCGACGCAAACCCGCACCTTCGGACGGGTTTTATTGGCCTTTTTCTGACGTTCGGTGAGTGGTTTGCCGCGCTTGCCCTTGTGATGAATGTGGCTGCGAATTCCCTTGTCCTCCAGCTCGCATTCGATCTTTTGCGAGCGGTAAACGCTGTCGGCCCAAAAAAATCCGATGAGGTGTTGCTCGGATCGACAATCTGCACGCCCCCCCCCTCAACCCCCATCATCCAACTCAATGAGATGATTGGGGTGCTCGTTAGTATCCGGGGCGCCTGGAGGATAATGGGTGGCCATAGCGGTACCGCACTGGTTGATGGCGCTAATGAAACCATCCGCCGGGTTGCCATTGCCCATCTGCGCGGTCAGGGCATCAACCGCATTTTGCCAGACTAACTGATCGACTTTTTTATTGATGCCGTCGTCGGCGATGATTTCTGCCTGGCGCTCGGCGAGAGAGACATAAATGAGCACGCCGGTACGTTTTGGGGTGGTGTGCAAATCCTGGGCGATGAATTGTTCGATGGCAGCGCGGCGCGTGCGGAGCGCCTTGATGCTTTGCGGCACCAGCGCATGTCGGATCACCGGCAGCTGAAACAATAGAGCCAACACGATAAACCAGATGAGTTGAATGAGATAAAGCACTTCTGGTCCAGAAAAGGCCAGCCGCCAGCCATTCGGTAGGGGCGCATAAATCAGCACGAGAGGCAAGGTGAGCGCAATGAGGGCCGCCCACATCAAGACCGTGAAACGGTAATCATCGCTGCGCTTGGCCACTACCACAACGATTTCGCCACTGGTGGACGCCTCGGCCTTGGTGATCGCTTGCGATATACGCTGCTTGTCGTCACTGGAAAATACAGACATGCCGTCTCCTATCTAAACAACTTTCTCGACTTGCTCACCGCCAACGGCAGAAACTGCTTCACGACACCCCCAATAACAAGGGATTTGGAAATTAGTCCCCAACGCGATGAGCACAGCACGCCTGCCCGGCGATAGCAAAAGTAGCCTCAACAATCTCATTCCTCTTTACCAGCCGCCAGACGAGCCACCACCGCCAAAGCTGCCGCCGCCACCGGAAAATCCTCCACCGCCGCCTCCAAAGCCACCACCGCCACGACCGCCGGACCAATGGCTTGTGGCCTCGCCCACCGGCACAATAATGACGCCGCCGCGGCCAGCACCAAAAATAGCTCTACCAATACCGCCAAAAAACATGAAGGCCCATAGCCCCAGAATAAACAAACCGGTCAAGTCGAGTTCGCCTTTTGACGATCGCCGCTTGCCTTTGGCACGCTGCGCCACGCCAGCCGCATCACCGGTCAGCACATCAATAATGTCAGTGATGCCGCGCCTGATACCCTCAGGCATATCGCCCTTGCGAAACAAGGGCAGGATACGGTTGTGAACAATATTGCCAGCCAACGTATCGGTGAGCGTGCCCTCCAGGCCATAGCCGACCTCGATGCGCACCTTGCGATCCTTGGGCGCGACGATCAACAACACACCATTGTTCTTGTCTCTTTGACCGATTTGCCAATGACGCGCCAGACGCACGCCAAAATCGGCGATGTCATAGCCTTGCAGACTTGGCAAAGTAACAAGTACCAGCTGGTCGGTTGATTTTTCTTCCAACTGGGCGAGCTGCTCGGTGATCAATTGGCGGTCCGCCTGCCCCAGCATATTTGCGCCATCAACTACCCGTCCCGAAAGTTTGGGAAAAACAGGATCGGCAAGGGCAAGGTGCGCATGCCCCACGAACAAAACAGCAACCGTAACAAGACCGGCCAGCAGCAAAGAAAACTTGCGTATCTGCACGTTCGCAATAGAGAAAAAATCGCTCATCTTGACCATCGAGATCCCTGTCCGGCTAATTGAACTTGACCTCTGGAACCATGGTTTTTTCTTTGGCAACTGTAAAGGTTGCCAGCGGCTCATTGGTTGGATACATGGCCTGCTTCCACCAGCGCCCGGGAATGGTTTTAAGCTCTGTATTATAGGCTCTCACTGCTTCGATATAATCACGCCGCGCTACGCCGATACGATTTTCAGTGCCCTCCAAAGCGGTTTGCAATTGCAGGAAATTCTGATTTGATTTCAAATCGGGATAGCGCTCCACTACCAGCAATAATTTCGACAGGGCACCAGACAACTGCCCTTGTACGGCCTGCAGTTTTTGCAGCTGCTCAGCAGTGGGAGTAGCTCCTGCTGGCAAGTTCAGCGACGTTGCCTTGGCACGCGCATTGACGACCGAGATCAGCACATCTTTTTCATGAGCTGCAAAGCCTTTGACGGTTTTTACAATATTTGGAACGAGATCAGAGCGGCGTTGATACTGGTTCAGAACCTGACTCCATTTGGCCTTCGCGTTTTCCTCATAGGTCGGAATATTATTGATGCCACAACCACTCAAGAGCGTGCTCAATACATACAAAGAAAGCAATAAGGTGACGTTGCGTAGTGTCGCAACGAGTGAAGGATGAGCCATTTGGCAATTCTCCTAACTAATCTGTCTGTGATCTCGTTTATTTTCTCGCGTGATCATAGCAGATGTTTCGGGAACACCAAGAAACAAACCATGGTCGCACCTTGAACAGGTCGACTGCCTGCTGACGTTAACCTAATTACACGCAATTAGTGCTTTTTACACCAATAGGTTAGTTCCTCTATTGCATTGCCTCTTCTGATTGGGGTAGCCTTTAAACAGTATCTCGTACACGATTGATAAAACGAGGAATTCTCCCTGATCCGTGAGCGGAAAGGTGATTTTGACTTCGGTTTAACGGATGAGTTTGGGGGGTGCTTGTGTGAGCAGGGACAGCCAAACAAAAAATAGTCCCCTCAAAGCAGCTTCTATAGAGATGCTTGACGATCTCAATCGATCAGGGAGACTTATCTTATCATGAACTATAAATTTATCGCTCTTGTCACAGCAACGTTCGCTACGCTGGCTTTCACGAGCAATGTGGCGACCGCTGGATGTGGTGCTCGCTCAGCGTGCAAAACCGTCAAAACCTGCTCATCAAGAGTAAGCTGCACCAGAACAGTCCGAAAACCTGGCCAATATAAAACACGCCGCAAACGCTATTTGATCCGCGCCGCTTCGACACGTACTCATCATAAACCAGCCGTTTACAAAACCCGCCGCGAGCGTGTTCTGGTGCGCCGCGCCTCCACGAAAATCATTCGCAAGCCCGCCACATATGGCTGGCGCAAACAAAAAGTAAAAGTTCGCGCCGCTTCAAGCCGCGTCCATCATGAGCCAGCCGTCTACGAAACAAGGCGCGAACGCTTCATGACACGCCGTGCTTCCACCAGAACCCATACCAAACCAGCCGTCTATAGGACACGCAAAAACCGTGTGCTGATACGCCGCGCCTCAACAAAAACCCATCATAAACCTGCTGTGTATAAAATACGCCGCGAACGGGTCATGGTCCGCCGCGCTTCCGTAAAAACTCGCATAGAACCAGCCGTATACTCCATGCGCAAAATACGCGTCAAGGTCCGCCCGGCATCAACCAGAGTGCACCGACAACCAGCCATTTATAAAACCCGCAGTGAACGGGTGCTCGTGCGCCGCGCCTCAGTGAGCCACCGCAGCGAACCTGCTGTCTACAAGACCGTTAAAAAGCGTCATGTCACAACGACGTGCCGGACGCGCACCATCAAGACGCGCAGCTGTAATAGCTGTGTCACCTATTGCAGGATACGCACCCCAGTGCGAACGGTTGGCTATACGAGCCACCAGGTAAAAATCCGCTCTGGCCGCCGTTATAGTGTGCGCACTCCAGCAGTCTATTCCACTCGCAAGGTACGCGTACTAGTTCAAAAAGCCAGCACCACGCGCACGCGCACCCCAGCTGTCTATAGCTGGCGTACAGAACGGGTGCAAATTCGCCCTGCCAAACGGGTTAGCGTACGCACTCCAGCTCTATATTCAACGCGGTCTGTTCGGATCAAAGTACGCCCAGCCAGCTCTTATCGTACTCACACACCAGCCGTTTATAGCTGGCGCAAGGAACGGGTACGAATTCGCCCCGCCAAACGGGTTAGCGTCCATACGCCCGCAAAATATGCGAGCCGGACGGTGCGTGTAAAAATCAAGCGGGCCCGCAGCTATAGCACCCACGCACCAGCCGTTTATAGCTGGCGCAAGAAGCGGGTGATTGTCCGCCATGCAAGCCAACAAAGGATTCATAGCCCGGCGGTTTATTCGAGCCGCAAGGTACGCGTCAAGGTGCGCAATGCCTACAGCTACCGCACTCATAAGCCGGCTTTGTATGGATGGCACACCTCACGCGTAATTGTCCGGCCCGCCCGGGTAATACGTCGGCGCTCCATCAGAGCACGCAAAGCCACCAGACGGCCTTGCGTACGGCGTGTACGCTATCGGGCTTGCACTAAAAATCGCCATTGTAGCTAGAAAATAATTTAAGCGTACACCCCCTGTGCGTAGGCTACAAACAGCCCATCCTGATTTTTAACCAAAAATCAGGATGGGCTTTTACTTTCTGTCAACTACCTGCGTGCGATGTCATTACCAGAGCTATTATTTAAATATTTTTGGAGCTAGACCAGATGACTGGTGGACGATCAGAAACAATATTGGAAAAATATCCAAAAAGCTGGCAATTGTCGGCTCATGGCACCCCGATTTGGCGTGATGAAACCTTGCTAGCGCCTGTCAGTACAGCCTTTGGTCCTGCAATGTTAAAACGAGCGAGCGAGGGCAAAAGCTTTACGACCTCTTCAAGCCTGCTACGCTGGTACGAAGGATCTGGCAGCGCCAATATTCTCAAAAAACAAAAAAACGTGCAATTGCTGGAATGGATTGACGGCCCAGCTCTTTCCAATCTTGTCGACGAAGAGGAAGATAACCAGGCTATTGATACGCTTAGCGATGTGATCGCCAAGCTGCAAGCACCTAAACGCACGCCGCTAAAAGCACGGCTGATCCCACTTGGGTCCACCATGCATCCCTTACTGGCGCAAAAATATTCGGAAAATCTTGTTCATCGCCACGGCGCACGGCTTATCCGGCATCTGTTGCAAACCACCAAAACGCCCCTGCCCCTGCATGGAAATCTGCATTTTGACAAAGTCATGCACCATTCCAAACGTGGCTGGCTAACCATCGCCCCGCAAGGCATTTGCGGTGATTTGCATTATGAATTTGCCAGCGCCTTGTGCCATAAAGGCGAGCAGCGAGATTCTCGCGAAATTCGACTCCGCCTTTCCACCAGAGCAACTCGCATTGCCAATAATCTGTCCTTGAACAAAGACCGCTTGTTGACCTTCGCCTTTTGCCACGCCTGTCTCAAATCCATCGAAGCCGCCCGCGACAGTGAGAACGCAACCCACTGGTCTGATATGTCAGTACTTTTACTAGATAATCTGGTTCCTTAAATTCAACCAGACCGCACATTGCCATTCTCGTCGCCGATCAGTAAGACAAACCCGGTGTGCAGTGTAAATACAGATCGCCGGATAATTGTGCCAACATAAAACTGGCAACATCGGTGCGTGATATTTTCAGCTTCAGATCATTCACCGTCGACGCAAATCCGTGTTTGTAATCCCCCGTTATCGGTCCGTTCGTGAACGCACCTGGACGCTCTATAATCCAGTCTCAACCTCTTTGTTTTATAAACGCTTTTTGGGCCTCGTGATCTACCATCACTCGCGCAACAAAAGCCCGAACATGACATACATGTTGGTCAATTTGTCTAGACAGGATCCAGAGCACCTGAAAGCTGTGCAACGATCTGGTTAAGAACGCAAATACCGCGATCACTGACACGAAAAAAATCTTCTTTTTCAGACATCTCGCACAGGCCAGCGCTCACCAGTTCATTGATTTTCTGTGGCTTGATAGAGCGACCACAAAGCGCCTGCAAATGAGCCAGATCGACGCCTTTTGTCAGGCGTAATCCCATCAACAGCATCTCATCAGCCATCTCGCTTTGCAAGAGCTTGTCCATGGTCTCAATGCCGTGGCCAAGCTCCTTCACCTGCGCCATCCAGCGCTTTGGCGAGCGTATGGCAGCGGTTGCCACCTTGTGCCCGCCCCGCTCGATGCGCCCATGCGCCCCCGGGCCAACCCCCATATAGGTGCCGTAGCGCCAATAAACCAGATTGTGCCGCGATTGTTCGCCCGCCGCAGCATAATTTGAAATCTCATAGGCATCCAGACCAGCTGCTTCGCAGATGTTACGGGTCTCTTCAAAAAACCGTACCGAGCGATCATTGGATGGCAGATTCAACTCACCGCGATCAAACAGGTTTTTATATTGTGTGCCCTCTTCGATGGTCAGTTGATAAAGCGATAGATGACCGTTTGAGAGATCGATGCCTCGTTTCAGCTCATCGCGCCATTGCGCCAATTGCTGCCCGTGGCGGCCATAAATCAGATCAAAGCTGGAGCGCGCAAAACTCTGCTGCGCAAGCGCAACGGCAGCCAGCGCTTCGTTCACCCCATGCGCCCGCCCCAAGACCTGTAAATCCTTATCATGCAGGGCCTGTACCCCCAGCGAAACACGATTGATCCCAGCCCCACCAAGCGCCTGAAAACGCGCCGCCTCAACGGAGGAAGGATTGGCTTCCAGTGTAATTTCGACATCAGGGACAAGAGAAAATCTTGATCGTACATAATCGAGCAGCGCGCCCACCGTTTCTGGCTGCATCAGACTTGGTGTCCCGCCGCCAAAGAAAATACTTCCCAACAAGGGTTTACTGCAGTCCCTATCCCCTTGAAGGGTAGCCAAATATTCGAGTTCCGAGCAGATCGCTTCAACATATTGGCGTTCATCGAAAACCTGCCGGACATGGGAGTTAAAATCGCAATAAGGGCATTTTGAAACACAATAGGGCCAATGCATATAAAGCCCTGGCAAGAGGTCATTGCTGGCATCGTTGTAAACCTGGTTAATCACCTGTTTACCATTCTTGTTCATATTCAAGGCACCCAGTAGCCGGGTAAGTTTGTGTCCGCCTCAAAGTTTTTTTTGGGCGTTTTGTCCCGGTCAGTTAGTTTGTAATGTTAGTTGTCAGTTAAGGTATTGTAACATGTTCAAAACACTTCGCTTCGGCGTCATCGCCACAATTTTCTCCCTTCTCATTTCTGCTCCAGCTTCCGCCACTGATACTGGCGTTGCCTCCATGCTGCATACTTTGCGCAGCGAAAAAGCCCAGGTCTGCCTGGTTGGCCATTTTCATTACGGCAAAAGCCCACGCGCTTTTCCCAGCCGCGATAAAGCGTATAAGACAGCTGTCAATCACTGGGTGACCTTTACAGTGGCTGAATATGGCACCGACTGGGGTCATTACAACCGCGCCTCCCATCGCTCCGCAAATTGCGAAAAAGCCTCCAGAACCTCATGGACCTGCAAAGTACAGGCTCGTCCTTGCCGCAAAGGTTTGAGCGTCGCACGTCGCTAACTTGATGCACTACAACGCTTCTCGCACAGTTCGCTGGCGAGATAGCTTTAAGCCGGCACATGTCTCCCAAGAGGGCATGTGTCGGTTTTTTGTTTATGCCAAACATCCCTAGGACAGACATTCACGTGTGAAAAGTTCGAACGCACGGGCGCGATGGGACATCAGGTGCTTTTTAGCTGGATCCATCTCGCCAAAGGTGATTTCGTGATCTTTTGGCACAAAAATCGGATCATAGCCAAATCCGTGTTTACCGCGCATGGGCCAGGCAATGGAGCCAAACACCTTACCCTCGTAAGTCGAGCAAGTGCCATCAGGCAAAGACAGCGCCAGCACGCAGATAAAATTGGCGGCGCGCTGCTCGATTGTCGTGGCACCAGCTGCTTCGAGTTCTTTTTGCACGCGCGCCATGGCCATTGCGAAATCCTTGTCAGGGCCACCCCACCGAGCGGAATAAATGCCGGGTTGGCCGCCAAGTGCGTCGACTTCCAGCCCGCTGTCATCGGCAAGCGCTGGCAAGCCGCTGCTTTTGGCCGAATGAAGCGCTTTCTGGCAAGCATTTTCCGCGAATGTGTCGCCGGTTTCATAAGGTTCCGAGATATTCAGTTCCCCGGCCGGCACGGCCTGCATGCCAAAGGGTGCCAACAAATCGCCGATCTCTCGCACTTTGCCCCGATTATGGGTGGCCACCACCAGCCTGTCGCCCTTTTTCAGCATATAGATGCTCCTTTAACGTCGATAGGTTCGATTGTTGCATAGGGTCTTAACTGCCTGATTTGACCTGTTCGATCAAGCAGTGTGAGTTATCACAGCCTCGCCGCTTGCTCAATGTCATGAAACGGATAATATGGCGCGATGATTCCAACTTGTAACCATAAACAGCGATCTCCCGCCCGAGATTGCCCTCTGGCAATAAAGCTGGCTTAACGATGACCAATCTTCGCCCCATATTGCTGGTGATCGGCATTTTACTCACCAGCCTTGGTTGTGCCGAGATACTGCCAGCCATCTATGAGCTCAGCATCGGCGATGATCATTGGCCGGTATTTGCCTATTCGGCGACCATCACGCTGTTTTTCGGCATTGTCATGACGCTGGCCTCAGGAGGGCATACAGGCACCATTTCGATCCGTCAGGCCTTTGTCCTGACTGCTGGCTCCTGGGTCGCCCTGACCGCCTTTGGCGCTATCCCCTTTGTCATTTCGCCGCTCATGCAAATGAGTTACACCGACGCATTCTTTGAAGCCATGTCCGGGATCACTACCACAGGATCAACAGTTATCACCAGGCTCGACAAGGCACCGCGCGGCATCTTGCTATGGCGTGGAGAGCTGCAATGGATTGGCGGCCTTGGCGTGATTGTCATGGCAGTGGCGGTGCTGCCGATCCTGAAAGTCGGCGGCATGCAATTTTTTCGAGTGGAATCATTTGATACTTCGGGCAAAATCCTGCCCCGCGCCACGCAAATCTCCGGTGCCCTGTCGCTGGTCTATCTCATTTTAACGCTGGTCTGTGCTATCTCATATAATCTAGCCGGCATGGACCGCTTTGATGCCATTGTGCACGCAATGACCACGGTAGCAACGGGCGGTATGTCTACTCACGACGCCTCATTTGGTCATTTTGACAGCCTCTATATCGAGCTGATTGCCATTGTTTTCATGATATTGGGTAGCCTGCCCTTTCTGCTATACGTCAAAATGATGCAAGGTCATAAGCTGTCTTTGATCACCGACCATCAGGTCATCGGCTTTCTCAAGATTGTCGTGCTGGCCATCTTCCTTGCCTGGACCGCTCAGGCCACCAGCGGCCACGAGCCGGGCCTACTGGAATTGCGCGATGCTGCCTTTTCCGTTGTCTCTATCATGACGGGAACGGGATATACGACGGTCGACTATAGCAAGTGGGGAGCCTTCGCCATCTCCTTGTTTTTTATCATCATGTTTATCGGCGGTTGCTCCGGTTCCACCTCTTGCGGGATCAAGGTGTTCCGATTTCAGGTGGTATATACCAATCTTAAAACCGGCGCGCGCCGCATGCTGCATCCCCATGGCATTTTTATCCCCACCTATAATCGCCAAAAATTAAACGATAATGTCATCCAGTCGGTGATGACCTTCCTTTTTTTATTCGTTGTCAGTTTTCTGGCCGTGGCATTTGTCCTGACGTTGTTTGGTCTCGATATTATCACGGCGCTTTCAGCTGCCGCCACTTCGCTCGCCAATGTCGGCCCAGGGCTTGGCGATGTGGGTCCGGCCGGAAATTTCAAGGATTTACCAAACGGCGTGAAATGGATTTTATCCTACACCATGCTATTGGGACGTCTTGAAATCTTCGCGGTGCTGATCTTCCTGCTGCCCAGTTTTTGGAAATAATTTTTTTCCATATAATTCAAGAATCCTGCTGGACATTTTTTTAGAACTATTCTAACTATGCCACAGGTCGTATATATTAGAATTTATACAACCGTCAAATACCCAAATCAGAAGGAAATTAATCATGGACCTTAAAGGTAGCAAAACAGAGCAAAGCCTCAAAGATGCATTTGCTGGTGAAAGCCAAGCCAACCGTCGTTATCTGTATTTCGCAGCCAAAGCCGATATCGAAGGCTACAATGATGCTGCAACCGTTTTCCGTTCAACTGCTGAAGGAGAAACCGGTCATGCCCACGGCCATCTGGAATATCTCGAAGCCAGCGGCGACCCTGCAACGGGCATGCCTTTTGGTTCAACAGACGCCAATCTGAAAACCGCGATTGCCGGTGAAACTCACGAATATACCGATATGTACCCCGGTATGGCCAAAGCTGCCCGTGAAGAAGGTTTCGATGAAATCGCCGATTGGTTCGAGACCCTCGCGAAAGCCGAGCGCTCTCACGCCAACCGCTTCCAGAAAATGCTAAATGAACTGGACGCCTAACTAAATTGCCCTTTCGGACAGAAAATCTACGCGGTTAGCGAAAAGGGGCCAGCCCCTTTCATCCCGAACTTCAATATGGGGTACAGGGGATCATCCCCTGCCGCAAGCCGCGCAGACTACCTGCCTGGAGAGAATATTTTAGTTTGTCCTACCGCGGACGCAATATGAGGACATTCTTGCCAAGGCACCCTCCCTAAATCAACGAGATACACTATCATGGCCTTTCCTCCCAAAGAGGGCAATCTTCAAGCCCCGACCCGTCACCCTCTGGATTGGAAAAACGACAGCTTTTATGATGAGGGTGATCTCAACCACGAACTCGAACGCGTGTTTGATCTGTGTCATGGCTGCCGCCGTTGCGTGAGCCTTTGCGCCAGCTTCCCGACCCTGTTTGATCTGGTAGATGAGTCAGACACATTCGAGGTTGATGGTGTTGACAAAAAAGATTACTGGAAAGTCATTGATCACTGCTATTTATGTGATTTGTGCTTCATGACCAAATGCCCCTACACACCGCCACATGAATGGAATATCGACTTCCCCCATTTGATGTTGCGTGCCAAAGCCGTCAAACACAAAAAACAAGGCGCCAACTTCCGCGACCGCTTGTTGACTAACACCGATATGATGGGGATTGCACTGGCCCGCCCGGTAATTGCCAGTATCGTCAACGGCGTCAACAAGGTGCCTGCATTACGCAAAGTGCTCGACAAGAGCATGAACATCTCCGACAAGGCCTGGTTACCCGAATATGCCACAAAAACCATGCGTCAGCGCCTGGCTGCCGAGGGTAAGCTTGAAAGCGATACACCCGAGGTAACCGAAAAAACAACAGGGAAAGTAGCACTCTATACCACTTGCTATGGCAATTATTCAGAGCCACACCTGGGTGAAGATCTGTTTGCCGTTTTCAAGCATAACAATATTGAAATGAGGCTTGCCGAAAAAGAAAAATGTTGTGGCATGCCCAAGCTGGAACTCGGAGATCTTGACGCCGTTGAAAAAGCCAAAGAGGCCAATATCCCCAATCTGGTGAAACTTGTTAAGCAAGGCTATGACCTGATTGCCCCGGTACCGTCCTGCGCCTTGATGTTTCGCCAGGAATTACCACTTATGTTTCCAGATGATCAGGATGTGCAAAAAGTCGCCGCAGCGTTTTTCGATCCCTTTGAGTATTTGATGTTGCGGCACAAAGAAGGCAAACTCAATGTGGATTTTGAAAATCCACTGGGAAAAATTTCCTATCATGCCGCCTGTCATCAACGGGTTCAGAATATAGGGCAGAAAACACGCGAGCTATTGGCGCTTGTCCCAGATACAGATGTGCAAATCATTGAGAGATGCTCTGGCCATGATGGTACTTATGCCGTAAAATCCGAATTCCGCGAGTCTGCCGAAAAAATTGTGCGCCCTGTGGTGCGGAAAGTCACACAGGCCGATCCTGATCACTATGGGTCTGATTGCCCGATGGCTGGTCACCATATCGAAAACAGCCTTGAAACCGGGCAAAAAACAGAGCACCCGATCAGCCTACTACGGGCGGCCTACGGGATCTAAACAACTAGACAAGCAAACGGAGAGTTTTAGAATGTCGAATGAAGGTTATCACGAACCGATAGACGAACTATCCGATGAGACCCGTGACATGCATCGCGCCATCACCTCGTTGATGGAAGAGCTGGAAGCCGTTGACTGGTACAATCAGCGGGTCGACGCCTGCAAGGATGAGGAGCTAAAGGCTATTCTTGCCCATAACCGCGACGAGGAAATCGAACATGCGGCCATGGTCCTTGAGTGGATCCGCCGGAAAAACAATGTTTTTGACAAGGAACTCAAAGATTTTCTGTTCACCGACAAACCTATCGCCCACAAATAAACGAGAAAACTAATGCCACATCTGACTACAAGCGATCTTTACAGTCTTGAGGAGTATGCCAGGATCCGCACCGACTACCGTGCTACCATCATGGCCCACAAAAAGAACCGCGCCCTGTCCATCGGTCCCAATGCGACGCTGTATTTTGAAGATCAGCAAACCATGCAGTATCAGGTCCAGGAAATGTTGCGCATCGAAAAGATTTTCGAGCAGGCCGGTATTGATGACGAGCTTGAAGCCTATAACCCACTGATCCCCGATGGGAACAACTGGAAAGCCACCTTCATGATCGAATATGATGATGTTGAAGAGCGCCAGGTCATGCTGGGCAAGCTTTTGGGCATCGAGAAGGTTACCTGGATGCAGGTTGAGGGCTTTGACAAGGTCACGCCAATCACCAATGAAGATCTTGACCGCGAAACAGAGAATAAAACCTCAAGCGTACATTTCATGCGGTTCCAACTGAGCAAAGAAATGATCGACGCGCTCAAAAACGGGACGCCCTTGAATGCGGGTATCGACCACGAGCATTATCGCCACTCGGTCAGCCCCATCGCACCAAATATCCACGATTCTCTGACCGACGATCTCGACTAGAGTATATATACCAGCCCCTTCAACAAAAAAGATCCTCCCGATGAGCTATCACTTTACCACAACCATCGATCTGCCCTTTGATGCCGCAGTTGAGAAAGTCACCGCAGCGCTTGCTGACAAAGGCTTTGGAGTTTTGACCACGATCGATGTTAGCACTACTCTTAAAAAGAAAATCGATGTCGATTTCCCGCCCTATGTGATCCTTGGCGCCTGCAACCCTGGCTTTGCCCACAAGGCACTATTGATGGAAAACAAAATCGGCACGATGCTGCCCTGCAATGTCATTGTACAGCAGAACGAGGCCGGTAAGATAGAGGTTTCAGCCGTAGACCCGGCCGCCAGTATGCAAGCCATCGATAATGCAGAACTAGGTGATATTGCCGGGTCGGTCCGTGAGATGTTGCAAGACATGATCAACGGATTGTAAATTCGCGTCAATACCGCTCCAGGACCTTGCCGCCTTCGCCGCGGATCATGACGCGCTTATTGAACAACTCCAGTAGTAAAGAGGTTTGGCCAAGCCCAGCCTTTTCATCACCCTTACGCTTGGTTTCAAATTCATATCGAAATCTGACCGCATAAATATAGGGATCTTCCGGGGTCCGAATGACCTCAAGGCTTTCGCTGATCAACCGAAAATAGCGTTGCGGCCAGCGCGTAATATAGGCCATCTTATCCCGCACCACCTCGGTCAGCGGTACATCTTTTTTGCCCCAGTAATAGTCGAGTGGATCAGCAAAATGGCGGCGGATAAGACGCGGGCTGGCAAACCAGTTTGACAGATAATCTTCACGGACAAAGTCCTCGATAAGCTCATAGACCTGCGCCAGAGGCCTTGGCCTATCATTGCCGTCGCGTGCTTCGACCTGCACGGGGGCAAATACCAGAAAAAACAATGAAACCAGAACGCCAAATACTTTTGCAAGAGCTTTACATCTATCCAGACAAAGGCATCTCATTGGCGCTTTCCCAATCCGCTTATACTACCAAACAATCAATCCCACACATATTACTCACTATAGACACAAACAAAAAAAAATCCACGGCGATCTGAAACAGTAACAGATCACTGTGGAATTGATCAGTATTTATCTTCTCTGAATTTACTTTGATAAACGTAGATTCAACAAAGACAGCCCAATCTGCCGGAAGGCATCTGCCAATTCCGTATTGTTATCAGCGTCAAAATATTGCCCACCATTACCAGCACAATTTTTCATCAAAGTCTGGACTGTGGATCCCTCAACTACATCAAAGGCAATAGAATAAATAATGATTTCATTGGCCTTGATCGCATCGCACAATTCCGCCGTGATGGTATTGGCGTCATTCGTAGAACCCCAATCATGTTCATAGACGTCACCGGTATGATGTAATACACCATTGCCTTCGACCTTTTTCATTTCACTCGTATTTTCACCGTCCGTCATCAACACAATGACCTTTTTCACCGATTTGTCTGAATAAGGTACGCCATCTGCAAAAGGGGCATGGTCTGTAACGGATCGCCAGCCCCATGCCAGTCCAGAAGGAATATAAGTCGAGCCACTCGAATTCATATTTGTGAGCGCCGTGAGAATATCTGTCTTGCTATTGGTAAGACGTGTCACCGTTTTAACGTAGCCACAAGTATTTGACGTGGTCATAAGACCGGGAACGCCCAACTCATCATAGTCCTCACTGGCCACATCCGGATTGTCATGCAAACGAGATCCCATACAGCCATACCACTTGTAGTCTTCGTGTTTTTCCACGTCTTCATCGCATTTTTTACTATTGCCCCAGCCCTTGCCCCAGCCCTTGCCCTTGCCCTTACACTTTCCTTTCTTTTTTTCAATCCAAGAATAACTATAATCTTCGGGAATATCCAATCCCGGCTCACTCCGGTTGACCATCCCTATATTGACATAATCTGCAAATGGTATAACAGCCATTTTTACAAGATCGCTATCATCATCGTCGTCCATGATTGTATTTACGAGGTTTTTTGCCGAGGCTATGAGCGAAGTGATCTTACTGCCGTTCATGGACCCTGTGTTATCAAGCACCAGCGCAACTTCAATTGAAGAGCCACCAACCATAACAGCTGCCGAGATCGTAAACTCGAATTCGTTCTGGTGAACAAATTTCAAAAAGTTGGTGGGAACGACTGCCTTTACCGAGCTTCTCATTTCCCCTTCTTCGGAAATTTCCGCGGCGATTAATTCAGTAACGGTACCATGCAGCTTTTTCTTAGAACTGGTGAAATTCTGGTCGATATAATCTTCAATGATCTTTTGATAGTCAACGTCTTCATCATCAGCATATTGCAACATAGCCGCCAGCATCGCAGCATCAAGCGTCGCGGTTAGCTGTGATTTGGTCTTGATGGCCATGCCATAATCAACGAGCCCCCCCATCAACACCATGGTCGGTACCATCATAACGCCAAATATAATAGCCACATTACCTTTTCTTTCCTTGACGAACCTCTGGTAAAAGCCCTTAAATCTATTGATTATTTCCATCAGGTATCACCACTTTGTACTAGAAAAACACCCGCACTTTCACAATGAAATGTATAAAAATGCGCTATTACCCCCATTAAGGATGGTCATCATTGAAAATTCGTAAACCTGCCCTCGCCTTGTCAAAAATTAGCAAACAAAATCTTAACGATTTAAAGAAAAATGTAATTATTTTCACCACTGGCAAATAACCAATTGCCAAAGACAAAACCCGGTCCAGCATTTGACTGCCGTATCGGGTTTGTAAGTTTGAGTGGCTATCACGCCCGGCTACTGACTCAATCGTATGTTCAGCAATGAAAGTCCAATTTGTTTGAAGGCATTTTCCAATTGCGTGGAATCGTCCACATCAAAAAACAGACCACCATTACCGGCACAATTCTTCATCAAAGTCTTAACCGGAGAACCATCTGGAATCTCAAAAGCAATCGTGAAGATAACGATCTCTTTGTCTTTTATATTTTTACATAACTCGGCCGTCAGTGGGTCAGATATTGCCGCCGCCCCCTCGGTGTTCTGTATGGAATGTCCCCGGACTTTGCCAATATGATTGACTGTGGCGCCAGTGGTCCACTTTTCTGGTGCCCGGGTATTTTCTCCATCGGTCATCAGAACAATGACTTTTGTCGTGTCTTCTTCGCTATCAGGGACACCCGATGTGAACGGTGCTGTATCGGATAGCACGCGCCATCCCCAAGCCAGACCACCTGGAATATATGTCCAACCTGAAGCATCCATATCCGCAATACCGGTGGTAATCAACGCTTTATTGTCCGTCAATTCAACAATGGGAGCCTCAGGACAACGCCAGCTCGCACTATCACCAGAACCAGAAGAGACCATCATGATACCAGGAACCTTATTGCCATAGCCCACATCTTTAACATTAAGAGGATCTTTGCGCGATCCCATGCAACCGTACCACTTGTAATCGTCACCCGAAACGGGATGGGTATAATCGGCTGGGATTTCCAACCCGGATTCGTTTCTCTTGCCCAATCCAATATTGACATATTCTGCGAATGGTACCAGAGCGACTTTAACCTGATCGTCGCCACCGCCATCGGGCATCAATATATCGACTAGGTCGGCGGCAGAATTTCTTAGAGCGGCAATCTTTGAGCCACCCATTGATCCGGTATTATCAAGAACAAGGACAACTTCGAGATCTTTACCACCAACCAGGACCGCAGCGCCCACATTGATATCAAACTGATTAAACCCGACGAAACTGAGGAAGTTGGTTTTTACGCTGGTCTCAACCCTCGCTTTCATTTCACCGTTATCGCCGATATCAGAAACGTCAATTGACAATGCGAGCCCATGATAGGATTTACCATTCTCTTCAAGATTCTTATTGATAAAATCACGTATGACCTGCTTGTAATCTGTGCTTACATCCAGTGAATATTCTTTCATCGCCGCAAGAATAGCTCCATCAAGGGCCGCTGTTAGTTGAGATTTTGTTTTGACTGCGCGACCATAGTCCACCACTCCGCCAGAAAAGGCGAGCAATGGAACAACCATGATACCAAATATAATTGCTGTCGTACCTCTTTGTGCGGCCTTGAAGCGTTGCAAAAACTGTATGGCTTTTCCAATTGTATTAATACTCTATTCCACCTTGCATATAGGGGTAATTTCAGCGCAAATAAAGAGCAGTCTCCTGAGCAACAATTACTAACAAGAGACAATTTATAGATTGTTTACAACTGCTTATTTTACACAATAAGATGAACAAGGTTTTTAAAATATTGGTGTAGAGGTCCTTAATAGCACTAGAAAAAGCCGGCAGATCGGCGTGATATGCCCGGCTTTTACATGCTCGCAAATTGTGAAAAATCTACAATCCCTTGCGTGCCGCTAATGTGCGCAGACGCAAGGCAGTGAGTTTAATAAAACCTTCTGCATCCTTTTGATCATAGGCTCCTTCATCATCTTCAAAGGTCACGAGATCTTCCGAGTACAGCGAATAGGGAGAGCTGCGCCCCACCACATCTGCATTGCCCTTGTAAAGCTTGAGACGTACCATGCCTGATACCATATCCTGGCTCTTGTCGATGGCGGCTTGCAGCATTTCACGTTCAGGAGCAAACCACAGACCATTATAGATCAGCTCGGCATAGCGCGGCATCAGTTCGTCTTTCAAATGAGCTGCGCCACGATCAAGCGTGATCTGCTCGATACCGCGATGAGCCGCCAGCAGAATAGTGCCACCAGGGGTCTCATAGATACCTCGTGACTTCATGCCAACAAAGCGGTTCTCAACCAGGTCAATGCGGCCAATGCCATTGTCGCGACCATAATCATTCAACGCGGCCAACAAGGTTGCAGGGCTCATGGCAACACCGTCGATTGCCACCGCGTCACCGCGCTCGAACTCAATCTCAATGTAAGTGGCCTTGTCGGGGGCCTGTTCCGGGCTCACCGAGCGCTGGAACACATAATCGGGTGCCTCAACAGCCGGGTCTTCCAGCACTTTGCCTTCGGAAGAGGTGTGCAACATATTGGCGTCACACGAAAACGGCGCTTCGCCGCGCTTGTCTTTTGGCACCGGGATCTGATGCTTTTCTGCAAAGGCGATAAGATCTTCACGTGAAGACATCTCCCATTCGCGCCATGGCGAAATCACCTTGATATCGGGGTCGAGGGCATAATAGCCCAATTCGAAGCGCACCTGATCATTGCCCTTGCCGGTCGCTCCATGAGCCACCGCATCTGCACCCGTTTCGCGGGCGATCTCAATCTGGCGCTTGGCAATCAGCGGACGGGCAATCGAGGTCCCCAACAGATAGATACCTTCATATACCGCATTGGCACGAAACATCGGGAACACATAGTCGCGCACAAAGGTTTCACGCAGGTCATCAATGTAGATTTCCTTGATGCCAGCAAGTTCCGCGGTCTTGCGGGCTGGCTCCAACTCTTCCCCCTGCCCCAGGTCTGCCGTGAAGGTGACGACCTCACAATCATAAGTTTCTTGCAGCCATTTGAGAATGATCGAGGTATCAAGCCCGCCCGAATAAGCAAGCACGACCTTTTTTATGTCTTTTTTTGAACTCATCTTGAAGACCCATATATAAAAAGAATTGATCGAATTGATATGAGACCCCGTTTGCGACGTCTCGTTCAAGTGCTCACTTACTATACACCGGGCTAATCATCAATGATTGAATGGCATTTGATTGAGCCCAATGATAGGCTCAAATAGAATCGAAACAGCAAGATTGAGGACGCGTTGGATGACCCATCGAGCCAACGAAGATAAATCCTTAAAGCACAAACCAGCCAATAGCTCGTTTGAGTGCAAGATCTCGCGGGCTAGACGCGTCGTGGCAATAGAGCAGATCTGGCCCCGCTTATGGCTACCTATCGGCATCGCCATCTTGTTCGTACTGGTATCCACCTTCGGGTTATGGCCAGCCCTGCCGCTACCTTTGCATATGATCGTGTTGGCGCTATTTGCGGCAGCTGGTCTTGTCAGCCTTGTGCCTTTGTTGAAAATTCGCCGCGCCAATCGCGCCCAAGCCATCCGTTGGCTGGAAAAAAAATCGGGGCTGGCCCATCGTCCAGCAACCGTTCTTGAGGACAATTTAAGCAATCATGCCCCGGCTCCCAGCGATGCCTTGTGGCACGCCCATAAAAAACGCGCCAAAGATCTTGTCAAGACCATGAAGACCGGCCTGCCACGCCCGCAGACCGCGCGCTTTGATCGCCATGCCTTACGCGTTCCCTTGATGCTGGCTCTGGCAGCGACCATCGGTCTGCAAGCGCAGCGCCTTAAGCCGGGCTTATTTGAAGCCTTTAGTTTTTACAAAGCCGATGACTTTAACAACCTGCGCATCGATGCCTGGGTAACCCCGCCGCTTTATACGGGCAATCCGCCTGTCATATTGGTGGATGGCTCAAAACCCATTTCAGATGATCATGCCGATCAAGATCCCTTAAAACTCATCAAGCTGCCAGAACTTAGCGAGATCGTCATACACGTATCTGGCCCCAATTCCCAAAAGACCAATCTTGTTCTGCAACAACCGCCCGCCATAAAGGGCGATGCTACGCCAAGCGAACTTCCCAAAATTACCAGCAAACAAGAAGACAGTGTCTATGAGCTTCGCGCCAAACTTGCCAACACCGTTTTAGCACGCCTTCAACTGAATGGCCGCACGATCAAAAACTGGCAATTTACCATTGGCAAAGACACTCCTCCCACCATAGCCTTTACCAAACAACCGAATGCCAGCATGCGTGGCTCATTGCGCATCAGCTATCGCATCAGTGATGATTACGGTGTCATCGAGGCCAAAGCTCATATCACCAAAAGCTTGAAACGGCGCGATCGGTTCGGCAAGGAAACAAGCGACATCGCCGCTCCCTCCTCGCCAGCTCCCGATAATCTGATCGTACCTCTTGGCACACCGCCAACCTTCCCCCTCTTGCTTCCCAAGGGAAAATCCAAGAAAGGCGAGACCAGTACATACAAAGATCTTGTCTCTCATCCCTGGGCAGGTCTCTACTCAGAAATGGTGCTCACAGCCCACGATGAAGCTGGCAAAACCGGTAAAAGCGTCATTGCTCGCTTCAAACTGCCCGAACGTAAATTCATCAAACCGCTGGCGCAAAGAATTATTGCCCAGCGCCGCACGCTGGTGGAAAGCCCCATTCAGCGCAAAGCGGTCGCTGGCATCCTCAATCAGCTAACCAAGCGCAATATCAATTCTCGTAATCCTGATCTCGACAATCGCACCTATCTTGCTCTGCGCAGCGTCTATTGGCGGCTGCAAGGTGCCAATACGCGCGCCATCATCCGCTCGGCCGTTGATCAATTATGGGAGATTGCCCTCACCATCGAAGATGGCAATCTGTCCAGGGCCGAGCGCGAATTGCGCAGTGCTCAGGACAAATTGATGGATGCCCTGGCCAATAACGCTTCGCCCAAAGAAATCGCCAAATTAATGAAAGAGCTGCGCCAGGCCCTCAGCAAATTCCTGCAGGCCATGGCAAAGCAAGAAAATCAGCAACAGCAACAGGCCGACCAGCAACAAACGCCCGGAGATCAAAAAACCCTCACTTCCAAAGAGCTCGATCAAATGTTGCGCGATATTGAAAATATGGCCAAGACCGGAGCCCGCGATGCCGCCAAACAGATGCTCAGCCAGCTGCGCGAAATGCTGGAAAGCCTGCAAAATAATCAGCCCAAAGCCTCCGCACAGGCGCAAAAATCCCGCAAGCAACTCGATCAGCTCGGCAAAATGATCATGCAGCAGCAACGCCTTCTAGACGAAACCCACCGGCAAAGTCAGCAAGGCCGACAAGAGGGGCGTCAAGGAGAGCGGCAAGACAGGGGCGATGGCCAAAGACAGGGGCGAAGACGGGGGCACAGCGATAGCCAATCGCCGGGTCGCAAACCTGGAGGCCAAACAGGAGGTGCTGGTGATCAAATGCAACGAGCCGGCGCAAGTGAGCTTAAACGCCGCCAGGGCAAACTTCTGGACGGGCTAAATGATCTAATGGATCAGATGGGCAGTGCCGGTTCAAAAATCCCGCAAGACCTGATGCGCGCTGGCAGCAATATGGGCCAGGCCGAAAGCCAACTTGGCCGTGAGCAAATGAACCGGGCGGGACAGCAACAAGGCAAAGCCCTTTCGAACCTGCGTAAAGGGGCTGCTGAAATGGCCGAACAAATGCAGCGCAATGGTCAAGGACAGGGACAAAGACAGGGACGCGGCAATCGTGATCCCCTTGGGCGGGCGCAGCCCACCGAGTTCGGCGCTGACGATGATGTCAAAATACCGGGAAAAATCGACACCCGCCGAACGCGCGATATTCTCGAAGAGCTGCGCCGCCGCCTTGGTCAAAGCACTCGGCCACCCGCAGAGCTCGACTATCTGGAACGCCTCATCAAGCAGTTTTAGATCACAATTTATTATATGAAAGTTGTCTTTGCAGACCGCATTCGGGGCGCACATTTCCACCCATTGCGCAAGCGAATAGTGACGGGAGGGGTGATCTGGTCGCAGCTCTTATAAAGCTGCTCTGGCAGACGGTGTTCGAAGATCAGTCTTAATAAGTCCGGCCATTCTTTTGACGGGCCTTGCGAACACGGTAAGTGTGCCTTGCGGACTTGCGGCGTACTCGATTATGCAACCCCACCGTGCGCAAAGCGCGGCGTTTGTTGCGCAATGACCGGCGGCTATAGCGACGCCCCTTGCTGCGACTTTTTGCTCGTTTTCTAGCGATCTGCGATTTGTGAACCTTTTTACGAGAGGTGATTTTCTGGCGCTTTTTCAGCTCAATACGGGCATATTTTTTATGCGTTTGTTTGGCCGCTTGTGTCCAAGGCTCAGGATTACACCGGCATGAAGCGACAAATTTTGTCTTGTACAAAAATGCATATTTCAGCTTCTTGTATTTCTTATTGCCTCGAAAAGAGACCATATTCTCTATTTCCCCACCGGGATTGGGATAATAATAAAGTTCGGCTGGCGCGCCGCAGCTTGATTTGCAAGCGCGCTCGTCTTTCTTCAGGCTATTTTTACTAGTGGCAAAACTGACGGGAAAGAAGAAACCATCACATGTTCGCACACACATGGTGCGATAGGACTTGTAACTGGCAGCATAAACACTGCTTCCAGCTTTGGGGATACGATAGAGGCGGCGCTTTTTCCTGACCCGTTTCAATTGATTGTCAGCACGGCCGATCGCGTAAGCATCGCGACGCATCTGGCTTATCGGGTGTGACTTTTGCCGACGATAACTGGGGCGCGAATGTATCTTCGCATTGCCAAAAACCTGATCAAGCCAATTGGCAGCGTTAGCAGAGAAATATTTTGGACTGGAAAACCCGACAACCAAGACAACCAAAGCGATCAATAGCAGTAATCCAGCTACTTTTTGCCCCAATTTTTCCACCCACAAAACTCGTTTCACACGCGCCATTGCAATTGCACACCACTTTTAAAAATATAAGAAACTGAACTGCTCTCCCACATTAGAGTAAAAAGCAGTTTGTATCAGTCATATAGATCGAAGTTAAAACCTCGAAAAGTTTAGCGTGATTGTCCCGGTAATGACAAGCTTTTTTGCACAATAAGTGATTGCAACCAGCAATATTTGTAATTTGACTTAATATTGCGCGTGGGGACGCCCAGTTACAGCCACAGAAGCACTGGTCATATCGATTTCTCCCACAGCTTCTTTCCTGGGAGTTTTAAGATGGGTCTCAAGGTGAGACCCACCCGGCCCCTGAGAAGGATTTCGGGCATCTTGCGCGTGATTGCGCGCCTGCTTAACACAGCTTTTATGTTGCTGCAGGGCCTGCCGCGACCACAGTGCCGCCTTGCACAGCCCAGCTGTCCTATCACAATCTCCGCTAACCAAATCGGTTTCTCCATATTCACAGTCTAGCCGGTCAGGATGCACCCTCGAGAATTTTTTGAGGCTCCCTAAAGCAATCCAAATTAGAGCGGGACACTCAATATTGGCCATTGCCCGCAAAAACCTGCTTGAGATCTCGTCATCACATACCTTTACAACTCACCACAAGCGCTGCTCCTACTCCCCTCAAAGCCCTCGCTATAATCGGTAATGAACCTTTAACCCGCGAACCTGCCCCCATCGTCAAGGCCGAAAAACCTGTCTTGATAGCGAACTGGATCATCAAAATCATTGAATCCAACCCTGTTTGGGTGCATAAATAGAGGTATGAATGATCAACTCACCATATCGAAAACACAAAAACCCAATGCCCGCCAACGCTTGCTGGAGGCCGCCTTTCATGAAATTCACAAACACGGATTTCAAGGCATGAGGGTGGATACTATTCTCGAAAAAACCACTCTCACCAAAGGGGCTTTCTATCACCATTTTACCAGCAAGCAGGCGCTCGGTGTGGCCGTGGTTGATGAATTGATCCACGGCAAAATTACCGAAATCTGGCTCAACACCCTAAATCACTCGAACGAGCCGGTCAATGCCATCCAGGATGCCCTCGAAAAAGCGGCTGAATGTTATGGCATGGAAATGCTTATGCTGGGATGTCCGCTCAATAATCTTGCGCAGGAAATGTCACCGATCAATGAAGAGTTTCGTCTTCACATCAATAAAATATTCCATCTATGGCATGAAGCCATTGTCGGGGTACTCAAGCGCGGCATTGAGGCTGGCAATATCATTGAAGAAATAGATCCCCTTTCGGTCGCCACCTTTATTCTGGCATGCGTTGAAGGCAGTATCGGTCTGGCAAAAAATGAGCGCGATCTTGCCCCTATCATTCGCACAAGCGATGAAATCGAGCGCTATCTGGTCGCCCTGCAGCCAAAATAAACTAGATGTCCTGTGGCTAATCGAACCATACGTGCTAATCAGTGGCCCGTGACACTTTCAGCCATGCTGGTGCCGTATTTTGAACAAACAGTGTCAAGGTAGAAACTTATAAACAGGTTGGCCTTTGCCGAAGGACACCATCCATGAGAATGGCTGGCTAGCCAATGAGGCAAATGAAGAAGCTGGTGAACATTGACCGCAAATGGTCCCGACCTGGAGATTGTATGAAGGAACAACCGCAACAGTTTGACCTTGATAGAGGAACAAAGCCTCGCTTGAGCTGTGCCTCAAGGCTGCGCTTTGCCGCCTCATCGCTCGCCTTATTGTTCAGCCTCATGACCGTTTTGTGTGCCGCCGCCTCTCCTGCCAACAACACAGATCGCAAAATAAGCGACCCTCGCGCCAACGAAAACTGGGAGCGTTTTTTTGGTGGCCCCAAACGCGAAACCAATTTCGCGATCGCCTCTTTTCGTGATGGCAGCACCATCTCTGTTGGCTATACACGCTCCAAAAAAAATGGTGATGCCGATATATTGTTATTGCGGCTCGATGCCTCTGGTACATTATTGTGGCAAAAGACCTATGGCGGCGACCAGCGCGATATGGCGACATCCGTAGCCGTTTTACCCGATGGAGGCTTTGTCACCGCAGCCATCAGCCAACCCACCCCAAATAGTCAAGGCGATGCGCTGATCATGCGCCACAATAAAAACGGCAGTCTTGTATGGCGCAAAACATTTGGCGGCTCAAAATATGATATTCCCTACGCTATTAAAGTTAGCCCCAAGGGTCAAATCGTTGTCGCTGGTTACACCAAATCAGCAGGTCCAGGAGATGCTGATGGCTGGCTGTTTTGTCTAAATGGTAAGGGCAAGAAGATCTGGGAGCGTACCATTGGCACCAAGGGCCGCGACTGGCTGCGTGCGCTCACCATTCGCTCAGATGGCCGGATAACAGCGGCAGGCGGCACCAAGGCCGATAAAAATGCCAAGACCAATTCATGGGCCGTACAACTGGACCCAAAGGGTAAAACCTTATGGAACAAAACCTATCGCTCGGCCGAAAATGTCGCCCGCGCGATCACCCAGCTAGAACAAGACCAACTGGCCATCGCTGGCTGGAAACTTGAACAAAACAGCATCACTGGCCGTGATATCTGGGTTGCCAAGCTCAATGGTACAGGTGAGCTGATCTGGGAAAAGCGCCTTGGCGGTTCGGGAGACGATCACACCGAGGCGCTGATTGCTCTGCCTAACGGGCATCTGGCGCTGGCGGGTGGCACCACCAAAAATCTGGCTGTAATTACGGTTCGAACCGCTTGGATGTTGCGTCTCAACAAGCACGGAAAACTGATATGGAGGCGCTCTTTTGAAGGCAAGTCAGATCAGCTATATGGGCTATCGAAATTGCCAAATGGCAAACTGGTGGCCACTGGTGCGAGCTGGCGCCGCGACAAGGGACCGGACGCATGGATCCTAACCCTTGATGAACTGGGACGCAGATGGCGCAAAAAACGAAAATCGCATACCAAACGCTCATCGAAAACTATTATTCAATAATAATGGGCAACGCCGATTAAACGGTGGCAAGGATATCGCACGTCCAGCCTGTTTTATCGATTTCGAGTAACAGTTCCTCGAAATGCTCTTGTTCGAAATTATCGCCAGAGCAGCAGGCAGCGCCCGTTTCAGTAAAGCCAATATAGACAATAACTTTAAATATTTGCGGGCGATCTTCCAAAATGGCAATGGTGCTGATTTTGACGTTCAACGGCCAGCCTCCGTTGGAGCAAAAGCGCTCAAGCGGCAGCTTGTCAACCTGCTCGGCAAGATCGGCAAACAGCGCATCCGCAAACCCTGCTCCTGCTCCAATGGACTGCGCACGCGCTAATTTCATGCCGTTTGCTCCTTGATCATCTGCGCTATTTTCAACGTCTTTTTAGCCATCAGATAATGCAAGCGCTCCACCATGCGGCCATCAAGCTCAAGTACATTCATATTCTCATGCCCTTCACGCTCGAATAATGCTACCACTTCACATGCCTCTTGCAACTGAACTTTACTCGGCGCGAACACTTGATTGGCACTGGCGATCTGTGAAGGATGAATAAGGGTCTTACCATCAAACCCCATATCACGCCCTTGTTCACATGCCGCAGCAAAACCTTCTTGATCAGAATAATTATTAAAAACCCCGTCAATGATCGGCAAGCCATAAGCTTTGGCGACCAGCACACAATCCATCAGCCAGGAGGCCATCATATCGAGCCTCACACCGGTCAGCTTGGCCAGATCATTTGTGCCCAATACCAATGCACCAAGACGGTATCCCTGGATACGCGAGCGCTCCGCTATTTCTTTGATATTGAGGATCGCCGATGGCGTTTCGATCATCGCCCATATCTCAAGGGCGCGATCCATTCCTTGATCCCCAGACGATTTTATCCTCGCATGAAGGTGTTCAATATCCTGCGCCGTTTGCACCTTGGGCAACACAAGTACATCTGGTGCAGCGCCAAGCACTGCTTGCAAATCTTCGGCACCCTCATTGCTGGCAAGATCATTGATACGGATTGCTATAACGTGCTGATCCTGATCTCTTGTGGTAACCGCCCGGCATACGCGCGCGCGCGCCGCTTGCTTGTTTGCAGGGGCAACAGCATCTTCAAGATCATATATGATCGCATCAACCGTCAAACCGGCCGATTTGGTCATGGCCCGCTCATTATCACCGGGCACATAAAGAACACTGCGAAGGGGATTTAACCCACTCATATCAGGTCTGCTCCTCTTGTCACTTGATCGCTCCGGTATTCGATGGTTTCGCCGATTTTCGGGTCATGCCTACTCCGAAAACGGCCAGAGCAATCCCGACCGCTTGTATCAGGTTTATCTGCTCACCAAATAAAAAAAACGCCATAACGACCGTGACGGGTGGCACGAGATAAAACAGCGTGGAAACTTTGGAAACATCTCCATGGCGAATGATCAGCATCAAAAGAGAAATGGCACCGATTGACAAAACCAGCACCAGCCACGACAAGGCACCGATAAATTCCCATGTCCATGTGATGTCAAAGCCTTCCAACAGATAAACGGCTATCCCCGTTGGCACAAGAGCGCCGATATTTTGTAAAACGCCACCCGTACGCAAATCATATTTTACCACAAAAGCCTTTTGGTAGATTGTGCCAAGGGTCATGCCAAACAATGCAACAAAAGCGGCCACCAATGCCGCCAATGACAAGGAGCTGATCCCTTGTCCGCTCCCCGATATTCTGGGCCATAAAACCAAGGACATGCCGATAAGACCGAACATCACCCCCAGCCAGTGCAGGGACGTGATCCGCTCCTTTAGCAGCGGTCCCGACAAAACGGATGTCAAAAGAGGCTGCAATCCAACAATCAAGGCGCTGATGCCTGCCGACATACCAAGCGAGATGGCCAAAAACACGCCGCCAAGATAGACACCGTGCAACAAGAACCCTGAAAATATAGCGTGCATAAATGCCGCTGGTGAACCCGGCCAAGGTGCACGCGCCAACAAAGCCACCACCAGTAAAATCACAATGACGATCACATAGCGCACACTCAAAAAGCTCAAGGGTCCCGCATGGGGCAAACCATATTTGGCGCCGATAAAACCGGTCGCCCACATGAGAACAAAAAGGAGCGGGGCGAAACTGAACCAGCTCAACTGGTTACCGTTGCTCACGCGCCAGTCCAGCGCTCAACAGCGCCTCCAGCTTTTACCCATGCAATCATGCCGCCGCGTATATGGCTGACATTTGGAAGACCCAGGTTTTGCGCCGTATGCGTGGCCAAAATCGAGCGCTGGCCATGAGAACAATAAAAAACAAAGCGCTTGAAGCCGGTGAAAAAATCATGATGATATTCGCTGTTAGCAGAAATACGAAATTCCAGCGAGCCGCGCGGGCAATGCATGGCCCCCGGGATCAGGCCATGTTCGCGCAGCTCAAAGCCATCGCGCAGATCAACAAAGCCAATATCCGTAGCTTTATGGTGCTCCAGGGCCTCAACGGCCTCGATAGTTTGTATTTTCTCGCTTATGGACTGGAGATATTGTAAAAAATCTGTCACGTCTTGTTCCTAAGCTGAGCGAACCAGAAATTGTCGCATTCAAAAAATGGTACACTTATTTTAACCTTTGGCAGTGTAAAAACAACCTGCCTGTTATTCGCCGTTGGCACTCATCATAGCCACAACGGTAAAGGCAAGCGGGTGGTCGTTACGTTGTTGTATGGTTAGGTCTGTTGTGTAAATGAACAAGTATGAGCCAGAAATGGAAAAAGATGACACCGCAGGAAAAACGAACGAGGAGACTAAAACCCTTCCACATCTCCCCCTGCCATCTCTTGCCAGTTCAGCCGATTGTCTGACGCGTTGGTTTACGCCATTTCTCACCAATGAACAGCGCGCCAAATCACGCACAGCCCTTAACGCCTTCATCGAGCCACAGGGGCTTGGCAGCCAGCTTCATGCGCGCTTGCAAAGCATGGCCGACATGGATGATGACAATCATTGGCTCAATGACTATTGGACAAGCCGCTTTCTTGCAAAGCGCAGTTCCACCGCCATCAATGATAATTTTTTCTGCCTGTTCCGTCATGGTGAGGCCGACCGTATCAAACGTACTGCCGCGCTCATTGCTGCCGCGCTAAACTACAAGCTGGTGCTTGATCAAGGTCATACACCCATCGCCACCAAACGGCACACAATCTTGTGTGAAAAACAACTCAAAAACCTGTTTTCGACCACCCGGATTCCGGGTGAACAAACCGACAGTTTACGTGGTGCCAGCCCTATTAAGGGGATGGATGCCAACTCATCAATGCCGCGCCACATTGTAGTCTTTTGCCGGAGCAATATTTATCTGCTTGAGCTGATCTCGAGAGATGGCCACCCCCATTCGCTCAAGGATATTGAAAAAGGCCTTGAAGTGATTGTCGATAGCAGCCTTGACGAACAATCAAGCGGGCGATCAATTGGCCATTTGACCACACTGCCGCGAACCGATTGGGCGCGCACCCGCAAGAGCTTGATACAAGGCTCACAAAATAATGCCTTCAATCTGGAGCTGATCGAGACCGCACTATTTTCTATTCAACTCGAAGAATGCAAACCCGATGATAATCTGGCCGCCTGCCAACAGCTGTTGAGCGGAGATAGTGGCAATCGCTGGTTTGACAAATCCTTGCAATTTATCATCTTCAACGATGGTTTTGCCGGCCTCAATATAGAGCACTCTGGTCTGGATCGCGCCACCATTGTTGATTTTCTCGATTATATTCTGGGTATTGATCCCCAAAGCATTGATCAATATTCTGGCGCCAGCGATCAAGGCACGCCGCTGAGCAAAAACCTGACCTTTGATCTCACCCCGGCCTTCCAGAAAAAAATCATGCGGGCAGCCAGATCGTATAAAAAGCGCCAACAAGAAATCGCTTCAAAGATCCTGCAATTCACCGAGTTCGATATTAAATTGCTGGCTCAAAATGGCATTTCTCCTGACGCCTTTGCGCAATGCGCCTTGCAGCTTACCCATTGGCGACTGTTTGGACGCCCAGCTGCTGTTGGTCAAAATATCACCATGCGCCACTTTGCATTTGGCCGCGTGCAGTCTTTATGGGTTCTGACATCGGAACTAATTGATTTTGTTAACACAATGCTCAACACCGGCGCAGACAGCCGTGACAAATACCAGGCCCTCAAAAAGGCTGCTCTGCAACATGAAGTCCGCATCAAGGAATGCCGCAAGGGCGATGTCGCCGAGCAGCATATGGCCGAATTGCTAAATATATACAATCGCCACCCAGAAGATTTTCAAGCGGATTTCCTGACTCGCATGACCTCTGGAGGCCTATCCCAACTAGAGATCAACGATGCGCTGGCTCTGTTCGAATCTACAGGCTGGACCTGCATGCATAACAAGGCGTTCAATACCAGTTTTCTCGCCTCACCAACCGTGCTCTATCAAGGGTTCAAACCCGTCGATCCCGGCAATATCGCGATTAGCTGCGTCATCCATAATGGTGATCTCAATATTTTCGCGTGCGCGTGCAAGGCTCAAGAAGAGAGGCTGGTTGAAATCTTGGGCAACTGGCAACAGGTACTTGTCGAGTTACAAAGCCTGCTCCGCCACAATGGCAACCTGCCCAATATCGAGAGTGACCTTGATGACTAACCCTGTTTGCCAGCAATGCTAGCTCGTCAAGCCGCTTTTATAGCGTCCGCTATTCTCAACATAGTGGGCAGCTGATGCCTTGATGGCGTCGATTTCAAAGGACTTTAATTGGCGCATGACCCGCCCCGGCGCCCCAACCACCAGTGAACCGTCAGGGATCTCCTTGTTTTCAGTGATCAACGCCCCCGCGCCTATGACACAGTTCTTGCCGATTTTTGAGCCGTTCAGCAACACCGCATTTATGCCGATCAGAGAATTATCGCCTACCGTACAGCCATGCAAAACCGCGCGATGACCCACCGTACAGTCATCACCAATGGTCAGCGGATATCCTATATCCGTATGACAGACCGTGCCGTCTTGCACATTGGAGCGATTGCCAATTTCAATTAGCTCATTATCGCCGCGCATCACCACGCCGAACCAGATATTGGCACCGGGCAAAAGACGTATTTTACCAATCAGGGCCGCCGTTGGCGCGATATAATAATCATCGTCTGGCAGCTCTACTTCAATCCCGTCCAACCCATATAATGGCATTAAAATTTTCCCCTCATTGAAAAAACCATATTGAAACTTGCTTTTGACCACATTGATCCGTCAAACAAGAACACAAACACTGGAACCTTTGCCCAAAATATTGCCCGGAACCTCGCTATGAAAACCAGAACCATCACCAGGTTTATTTTATGTCTGCTTGTCTCGCTTGTCACCCAAAACGCCACGGCGGTTGCACGCTCATCCAAGGCCCAGATCGAGCACGCGTTCACAGACTGGATCAAAGGTCCACTTTGGCAAAAAGCCCGCTCGAAAAATATTTCGCGCGCCACTTATCAATATGCCTTCAAGCACGTCAAGCTCAACTGGTCCCTGCCCGATTTGCGTCCGCCAGGCCATGCGCCGCGCCGCAAACCGCCCGTTCAAAGTGAATTTCGCGCGCCTGGCGGATATTTTAAAGCAAGATCACTAAACTATAATATTGCCGAGGGACGCAAACAGCTCGTCAAATGGCAACACTCCCTTGACAAGATAGAGCAACGCTATGGAGTCCCGCGAGAAGTCATAATTGCCATCTGGGGCAAGGAAACCGCGTTTGGTCGGGCCAGACTTCCCTATCGTGCCATTGAAGTGCTGGCCACGCAGGCCTTTATGGGACGCCGCAAAGCTCTGTTTGAAAAAGAACTGCTGGCGGCACTGACCATTTTGCAACAAAAGCATATCACGGCGCGCACCATGAAAAGTGCCTGGGCGGGTGCCCTTGGTCATCCCCAGTTCATGCCTACGGCCTTCTTGAAATATGCTGTTGATTTTGATGGCGACGGCTCCATAAACATCTGGTCATCGGTACCAGATGCTCTCGCCTCGATTGCCAATTTTCTCAATCAGAACGGCTGGAACCCTGCAAGGCGCTGGGGCTTTGAAGTCCAGCTACCCGCCAATATTTCATGCACCCTTGAGGGGCCGGATCAACGGATCAAAACTTTGGCGTGGCAACAACAGGGGATGAGGCGCACCGATGGCCACCCGTTTGCTCACGCTGATATGTCGAAAGACAGTTTTCTATTTCTCCCGGCCGGGCGTTTTGGTCCTCGCTTTTTGGTCTCTGAAAATTTTTATGTGCTCAAAACTTACAATGAATCAGATGTCTACGCGCTGTTTGTCGGCCATGTCGCCGATCGCATGAAAGCTGGATCGAAATTCAAACGAGACTGGACACGCCTTTCGAGCTTCTCGCGAGCCCAAGTTGAAGCCGCGCAGTTAAAACTGGAAAAAATTGGTGCTGATGTGGGAGGAGCCGATGGACTGATCGGATATAAAACCCGCATCTCCATTGGCAATTGGCAAAGCATAAATGGCCATGAGGTTACCTGTTTCCCCAACAAGGCCATCCTTGAAAAAATATCAAACTAGACCATCGTCAGAAGTGATAAACCTTGCCTGTAATCCAGCGCTGATGGCCTGCGCTTTCCAATAATCAAAGGCAGGAACAGCAATAATTTCACCCTTGTTGCGCAAGGTCAACAAGCTTGGCAAAGCGTCCTTGGGGAAATTTTTCAGCAAGCTTTCTTCCGCGAGATCAATCAATTCACGACCCTCCCCCAGAGGCACAGCAATGATTTCAGTGGATGCTTTTTTACCGGCGCATACGATATAGCGATTATCCCAGAGCATGCATCCGCCAGGCACAATTGGCTTTTCCAGCTCCGTAATGCGGCCGGCTTCACGCGCGATCAGCCAGAAATCACCCTTGGCGATCAAACGACACCCTGCCAGTGTCCGATTGGTTGAAAAATCAGCTTTCAATCTGCCGACAAGCGTTTCAAGTCGCGCCATGTTAGGCACCTCTTGAGAGCCACCGCACGCCTGCAAAACCTTCGACAAGGCGCGAATGGCAATCTCGTCGGGGGTGTCAAACAGGGCCAGCTGATCGATACGCGCCGTGCCGTAATCACTGACAAAGGCGTGGCTGGTCAAAAACTGATTCGATGCCTCGTCGAGCGCCATTTTAGCGCGACCTAGTCGCCTTGCGGTCAGGCCAATCATCTTTGCAGTCAGACCCAGTTTTTTCAATTCGCTGACGTGCTCGCGCAATCGAACCCGCTCAAAACGCGGGTCAGTGTTGCTGGGATCTTTAATATATTTCCAGTCATTGGCCTGCAGCAGTTCCAATAGCTCAGTTTTTTCAAACACCAGCAAGGGGCGCAGCAATCGCAATCCATAGCGCTGGCTCTGCAGTGCCATCGCACTTAATCCATCCACGCCACTGCCACGCGCCAGCCGCATCAAAACCGTTTCCGCCTGATCATCCAAATGATGGGCCGTCATCAATATTTTGATACCGCGTAAATGGCATGCCTCTGCCAATAGCTGGTAACGAATTTTCCGTGCCATTTCCTGAATGCGCGTCGTCGGGGGCTCGCCTTCCCTTTGCAAAATATGCGCGTCATAGCCAAGCGCTTTCGCCTTCTCGAGGACGAACTGACATTCTTCGACTGCCGCAGGGCGTAAGCCATGATCAACCGTAAAAACTGTCAAATCTGGCGCGCTTTGCCCTTGCTGCAAACGAGCGCACCGCCAGCGATCAGTCAACAGCAACAGCGCCATACTGTCGGGACCGCCTGAAACAGCCATTGCTACGCCAGTTTGTGTGCTGACATTGTCAAAGCACTTTTCCAGCGCTTCTTGATTGAATGTGTCTTGATCCGACATGGCTAAGAATGAAAATCCGTTTGTTTTGCTTTAGAGGGGCAATCTGCCAAACGGAGACTGTTGCTGGCCAATCAATTTTAGTTACAACCCGAGCGTCGTCGCTCCATGCCTGCCCTTTGTTTTACATGATTTGGCGCGTTGGGATATTTGAGGTCCAACTCATCAAAGGTTTTACAAGCCGCCCCTTTTTGTCCCAGTCGGGAAAGTGAAAAAGCGAGTTTCATCAAGCTGTCCGGTGCCTTGATGCCGTTTGAATAATTGCGATAGGCTTTCAAAAACGCGTCTGCAGCCGGGCGATATTTGCCGCGTACATAATAGGTCTCGCCTAGCCAATACTGCGCATTGCCAGCCATGCGCGATTGCGGATGGTTCTTGATCAGAGCCCCAAAGGCGCTCTGTGCTGACGCATAATCCCGGCGCAGCATATGGCTGTAAGCATCTTTATAGAGCGATTGTGCATCACTGCTTTCAGGTACAAGGACGGGACCAACAGAGGCTTCTTTCACAGGGTCGCTGGTGGTCGCATTGTTTTGCAAGGCCGAACCACTATCAGGTCCTTTTGCAGCCAAATGATCTAAGGTCGCCCTGTCTTTCCGAATATCGGGACGTTGGGGGGGCAGGGACAAGGGCGATTGCGCACCCTCGAACGCCGCGCCACCTTGTCTTTGCTCGGTCATACCTTGTTGTAAGGGTGCAGCACCTGGGCGCCCCTCTCCCCGCCAGGGCAGATTGGAAGAACGAGGCCCTGATGCTGGTGCTCCAAACTGCGACAGAGAAGCACCATCGCGATCGCCACCCGGAGCATTACCACTACGACCCATACTGGCAAACGTGCCGATCATAGTGCGCAAATCGGTGATTTCCTGTTCAAGATTTTTGACCCGTTTTTCAAGGGCCATAACCGCTTCTGACGCAACGCCTGCTGGTGCGCCGGCCTGCTCATTTACTTGCGCTGGCGCTTCTTCATTTTGCTTGCTCGTATCTTGTGCGCCCGCACTACCCAGCAGCCAAGCCAAGGCGATAAACATCATGAAAATTCTAGAAAAAGCACCCTTGCTCCAAGCAATCAGGCTAGCTGAACAAAACTGTTTCATTTTTTTATGTTGCCGTTTCTCATTGAACTGGCTCATCAAATTGTTTTTCTCGAGCCTTCCTACATGGTCTTGTAGCAGTCTAGCAAACGTTTTGAGGGTGAGCCAATAAAATAGACGCAACCAATACGGCCAAACTATGAACCATATGTCTATTGACCCTTGGGACCAAGCCGTGCTGAATCTCTTTTTAAACGCAGTATTTTACAGACAGAAAGCCCCTTGCATGACCAAAAACGATAGCTTCACGGATAAGTGGCCGGACCTTTCTGGCCGTATTGAGGGCCATACCCACACACTGCCGGTGCGGGTCTATTTCGAAGACACCGATTTCACCGGCTATGTCTATCATGGCAGCTATTTGCAGTGGTGTGAGCGCGGCCGCTCCGACTGGCTGCGACTGCTCGGCGTCTCCCACGATGATCTCTACAAGGGATTCGATGGCTCGCCGCGGCTCATTTTCATCGTCCGCCACATGGACATGAAATTCAAAGCCCCCGCCAAGATCGATGAGGTGCTGGAGGTCGTCACCCAAACAAAAGAATGGGCCAGCGCCAGCATCACCCTCAAACAAGAAATCAAGCGAGACGGCAAGCTGCTGATGCGTGCCCTCGTGCAAATCGTGCTCATTTCCGATCAAGGCAAACCCCAGCGCCTGCCCAAACATCTGGTCAAGGTGTTCGGCTATGAAAAGCCCGATAGTCCGGTGATCAAGCGATAGACCTGCCACTGGCCCGCCCGCTGGGATAAGTACAACCCTATCAAAACAGCCGCAATCTCAATTATATCCATTTTTACCCCGATCCCGACATGCCGAGTTCGGGCTTTGGCCTTATCATGAGAAGAAAACGGTGGCGCGGTGAACTGCTTCCTCCTGCCTCCTCACCCCGACCATCTCCCATGGGGAGAGGGAACAAGAAGTGCAGGGGCTCACTGATTTTACTCCGTTAATCATCTGGCAATTGGTCGGCGACAACCGCCCTGCCGCCCACGCCCTAGTTTAGACAGATTCGGCTGGCTAAATTCGTGGTATAAGGGGGCTGGTCCGTTATGGTGACAGGGGTGTTGCGCGCACAGGTGTTTGCGGCGATTTCTCTTTTTATGACCGAATCGGTTATATATTTGCTTGTCGAGCCGTTGTTCCCGGTTTGAAATAAAAAGCGTGCGGCCAAAAACAATAACAGGAACGGGAAATGATCATCATGACAGGTGTCTTAAACGGGGTCTTGGCCACAGCAACGGTAGCGCCCCATTCTGATCTCTCTTTTGTTGCCTTGTTCTTGTCCGCCCACATCGTTGTTAAAGTGGTCATGGTGGGGCTGTTGGCCTCGTCCGTTTGGGGCTGGGCGGTGATCGTCAACAAGACGGCGACCTTCAAAAATGCAAAAAAAGAAGCCGATGATTTTGAAAAGGCTTTTTGGTCTGGCCAGCATCTGGACGAGCTTTATCAAGTCCTTACCCAGCGCACCAACCAGACCCTGCCCGCCGTTTTCGTGGCTGCCATGCGCGAATGGAAACGTTCCATTGATGGCGCCAAATCATTGCCCGGCGGCGTTTTGATGCGCGTCCAAAGAGTCATGGACAATACTATCACCTCGGAAATTGACCGCCTTGAGCGCCGCTTGATGTTCCTGGCTACTGTTGGCTCCACCGCACCATTTGTGGGACTGTTCGGCACCGTCTGGGGCATCATGTCGAGTTTTCAATCGATAGCGGCGAGCAATAACACCTCATTGGCGGTTGTCGCGCCGGGGATCGCCGAGGCTTTGTTCGCCACGGCGCTTGGACTTCTAGCAGCTATTCCGGCGGTTATTTTTTACAATAAATTTTCTCATGAAGTGTCGCGGCACATTGCCCGCCTCGAAAGCTTTTCCAATGAGTTCATGGCGATCTTGTCACGCCAGGTCGATGTGCGGAGTGAAAAGCTATGAGCATGGATATTGGTGGTAGTGGGCTTGGTGGCAGCGGGCGCAAACGCCGCCAGCGTACACAACCGATGACGCAAATCAATGTCACACCCTTTGTCGATGTGATGCTGGTACTGCTGATAGTGTTCATGATCACCGCACCATTGATGACCGTTGGCGTGCCCATAGAGCTCCCCAAAACGGAAGCCGGGCAGGTGGAGGGCAGCAAGCAGCCACTGGTCATTTCCCTTGATGCCAAAGGGCGCATCTTCTTGCAGGAAAACGAGATTAAAATGGACCAGATCGTCGCCAAACTGAACGCCATTGCCAAAAGCGGCTTTAAAGAGCGTATCTATATACAGGGTGACAAAAAACTGATGTTTGGAGAGATTTCCAAAGTCATGGGACGTATATCAAGAGCGGGTTTCACCCGTATCACAGTCATTACCGATACGCTGGACAATGGATAAAGAATGGAATTGAGGACCATATAGTGCGCAAGGCCATCACCATATCAATTCTGTTTCATATTGCTTTGCTGACATGGGCGCTGGGCTATTTTGCGAGCAGCGACACACCCAAACCGGTGGCCAAAATAACTGTGCCCGTCGATATTCTGACCCCTTCGCAATTCACCAAGATCAAGGCAGGCAAAAAAGAAGCTAAAAAGATCAAGAAGCCCGCAGTCGTCAAAAAGAAAAAACCTGCTAAAAAGCCCGTCAAAAAGATTGTCAAAAAACCTGCGCCAAAAAAACCGGTGAGAGTGGCTAAAAAGGTTGAGCCCAAGACAATAGCCAAAGCCAAGCCAAAGCCCAAGCTGGTGAAAAAGAAAATCGTAAAAGCCAAAAAACGAATACCCAATCAGGTGCAGAAAAAGCCGGTGCCAAAAAAGGTCACGAAGCGCCAGAGCGAGTTTGACCCGGAAAACATCGCCGCCTTGCTCAACAAGTTGCCCGATCAAAAACCGGCACCCAAATCATCTTACAAAGTGAAGCTGGAACCAGCTCCGCGTGCACAACGACAAGCCCGGCTCGATCCACCCAACTATGGGCGTCGATATGGCGCGGATGACACCATGTCAGCCAATGAGATCGATGCGTTCAAGGCGCAGATCTCGCAATGCTGGCGCCCGCCAACCGGTGGCCTTGGTTCACGAGATCTCAATGTCAAATTGCGTATCAAATTCAAACTGGACGGCACCTTGGAAAAACCACCCGAACTGGCCAATTTTTCGGGTTCACCGTTCTTTCGTCCCGCCGCGGAAGCCGCCAAGCGCGCCGTCTGGCAATGTCAGCCATACCGCATGCCCAAAGACAAATTCGCTACCTGGCAGGACATGATCCTCAATTTCGATCCGCGCGACATGTTTGGCGGTTAGAGTGCCATTACCCGATTTCCGCTATTATTGGGCCTTAATTCTTGATCAGTTTGCGTCTATAAAGAGATGGTTCGAAATTCAGTATTCAAAAAAATGGGAGCAAACGCTTTCCCCTGCGCCTTCTTCAGGGAAATTGTCAGCAACAGAGCAGTCGCAATTGTCACGGATCAAGCGGGTAATATGAACAATAATCAAAAGCGCTATCAAACCAACGGTCACCCTCACCCCTTACACGCACCTTTTCTAATCGCACTCATCATGTGCACGATGGGATTTGCATCCGCTCTACCGGCCCGAGCGGTCGTTGAAATCGATATTACGCGCGGTAATGTGCGCGCCATGCCTATCGCCATTCCATTGTTTTTTGGAACGTCGGAAAATGATCGTGCGCTGGCCGCCAAAATCTCCGACATCGTCACCAATAACCTGACCAACTCGGGATTGTTTCGCCCCATCGATCGCAAAGCCCATATTGAAAAAATTGCGACGATCAATTCCCTTCCGCGTTTTTCTGACTGGCAGATCATCAAGGCCGAGGCTCTGGCGCTTGGCAATATTACGCTGGTACGAGGGAACCGCATCAAAGCTGAGTTTCGGCTCTGGGATGTTTTTTCCGGTCGTCAGTTAACCGGCGAGCAGTTCACAACCAATGAGCGCAACTGGCGGCGCATTGGTCATATTATTGCCGATGCAATCTACAAACGACTGACCGGGGAATCTGGTTATTTCGATAGCAGGATCGTGTTTATTGATGAAACCGGTCCCAAAAACAAAAGAATAAAGCGCCTCGCCATGATGGACCAGGATGGCCATAATGTACGTACCCTGACCTCAGGGCGCGCCCTCGTGCTGACACCGCGCTTTTCCCCTACCCGTCAGGAAATCACTTATATGTCTTATGCGGGCGGACGCCCGCGGGTCTATCTGCTTAATATTGATTCAGGGCAAAAAGAGCTGGTAGGAGACTTTCCCGGCATGACCTTCGCGCCGCGCTTTTCGCCAGATGGCAACAAGATCATCATGTCCCGGCAAGATAGTGACAGCGCCAATATTTTCGTTATGGATCTGCGGTCGCGGCGTACCAAAAGGCTGACAAAAACAAAAAGTATTGACACCGCTCCATGCTTTTCCCCCTCCGGCCGCGATATCGTTTTTGAATCTGACCGATCTGGCTTGCAGCAAATCTATGTCATGAAAGCCAATGGCTCCAATCCAAGACGCATCTCGCGTGGAGGAGGTCGCTATTCGACGCCGGTCTGGTCTCCGCGCGGTGACCTCATCGCTTTTACCAAACAATCTGGCGGTCGTTTTTTTATCGGTGTTATGCGCCCCGATGGTTCGGGCGAGCGCATCTTGACTGAAGGCTTCCATAATGAAGGCCCTACCTGGGCTCCCAATGGCCGTGTACTGATGTTCTTTCGCGAAAGTCGTGCCGAAACAGGCGGTCCCAGGCTATTTTCTGTCGATTTGACAGGCTATCATGAACAGCCTGTCGTCACGCCCTCCTTCGCCTCAGACCCCGCCTGGTCGCCACTCATCAACTAATTCATCCAAATTGGACGTGTCTTTTTTGCATCAGGTGTGTCGAAATGGGGCAGAAAAAAGACCTTACCCCCAGATTTCCTTGCTGAAGACCACCAACAAAGGTATGAAGGTTGGAAGCGAATATAAAATGATTCGTTTGAAGCGAACTCTTGGTAAAAAACGTGGAGAATTATTCGATGAAAAAAACTATCATCATTGCTGCTATCATTTCAACTGCTGCTGTTCTTGGTGCTTGTCGTGAGCGTCATGAGCCACTTAAAGGCATCGGTGAGTATGTTGCACCTGTTTCACAGGTAAAATAACCTGACTTTTTGGTAGTGCGAGATGCCTGCCAAAATAGCTCTAAAGAAAGCCATACTTTCCTGTTTTTCAGGGGTGTGGTTTTTTTATGCCTGAACGTCCTTTTTCCCTATTTCGCAAGAGCGGACTTTGGCGTAAACATATGAACGTCAAGGCAATGGACTGCTCAAACTACTCCCCGCGCCGACAAACACAGCCCTTTCACCAAATGATTGGGCTGCTCCAGCCCGCATCAAAACCAAATCCCCCTGTTAACTATAAGTTTTTTCAATTTATTAATCTCGCACGCCTATATATCCAACCCGGCAACAGCAAAGCACCACACAAGAGCCGCGCTTTTGCCTCCAAATCGTCAAGAACGACCTGCACACAGTACAATAGTCTTGATTGGGGTGTGTTGTTTACGGCCTCGGGGGTCCTGTTAAACCGTTACTGTCATTTTTAGAACCGAACTGATGCTCGCCACGAGATGAGCCAGGAGAAAAGATATGACCATATTGTGCATAGCCGATCACATGAAGAAAATGGTTGGCATCATCACTGTATTGAGTATTGCCGTCGTGCTTGGCGCCTGTTCATCAAAGAAAAAGGGTGGTGCATACGGCCTTAACGGGAGCACAAATGGCGGAGATCCCAATGCAGCAGGCTATAACGGCCCCGTTACCCCCGGCACACAGCGCGACTTTACGGTAAATGTGGGCGACAAAGTCTTCTTCAAAACCGATAGCGCCAACCTCTCATCCGATGCTCAAGCAACCTTGCGCGATCAGGCCAAATGGCTCAATCAATATCCCAACCATACCATCACGGTTGAAGGTCATTCCGACGAGCGTGGTACCAGAGAATATAATCTTGGCCTTGCCGCCAAACGCGCGCAAACAATCAAAGGTTTTCTGACGCGCCAGGGCGTCAACTCAGCCCGCCTGCGCACCCTGTCATATGGCAAAGAACGCCCCGTCACCACGTGCAACGACATCTCATGCTGGTCGCAAAACCGACGCGGCGTGACCCTGCTTAACAAACGCGGCTAAGCAGAAAAAATATCTCATAAAACTAATCACAAAAATAGCACTCTGCATTTTTGCAGAGTGCTATTTTTGTCTCGTGACGAGTAGGCCTTTTCAATGATCAAACCAGCTTATCTGGTTCGATCCTCGATAAAGCTCGCTTATTGAGTCACAATGACTTTCGTGCCCCACAAACCATGCCGACCGACCAGCTTGTAGAATTTTGCGGCATTACCAACGCTCAAACGGATGCAACCATGCGAGCGCGGGCTGCCCATTGGGCCGTTGGAGCCGTGAACGGCGATACCGCTTGATTTAAGGACAACCGCATATGGCAAGGTCATATTCCATCTTTTGACAAATTTTTTGCGATAGGAGGTGATGGGAGTGAAGCGCCCGGTCGGCGTCCGCCAACCACGTTTGCCCGATGCAATGCTCCAGCTATGTTGCTTCTTGCCATTGACGAAAACCTGCATTCTCTGACTGGACAAGTCGACCTTGGCAATCAATGAAGCGGCATTGGCAGAAAGATTACCGCCACCCATGACAAATACTGAAACCAAAAAACACAATGAGATCATTCCACGCAAGCCACAACTGGCCATAACTGTTCCCCTTTTACGCAATTACTGATTTTACAAAAAAAACTTTAACTAACCTATATTAGCAATTTCAATGCCAATTCTCCAGTAACTTTTCGGGGAAGCGTATATAAAGGATGAACGCGTATCTATTCTTGCTCCTTACAACAGGTAAGAATATCTCCGGGCTGACACTCAAGGGAACCTCTAAAAACACCCAAAAATCCATCCTGATCGGCTAGGCTTGAATATGGAGAAACTTATTTGGTTAGCGGGGATTGTGATGTGGCTGCTTGGTTTTTTTGATCTTTCGAACAGATATACGGGGCTTACCTGAGGCTGAATTTGCGACATCCCTGTTATGTTGGCACCTTTTTAAGTTGGTGAAGATTTTGCCCTTTTTTTTGCTAGTCAACACTGTTGATAAACTTGTACCTCTTTCATTCTGCTCTGAATGACGGGAAGGGTCGGATGCCCAAGGTTATCGAAGTCGACAATCTGTTTGGCGTCACATTGAGACAGACTTTATGGCAATTCCTTACCGTCGAAAAGATCGCTGACTATTTTGAAGAATACTGGGAAACATACCTTGCTTCAAACAAGATAGAAGACGCAATTTCTGTCTCAAAGTTCAGCCGCCAGGTGTCCAGTCCCGAGTGATTATGTTCCTATTAAGAGTTACCCGTTATTTCGAGCAAGAGAAGTTCTGCGTTAGATCGTCACTGAGATTGAGAAGCGCCGAACACGAACATCATGCTACACAAAAACGCCAGAACGACGCCACTCACTCGTGGGGAAATCCGCAATTTCTGGGAGCCCGCTCAGTACTTGCCGAGCATTAAAACACCTCCTTGGCAACAAACCAAACCTTGTAACGATTCGGTTCTTTTGAACATGCAAGGATATTTTCTTATCTTTTCGCCTTAACTTTTTACGTCAACATCCACCGTGCGCGGGGCACCTGAACTGGCACCGGCGGCGTCTGTGACGGTGACAGCAAAGCTGGCCGACAAGTTTGGTTTGCCGTCGTGGACGAAGACGATGGTTCCTTTTTCCAATTGTTCCTGAGTGAAGTTTTGGGCGGCAATCTTGGGTTTGTCCGTACAAATGACATAGCCGTTTTTCATGTCAGAAACGGTAAATTTCAAACCTTTGGGATCATCATCTGGATCTACCGCCGTCAAATCATCGGTGGTCAGGCGCACAGCCTTGCCCTTGGTGACGGTGATTTTCATATCACCAGCGAGGGTCGGTGGCACATTGCGCACATCTGCCGACAGCTCGGCCCCTTCTTTCATGGCCATTGAGCCATAGATGACGTCGCCATTCACGGAGCCCGTCGATCCGATATCAAGCAGGCCCTTGACGGTGATTTCACCCTGCATGAGACCATTGGCGGAGATTGTGCCTGCACGCACAGTACCGATTACCTTGCCGCCTGGATAAATGACAAGATGGCCTACATCCAACTGGCCGTTGACCATACCATGTACTTCCACAAGGCTATCTGGGGCCTTGATCTCCCCTTCCACCACCAGTTCTGCGGAAATGATCGTCTGTTTTTGATCGTTCATAATAAGGGGCATCCCATTGAGCATCGTTGACTGCGCACGTTTGCACGCACGATCAAATCTTAACCGACAATCATGTCACTGATAAGAATGAAACTTTAAGGGCGGTTAATGTCGTTCATCTTAACATCGAAAGTCAGGACAATAATTTTCTAGGGTGCTTTTTAGGCAAAATGAGAGAATTAGCGTTCCGACCGACACACGAGGATCGCATTCCTCGACAAATGTACATAAAAATGAAATTACAGTTTCGTGTACATTGATCCTGTGGAAAGTTTTCAGACTATCTTTTGCGGCGTAAACGCACATAAAGAGCACCGGGCCCACCATGCCTGCGCGGTGCATCGCTAAATCCTGCGACAATCAAGCGAAGATCGGATTCGCCAAGCCACAAAGGCACAATCCTGCGTAAAACACCTTGCTCTGGCCCGCCAAATATCTTCTCGTCGTCGACATTTGCCCGCCCCTTGCCGGTGATCACCAATATGTGGCGGTATCCTTGGGCTTGTGCGTTGGCGAGAAAGGTCACAAGAGCGATATGCGCCTCGGCCTGGCGCAGACCGTGCAGATCCAGCCTGGCTTCAATAGGTTGATGACCCTTATTGATCTGGCGCATTTCTCGGCGTGAAAAACTGTCCTGCTGCGGTGGTTGAATTGGTTGCTGTGGCAAGGGCCGCGCATTGAGAGTACCGCGCGCGCTTACCCGCTCTGGCAAGCCGTTCTTGCCCGGAGGCGCCTTATGTGGCGGGACCGCTTGCCAGCGCGCAGCTTGTCCCATCGTCACAGCGGGTTTTTCATCAAGCAAGGGGCCAAAATGCAAGCGATCACGATCGCCCCTCAAAGGCGTCAGACTAGTGGTCACCTGCGCCCAAAGGTCAGCATCTTCTTGTGGCAATGAGGGTGTTTTAGTCGCGGGCACCGCTTTGATCGTCGGTGGTTGCTTTAGGGAACCTCGCTTGTTTTTCTTTGATGATTTACGCCGCCCCATAAATCAATTACTTTCAGACTTGAAGCGGCTAAAAGCATGGACACCATAAACTTCAAATACCGGCGCAAGGTTCTGCGCACGCGGTTCCTTGCTCACTCGCACGACTTTTGGAGCCGGCGCTTGCTTGATCATTTTCATTGCTCCTGAGCGCTTTGCAACCCGCATATCCTTGGCGGCACGGACAAAAATCGGTTTGGCGCGTGGCAATAACACATAGAACTCACCCTTGTGATAAGTCCGACCGGCGATTTCTCCAGCCTTGCCACCCGATCCCCAGAAAACATCACCGCGCCTCGCGCCCTTGATCGCCGTACCCGTATCTTGCGCGATCATTAAACGGCGCAGATTGCGACGGCCGTCCTTGCGAAATTTTGGTACCGAAAGGAAAATCGGTAGTCCAAGGCGATAATGACGACGATCGACCGCCAGCGAACGGCCACCGATCAGTGAAACACCCTGGGCCCCAATCGGGCCATTTATAAGAGCATGATTTTTCAGCTCGCGAAAAAAGATAAAGCTTTTATTGCGCCACATAGCACGGCGACCCTGCAAGGGGTTAGCACGTAGCCAGTATTTGACGCTTTTGAGCGAGACCTTGTTACGAGGGATCAGTTTGGCACGAACCAACGCCTTGCCCACAGACGAGTAATCATAGCCATTTTTACCATCAAAGCCGATGCGGATACGCGACCCATCTGGTAAAATAATGCGGCCAGACCCTTGAATGTGCAGGAAAAAAGCGTCCACTGGGTCAGCTAACCAAATCATTTCGAGGCCCTGTCCCCTAAGCCCACCGCTCTCAATTTGTTCGCGGGTCATATAAGGTTTAAGACCGTTTCTAGTGCGTCTGGCGTAGGTCAGCTTACGCGACAGGCCAGCGCGACGTGCGGCGCGGCGCGCACTCCGATTATGTAATCCAACAAGATCACGAGGGCGGCGATAAAGAGGCACATTAAATTTTGCGGTGCGTACACGCGAACCGTAAAGCTCTGGCTCATAATACCCAGTCAGCAGGCTACGACGACCGGAATGGACCTTGCGAACCGTAAAATAGCTTTCAAAAAAAACCCGCGCCCGATTATTCGATAATTGCTTGGGTAATCGTTTGGCCTTGCGACAGGCAACGGCCAACCGGTCACGCCCAAGACTGATCTTCTCGCAAGATAGCAAAAACGCGGCAAACGCCTTGGCGTGATCATCACGCCGCCAGCCAGGAATAGAGGTAAATGTAACGGGTTTGGAGCTGAGCGATTTTATATAGCGCTGGGCCACGGCACTCTCCATCGTCGCTAGTGATGCAAGACCACCAGTTATTGTCCACGCCAACAAGCCCAAAGCGACCCTGTAAATCATTTTCAACCGTTTCATATCAACCAACCCAAGCTTCGCCAGATGATCGTTTGGGAAATTCTAAGGACAAAATAGGGCAATTTGCTGATCAATCCGTTTATCCGACCATAAAAACGGATCCGTTTGTCAAAAATTATCGGGGAAGCCAGTGATCAAGAAGCTGATTCTGTTGCCACGAGTTCCCAGTTCGGGTCCTTGGAACGCGTATCTCTGGCAAAGGTCCAAATATCGGTCACTTCCCTGACCTTTTTGGGATCGCCCTCAACAACATCTCCATCGCGATTATGAGTGGAGGTGATAAGCGAGCTGACAAATTTGATGGTCACGCGCGCCGTGCGCTCCGAGCGCAGTTCTGCACTGATAATTTCAGCGGCATCAATACCGACAAAACTGGAGCTGACAATCAGTTTTTTATGTTCGCGCGCATCAATGGCACTCAGAAAACCCTCATAGACTTCCTTGGCAAGCAATTGTTTCAAGAGCTTGCGATTGCTCTCCGCAAACGCCATGACAATCATTTCATAGGCCGTTTTGGCACCATTATAAAAGCCCTCGGGTTCAAAGCTATTATCAGCCGCAACAATGTCCTGCAGAGCTTTTTCCAAGGCGCTGCCCTTTTTTGCATATTTTCTAATTTGATCAGCCATATTAATGGTTTTCTTGACCTCACGATCAGGTTGAGTTTGTTGGTCAGCATGGGTCGTTCTGGTAGGCAAGGTCACAACATTATCAGACCCGCCGCGCCTTTGTTCCGAGGGTTGACTATTGGACTTGCGCGGCCCATATCCATCCATTGGACGCCGATCATCGTCATCGTCGGTTTGACCAAGCACGCTGCGCAACTTCAGACCGACAATAATCGCAACGACAAGAAAAATAAGTGTGACCGGATCCATATTTCCACTCATTATGACAAAATTTCAGCATAACATCCCTCAGACACCTCAAAAAGCATGCGTCTGACAGGATCGAAAAAACTCTTGTTCCTGATATAAACCTTCTCACCCCCAAAGGACAAGGGCAGAGAAAGCTTATTTGTTTATGCAAGAAAATTGACTATATGTTCTTAAGAAATAAAAAAGGAACAAAAATGCCATTGCTGATTTTAGCTCTGTTTATAAGCCTTCCCATCGCAGAGATTGCTTTGCTGATCAAGGTCGCCGATTATATCGATCTGTGGCCGACTATTTTACTCATTATTCTCACGGCGGTGATCGGCGTTTATCTCTTGCGTTTGCAAGGCTTGAGTTCGCTGGCCCGTGCTCAAACCTCGTTGAACGAGGGACGTCTGCCGGTTAACAGTATCACCGACGCCGTAGGGCTCATGCTGGCGGGAGCCTTTTTGCTGACCCCAGGGCTGATTACCGATACGCTGGGCTTCGCGCTGTTGATCCCGGCTGTGCGCCACGGCATCGCCAGCTATTTCTTTAACAAGGCCAAAAAATCGGCCAATATCAAAGTTGATATGTTTGGTGATGGCCCGCACGACCAGAACCATCCTGACCCGTTTGCTGCAGACTATGATACCAGACCACGAAAAGAAGGCCCTATCATTGAAGGGGAAATGATCGAATCCGAACCGTCCTCAAATAAAAATAAAAGTCCCCAAAATGGCAAATCTCCGTGGGAGCAATAGTAAGTGGAATCTAGTTTGGACTGGCATAAACAGCTGTGTGCAGAATTTGCTGCTGCTGAGGGTAGCTTCTTGATACAATTGCGTTGCGACCTGACATGGGACACACAAGCTTTTGAAATTTTGATAAATGCCATGAAACACTGCTGTGAAACCAACTCGAAAAGCCACCACCTCGAGAGACAGATAGCCGAAGGTTTCTATTATATTCCCGGTTTTACAAGAGGTTGGATCTCCCAATACAAATTTAAGGAAAAGCAACAGCAACCCTACTATGATCGATCATTGGAAATCCTCGACGAACTTGCATATTGGTATTTTAGCGGAGAACCCATGATGATTGACGGGCTGGATCTATCATTGCCACGTTGAAGCAATACCAACCTTGCAAGCGCTCTCGCCCCATGTTAGCCAACTTTATTAAAAAAATTTATTGTACTCCAGAAGGGGAGAAGAAAAATGAGCGATGACAAAAAAGACAAAGACTCTAAAAAGGAAACCAAAGGCGCTGAAAATGGCAATGGCTCTGTTGCACCAGAACAGGCCCGGTTCAATGTGCTGGCCCAATTCATCAAGGATCTCTCGTTTGAGAGCCCCAATACACCTGCCTCCCTTCGTGGCCCCGGTGATGATCCCAACCTGCAGGTCGATGTAACGGTTGCAGCCGACAAGATCGAAGATGGTGTCTATGAGGTGGTCATTAATTTTGTCGCTGATGCGGTCAACAAGGCCGGTGCCATTTACAAACTAGAACTCGTTTATGGCGGACTGTTCCGCCTTCACAACATGCCCGACCACATCAAGCATCCCGTGCTGTTCGTCAATTGCCCTACGCTTTTATTCCCGTTCCTGCGCCGCATCGTGGCTGATCTAACAAGAGAAGGTGGCTTCCCGCCTTTGATGCTCGATCCCATTGATTTCGCGTCGCTTTACAAGCAGAACCTCGACAAGGCCAATACCGAGAAAAAAGAAAAAACTGATAGTTAGAACCGCAGTCCATCAGGTCAACGACATCAAAAAAGCGAAAGGCGGTCAATTACCGCCTTTCGTCGATCATCTAAGACCAAACCATTGACACATGGTCGTTAGGCTTCATCTTCCTGCGCCATCAATATCGCCGCGAGGGATTCAAAGACCGTATTCCCATCTGATCCGGCAACCACACCACGAGGTGGCCCAGGCGGCCTGGCAGACGCGAACTCATCAAGCGTCACCTCCCCATTACTATCTTGGTCAAGTCGTGCAAAAATATTTTCCGATGCCGGAGGTATACCCGCACCTTGAGGCCCACCTGGTTTTTGAGGTCCGTCAACTCCCGCTTCCATAAACTCGTCAAAAGACAAGCCTCCGCTTTGATCCTTATCGGCTTCATTAAAGAGGCTAGAAATCTCTTCTTGCAGAGCCAACAACATCTCAAGAGTATTCGATGAAAAGTTTCCCTGTGGAGGTGGTGGCGGCCCCGGTGGTCGACCAGCTGCAAACTCGTCCTGACTGATCTGACCATCACCATTTTCATCTATGCGGGAAAAGATTTCCCCTGCCTTGGGTGGTTCTCCGGCAATTTTTTCCTGGCCAACTCCCCCCAGTAAGTGTTCTTTATGCAGCAGCGAAAACTCATCAAGCGACAAGCCTCCGCTTTGATCCGTGTCACCAGCATTGAATCGTTCAGATATATTTTCCTGCATTCTGGCGCGCATGCTGGAGAAATCAGGTACCGAACCTGACATTCCACTAATAGACATAACTACTTTCCTTTGATCTAACTAAGTCTCATTTCAAGATTAAAATAAATACAAAACGCTTGAACATCAGAAATTAACCATGCAAAGAACAGGCCATGCATACCTACTCAAACATGAATGCTATCAGGAGTTAGATGAAATTTTATGCCACATGGGATTGTCACCAAGCGTCTTGACAAAGGCCTCATGTGCCTCATGTTCTTCACTCGTCAACAAAGAAGCTAACGGTTTGGTGCGCGGCTTGCTGCTGGCCAACTGCTCTTCGCCCTCATGACCACTGCGAGACGAGTTGCCAAGATCAAAGCCTCCTTGATGGCCGCCAATCAGCTCCAGATAAACCTCGGCCAGCAATTCACTATCAAGCAAGGCGCCATGCTTTTCGCGTGATGAATTATCGATATTAAAGCGTCGGCACAGGGCGTCAAGATTATTGGCGGCACCGGGATATTTCTGGCGTGCCATCTGCAAGGTATCGATCACATTGGTCCAGGCGATAATGGGGCGGCTGGCCTGTTCCAATTCGAAATTAAGAAAGCCAATATCGAACGGGGCATTGTGAATAACAAGTTTCGCGCCATTGATAAACTCAAGAAAACCATCCGCCAGATCTACAAATAATGGTTTGTCCGACAAAAACTCTTGCGACAAGCCATGCACATCGAACGCCGGTTTTGGCATTGAACGCTCTGGATTGACATATTGATGATAAACCTCGCCTGTTGGAAAGCGGTCGATTATTTCCACACAGCCAATCTCGACGATACGGTCCCCCTCTTTTGCCGACAGCCCAGTGGTTTCCGTATCCAGCATAATTTCGCGCATGCTCTAAGTCCTCTCCACGAGATTTTGAGTTCGCGTATCCTGCATTTTCTGGGGCCAATCATGCAGTGATTCGAGAAAGGAATCGAGCCGCTTGTAGGTTTGCTCAAGCGGACCATCGGTATCAATAACAAAATCAGCCAATTGACGCTTTTGCTCATCATCCATCTGATGCGCATGTATCATGGCAAATTTTTCCGCGGTCATACCGGGCCGTTTTATCACGCGCTCCTCTTGCACCTCTGGAGGAGCGGTCATCACCAAAATCACGTCAACACCGTTTTGTAACTGTTTTTCGAATAATAAGGGGATATCGACCACGATCATTTTGGTGCCGCGCAAACGGTGTTTCTCTATAAATGCTAGGCGCTTTTCGATGACCAGCGGATGTACGATAGCTTCAAGCAGCCTGATTTTTTCGGGATCATTGATCAGCAATTCCGACAGTTTTGTTCGATCAACCCGGTGATCGACGATTGCGCCGGGAAAAACTGCGCCCACCGATTCTACGGCTTCTTTGCGATAAAGCTCATGCACCACATCATCGGCATTGAACAAGGGAATACCGCGCTGCACAAGATAGTCTCCCGCCGTACTTTTACCCATAGCAATGGACCCTGTTAGACCGATAATCAGCATTATTTACTCCTCTAGATCCGCTACGATGAGATCGCGCAACTCATTTGTAACCTGCGGCTGCACACCAAACCAACGTTCAAAACCTGGCACGGCTTGATGCAACAACATCCCCAACCCATCGACCGTGCGGCATCCCTTTTGACGGGCTGCGGCTAGCAAATCTGTTTCAAGCGGTGCATATACAATATCGGCAACAACGCCATCTGCTGGCAAAGCATCAAGCGACAGATCAAGGGCTGACGAACCATCCATGCCAAGAGTGGTTGAATTGACCACCAGGGTGCAATCTTTAAGCCCCTCATGACGCTCGTTCCAATTCACGACGCTCACACCACTTTCATAAAAAGCCTTGAGCTCTTCGGCGCGCGATTTGGTGCGGTTAAACAGGCGAATTTCTTTCACCCCAGCCTGATGGAGCCCGTAAAGAATAGCCCGAGCCGCGCCCCCAGCACCAAGCAATGCCACCGGTCGGCCGGGCTCATGCCAAGCATGTGCCGATTGCTCGAGATGGGTCATAAAGCCATAAACATCTGTGTTGGAAGCATGTAACTTGCCATCCGCCAACCAAAGTGTATTGGCCGCCTGCACGGCGCTTGCTGCTTCATCCACCACATCGGCCAGTTTGAAAGCGGCCTCTTTATGAGGCACCGTGACGTTGCAGCCGCCAAATCCATTGCGCTCAAGATTACCAAGAAAGTCAGCCAACGCGTCAGGCTCGACTGCGCATTTGACATAGTCGCCTTCAATGCCGTGCTGGCGCAACCAGAACCCATGTATCATTGGGGAGCGCGAATGTTTGATGGGCCAGCCAATAACACAGGCTCTTGTCATGCGGCATCCTCTTCGTCTTGTTCATCCAGCTCGTTGAGAAAATCAATCAAGGTTTCGATGAACCGGTCTGGTTGCTGCAAAGGCAGCATGTGCGATGCGTCCTCAAAATTATGCAGTTTTGCCCCTTTAATGCCATCAGCAATCACTTGCGAATCAGCGGGCGGCGTACCGGGGTCATTGGCACCGACGATAACCTGCGTTGGCGCGCTGATTTTACCAAGCTGATCGGTAAGGGCGAGATCGCGAATAGCGGCGCCCCAACCGCAATAGCCATTGACCGGTGTGCGCATGATGAGATCGCTTATTTGGTCAATCACCTCATCGCCCATATCGCGAAAATCCTTGGTGAACCAGCGCTTGATCGTCCCCTCGACCTGCGGAGCCATACCATTGGCTCTGACATCTTTTATACGCTGAGCCCAGATCGGCCCCGCCTCACGCGCCATATTGCTCGTGGTTGAAACCAGAGTCAGGCTATGCACACGCTCAGGCGCATGGATACCAAGATATTGCGAAACCATACCGCCCATGGAGATGCCGACATGATGCGCTTTGTTAATTCCCAAAGCATCCATCAAGCCGGTCACATCCCCAGCCAGCATCTCGAAATCATAGGTGCCGTCCGGCCCATCGCTCAAACCATGGCCCCGCGCATCGAAGCGCAAAACCCGGTTAACCTGCGTCAGGGCAATGGCTAAATCTTCCCACATCTGGTGAGATGTGGCGAGGGAATGATGCAGCATAACAACCGGTGCATCATCAGGCCCATCAAATTCATACTCGATTGCGATATCGTGCACTTGTATTTTCATGACACACCCTTAAACTACGGCGTTTACGACCTAGGGCCAAGATAGGCATTTTTTCCCGCCACAACAATAGAAAAACAAGCGAGGACTTCGAACAATGCCAACGGATCAAATAATCCTTTTCTCCCTGCTCGTTGTGGTGTTTGGAATGTTGATATGGGGACGCTTTCGCTATGACCTCGTGGCCTTTGGCGCTTTGGTCGTGGCCCTTATATTCGATGTCGTGCCTCACGAAAAAGCCTTTGATGGCTTTGGCCATGAAGCCACCATCATCATTGCGCTCGTGCTGGTGATTTCGCGCGGCCTGTCAAATTCGGGAGCCATTGACGTGATCGGCACCATGGTCATCGACAAGAGCCGCTCCTTGTTCGCTCATATCGGCATCAGCTCGATTGTTGCAGCAGCTTTATCGGCTGTCATGAATAATGTGGCGGCGCTGGCGCTGTTAATGCCGGTGGATATAAAAGCCGCTGACAAGGCCAAACGCTCCCCCGCCCACACTTTGATGCCCTTGTCGTTTGCCACCATTCTTGGAGGCTTGGTCACACTGATCGGCACGCCGCCCAATATCATCATTGCCAGCTTTCGCGGCACTGTGCAAAAGGACCCCACCTGCAATCCAAAGCTTGTGGCGTGCGAAACACTTGAACCATTTGGCATGTTTGATTTTTCAGCCGTTGGTATTGTCGCCACGATCACCGGCATCTTTTTCATCACGACCATTGGCTGGCGGCTCATTCCCTCAAGCGCCACCAAACAAGACGCTGGCAAAAAGCTCGTCAGCGAGATCAAAAACTATATCGCCGAAGTACGCGTCCCCAAAGACAGCGATTGCATCGGCAAGCTGGTCCGCGATCTTGACAACGATGCCGACGATAATGATATCGCCATTGTCGGCCTTGTCCGCGCAGGTCACAGATTGCCCGGGCAAGCGCGCCTCGCCGATATCAGACATAATGATATTCTGGTCATTGAAGCCGACGCCAAAGCCATTGACAGTTTTGTGGGTGCTCTCAAACTCGAATATGTAGGTTCTGAAAAACATGAAAGCCTGACCGGCAAAGGCCTGTCGCTGATGGAAGTGGTGATCCCGGTTGGTGCCAGCATTGAAGGGCGTTCGGCCATGGCAATGCGTTTGATGCATCGCCACGGCATTCTACTGCTGGGCGTCTCGCGCCAGGGCAGACGCTTTCATGAGCGGGTGCGCAAGCTGACCATCAAGGCGGGAGATGTATTGTTGTTACTCGGCCCCAATGAAAGCCTTGGTGAAATGGCTGGCTGGATTGGTGGGCTGCCGCTCAAGGAACGCGAGCTGCAAGTGGCGCAGCGCCAAAAGGCTTCGCTCGCCGTTGCCCTGTTCGCTGGTGCCATTGCGCTGGCCAGTTTTAATATCTTGCACCTGCCCACCGCGCTGGCCGCCGTTTGCGTGCTGTTCGTCTTGTTCAATATTGTCCCCATGCGTGAGATATATACCTCTATCGAATGGCCGGTGATCGTGCTGCTGGGATCCATGATCCCCATTGGCGCGGCGTTGGAAAGTTCTGGCGGCACGGCATTGATCGCCAACAACATTGTAAATCTGGCGGCTGGCTATGGCCCAATGATCGTTCTGACCTTGTTGATGATCGTCACCATGACCTTGTCGGACGTGTTGAATAACACGGCAACCACCGTCATCGCCGCCCCCATCGCCATTGATATTGCCTCGCGCCTGCACGTCTCTCCCGACCCGTTTTTGATGGCCGTGGCAGTTGCTGCAAGTTGCGCCTTCCTCACTCCCATCGGCCATAAAAACAACACCCTCATCATGGGTCCTGGCGGCTATCGTTTTGGCGACTATTGGCGCATGGGTCTGCCCCTGGAGATCATCGTCATCACCGTCTCCATTCCCATGATCATGTGGGTCTGGCCGTTTTGATTCGCTCCTATCAGAAGGTGGGGGATTTAGGCCATGGAATGGATATTAGAAAAGGTACCCCATTATATCGACCGTACCATCTGGCGATGCATTAAAAACGTGCCCTGATCCCGATGGTTCCGTTAAACGAATAACTGTCAGCAAAGTTCTCAATATCGGTAGATACCGAGGCCTCGCTATAAAGCGAATATTTGTCATCACCCCAGTTCCAGGAACTGCCCAGACCG
>JAAETJ010001068.1 GCA_024228495.1 bacterium | reverse complement strand
GTTTGCTGGCAATTCAAGCCCTTCCCCATCGAGTGCCTTGAAGACCGCTTGTAAGTCAGATGGCAAAAATGGCAAATCAGCTTTCCCTTTGGGTTGCCCTTTGCCGGGAACTTGCTGTCCCACTATTTTTATCTTATCTCTCAAAGTTCGTTGATTTTTTATGGCAAAAGCTAGATTGAAGTTGCTGGGTGCAAATCAGCACTAAAGATGGAATAGTAGGGTGGCACAGGATAGAATTTCGCCATCAAGTAGATTATTTTTGGTACATTAACAAGCGAATACAAGCCATAGACGCACGCCTCCCAAGGTTAGCCAAGTTGTAAGGAGGTATATAGGGTTGTCGGCAAGCCAAGGAGGGCCAAAATACGTTCTTGCACGGGCGATAAAGGGGTCACAAAGCAAATTTCTTGATCCGTTGCTGACATTTCTGAGGGGATCAAGAGTAGGTTGATCTGGTCGAAGGCCATTAACATGCGCTCGGTGGTAGGGCGAGCCGTACCCCGCTTAGAATTGCCTTGATAGATACCGGTTAGCTGGGTGTCCGGTCCCTCTTTAGCCAGGGCTCGTTTGGCTTGATAATCGCCTAGGGCAAGCAACCGTGAACCCAGGGTTAACAGGTGAAACAGTCCTTGAGCGTGATCATCTAGTTGCACATAAAGGGGGGTGATTGAAAGAAGTTTTCCCTGCAACCGGCGGAAGATATTTTCGGCAAGATATTGGTCTCGATAGGCCAGGACGGCTTGGCTGAGTGAGAGCTTTTCTGAGGGGGCATTGCTGGCATAAATACGCCAGCCTGCTTGGGCCTCGGCCTCAGCAATCGCAGCCTGGTTACGGCTGACCGTTAGTTGATAGCGGACTTGACGCTCGGTACGGGCAGGTTTGCCTTTGTAAGCCCGAATTTGTTGTTCTTTGACCTCCTGTTGGTAGCTGTACTGGAATAGTCCCTGAACCCGATATTTTTTTTCAATCCGTTCAATGGCACTCAACAAACTTGCTTCATCCTTAATTTGTCGTTTGCCCCGAGACCGGGCTGGGGTTAGCTTTTTCAAGGCATCTTCGGCTTTGTCCAGGCGACGATATAAGCCTTCTTGCATCGTTTTGGTGTAGCTGTGCGAACGAATGACCAGCAGCCGCTCGTCCCAAATAATGTTCTCGCCCTGCACCACACTTTCCCGAGAACGGATCACTTCAAAGCCATACCCTAGCGCCAACTCTGGGTCAGGTTCGCTGCCATCTTCTGGTCTATCCTGAGGCAAAAAGATGTTTATCGCCACCTCATCTTGCTCTGACCACCCTTTCAGCAGTTCGTCCAGTAAGGTCGGCTCATCCTTGAGCCAGGCCAAGGGCATCAGATAGTAATCTTCCCCAACCACAATTTCACCCCGTGTCCCGAGGGCGCTCATCTTGCTGTCACCCACTATCAGCAAGCCCTTTTCTGTGATAATCTGTTTAGCCCGCTGATAACAGGGAACGTACAAGGGGTCGTCTGCCGCACTCCCCGGTTCTACATCAACCACTATCGGCAAACCCAGCGGATCCAGGCTGGCTAACATTATCTTGAATTGGGTCTCATACAACCCGTTCTTGGCTTTGCCCACCTTGAACAAGGTATGCTCTGCTGGATCGTGGCTCACTGTGCCCACCGTCGCATCCAGGCGCACGATTTCTGGCTTCAAATCGTATATCCGGAGCAAGTTTACCCCTAACTCTGCTTCTATTGGATGCCACACCGCCTGTTTTGATAACTCTTTCAAACACAACGCCAGACGATCATCACTGAAATCAAGTTCGACCACCTCTTGCCCGGTCAAACGATATAAGGTTATCACATGGTTCTTCACCCATTCCTGTACCGGTTCCATCCGGTGATCTTGCTGACTTAGGATATACATCAACCAGATCGTGATTACCCAGCCGTGGCTCAATCCGTCCCAGTTCCCGTGCGGCATAATAGCAGCGTCCACAATTTCTTGTATTCGCATTTGTTGTAATAGGCCAAATAACACGGGTAGGTCATCTACCCGCTCTATATGCGGTTCTTTTTGCTTTTTGTTTTCCATAGTCACAAAGTTTAACTGAATTCATCTTTTTTGCTAATATTTAGGCGAACGTTGAGTATATGGGTCAAAAAACAAAACGACATTGGTACGGGTATAGCTTTCTGTTGTACGCATGTCTATTTCTCTCAGATGCTGTGAAGGAAAGAGCTCAACATAATACCCCCGATAATGGCCACTTATATGTATACTACTGTTAAACTTTAGTTTTCCCTAAAGCTAGAACGTTAAAAACACCACGAGGGATTGTGGAGTTCTAAAATATT
>JAAETJ010001067.1 GCA_024228495.1 bacterium | reverse complement strand
CCAGAAGTTAAAGCGCTGGTTGATCAATGAGCATGTGGATGCGGAGCTGTATTATCTGCCCTTTTTGCGGTTGGTGCTAGCGAGCTTAGCGCATCAAACGCTGGTGCTGGTGATTGACGGCAGTACGGTGGGTCGGGGCTGTGTGACATTGATGCTCAGTGTGCGCTATCGGGGCCGGGCATTACCGCTGATGTGGGTGGTGAAGACGGGCAAGAAGGGGCACTTTCCGGAGAGCTTGCATATAGAGCTCATCAATAGTGTTAAGTCGTTGATTCCTGAAGGCAGTGAGGTGGTGTGCTTGGGCGATGGGGAGTTCGATGGTGTCGAGTTCTTGGACACGATGGAGCAGCTGGGATGGAAGTATGTGTGCCGGACGGCGAAAAATGCGGTGGTGTTCGAAGAGGGCGAACGCTTCGTCATCCAAGACGTTTGTCCCGCACCAGGCCACTGCGTCGAGCTCACCGGGATTCACTTTACCGAGGCCGCCTATGGGCCTATCCAAGCGGTGGCGTGGTGGGAAAAGGGCTACCAAGACCCCATCTATCTGATCACCCATTTGCCCCTCGCGGAAGAAGCCTGTTATTGGTATCGCCTGCGCTTTCGCATTGAAACCTTCTTTTCTGATCAGAAGAGTCGTGGTTTTCATCTGCACAAAAGTCATTTGTCCGATCCGCAACGCCTGGCACGACTGATGATCGCCACCTGTCTGGCTTACCTCTGGATCGTCTTTCTGGGTGTTTTCGCTCAGGACACCCCCTGGGTTCGACGCCTGCTCCATCGCACGGATCGCTGTGATTTGAGTTTGTTTCAGTTGGGATTACGCTTATTGAAACGCTTTTTACGCGAGGGCCTCGCGCTTCCTACCTTTCGATTTGCCATGCCAGAGTAGCTAGCTACATGAGCTAACTATATGAATACTCATCCCATTTTAATTCCTATGGCAGACTGAAAAAAAGTGTATGGTAGTGAATCCGGGGACTTGGATTGTCCCTTATCCCTTGGGTAGCGGCTATCGCTGGGATCGCAGTGGTAGTCGATAGCGATCTCCTTGCCTTCAATGAGATTCAACTCCCTGGCGCGTAGCGCTAGGTCATTGCGCAGTTTTTGCAGATGCTCGAAGCGGAAGTCGTCCAGGTTGAGGTAGAAGCTGCTCCTGCCGGGATGTTGCAATCGGCCAGCGGCAATGGCCACGGAATGATCGCTGTTGAGCAGATAGCTGTGGATGGTGGGGAAGCCGGCCACGATCCGGAGCACGTTCAGCAGAATATCGTTGCTGGTGTCGGTGGTACGCAAAGCGGGCGGGCCATAGGTATGAAGCGCCTCGACGATGCCCAGTTGTTCCAGAAAAGGGGCGATGATGATCGCGCCGGGATTGGAAATGGGTACCCGGTGATAGGACAGGGTCTTAACGAAGCGTTTGAAGGAGCCGTGAACCTTGAGGCTGGCTTCCTTGAGAAGCGTCGGGAAACGGGCTCTGGCCGAAAGCGTGTTGGTGAATTCCTGGGCCGATAAGGGGTCCGGAACGGGCTCGGAAACGACGCCCCGCACCGGCACCGCTTGCTTGATCCCGGCCAGTCCCCAGCGAGCGTAGATCTTCTGGACGTTGGCCTGGGAACAGCGCAACTTAAGAGTCTTGATCATTTTGCGCGTGGAAAGCTTGGGATGGGTCAGGCGTTCTTCGATGATCTTGAGCTCTAGCTCTGCACAGATCTTCTCGGCCTTTCTGCGCGGGGTGTGCACGCGATCCACCAGGCCCCAAACCCCATACTGGAGGTAGCGCTTGCGCAGTTCATAGAAGCGGGTGGAATGGATTCCGTAACGCTGCAACAGGGGGCGCACCTGGCGGGATGGCGCGCTGCTCAGTTCCTTGAACAGCTCCACTTTGTGCTGAAACGGATCCCGGTTAAAGTCGAAGAAAGTCTCCGCACGCTGCCCCAAGATCCGTTTCTGTTGACCAGCGCCGCGTTGATGGTGTGCCACAGATACCAGGATCTTTTGCAAACCAGCGTAAAACGCTAGGTCCGTTTCATCCTGACGTTGCCCATACCCGTGGGATCGCTGGATACGGCAAATGAGATTAATGTCGGCACTGGGAGTGCTCAGTGCCTGAGCCAGGGTCAAGATATGTGCACTCCCCGTCTTGGGGCGTGCCTGCCTGACCAGCAGGACCAAGCGCTCCAACCGGGAATCGACCTCGACAAGACTAGGCATTCGCAAAAAGCCGATAGCGCCATGGCGCAAAAAGGCCTCCTCCCAGCCTCTGATGGTGTCACGACCTATCCCTAACTCCGCAGAGACTTTCCGTTGCGACTCGCGTTTCTTCCAGATCCGGAATAGGGCATCATAGGCCTGAAAGAAGGGCTCGTTTTTATAGCGGTAAGGGGTCTGGGTCTGCTGTTCCGCTGTGGCTACGCGGACCAGGGCCGGGATGATGGAGAAGGTGCGGAAGGTGGAATCCGTGAAAACCACGGTCAAGTGAAAACATATAAAGTGTTCATAAATCCCCCTAACGCCGTCTATCTGCACATACTTATAGTGTTCAATAGTCATCGCGAAAAATCAATGGGTTAATGCACATTTGGCGAAAAATATTTCGTGCGCTACCAAACCATTGATGCTATCTATATGATTTATATAAGGGTAGCTCAGGAATACCGTCAGGAATATCCGAGTACTTTATAGGTTTGCACTCTTTATAGTTTGAACACTATATGCATGTGATAATATTTACACCATCATGCTGATCTTCAAGTACTATTCTGACTTCCGCGTGGAAATTATAGAAATATTTGATCGATTGGTACTTTATGGTGGCCCTGTCAACCTGCCGGAATTGTCTGAATTTTTAACATATAGGATGAAATGATATGAAAGTATTGATGCCTGCTGATAAAAATCAAAACGTTACCATAAAGATCCCATACCCTTTGTACAAAGATATTCAAGAGTTCAAAACCGAACTAAAGAAGGTAGAACCAAATTTAACTTTTAATATAAGTAAGATTTGTGCAGAGTCTCTCGAAACTTTTCTAAAAGCTGCTAGGAAAGAACTAGATAATATAAAAAAAGATAAATCTTATGCTACAGAATCTCAAGAGGAAATGAGCACTTAATTTACATGCTATCACTACGCGAATGGCATGAACATAATCCGTCCTTCCCTAAACCTTTGATACACTGCTAACCGATAGGCGGGTATGGCAACGATTCGTGATTATGTTGAGCAACACATAATCACGAT
>JAAETJ010001066.1 GCA_024228495.1 bacterium | reverse complement strand
TTCTGAACCGGGTGCACCCGACATTCCATGGAGACGCTGGAAAATTCAATTCGACGTCTATAAGAACCGAAAATCTGCAAATTATCGTTTGCAATACGGATTGCGCAATCAAGTAGAAGCTGACGCCAATCAGGCTGTGCGTACCGCAGCTGCGGCCGCGGAAACGGCATTTGTGGACGCGATTTATTCCGACCGACACAAGAATGAAGATCTCTTCGCATTTTTGGGCCGGGAAGGACAGAGACAATTTTTGGCTATGCCAGATGGTGAAAATTTTGATCGTCCGCATACCGCCGTGCTGACAGCTCTCGACCGCATTTTTATGCCTCCGGTTAATCGGATTATTGCCATGCAGAAATTTCGTTCTCGCCGTCAGGGGGAACATGAATTGGCTACGGCATACGAGACTGAACTGCGCGCTTTGGCTGCCGATTGCGGATTCGCAGGAGACCTTCCAAATAACGGTGGATCTTGGGAAGATTTCGAGATCGCTACTATGCTCAAACTCCATTGCAGGGATAAGGAGTTGCAACAGAAACTGTTCGCCGAACATTCCGATTCCCAATTAACTGCTGTACTCAACTGTATGCGTGCGCATGAGTCAGCACAAAGCGATGTGAAAACCGTGCGTAGGGCCACGGGAGCTTCAGTGAACGCCGTTCAAGAGGGAAATGATAAACCTGCCGGAAATTCCAATATTCGGAAAAAACGAACTCCGCAGCAGCACAAGTCGGAAGGGACGAAATCGGGCGCTCCGAAGGCCAATCAAAATTCCGGAAATCATTGCACCGCTTGCAACCGGAAAGGTCATAAGATCGGCTCATCTGATTGTCCCGCGCGTGACAAAACCTGCAACGCTTGTCAGGGTAAAGGTCATTTTTCGCCGTGTTGTCCGTCAAAACTACCGTCTGGGAAGAAGAAGATGAATATGATTCGGATTCC
>JAAETJ010001065.1 GCA_024228495.1 bacterium | reverse complement strand
TAAGGCTCTTTGATAATTTCCGTGAAATATGCAATGTGAACGACAGGAGTGCGACGCCGTCGTCGCAGCGCAGCGGCAGTTTGCTGCGCACACAAGCATCGCGTTCGCCCCCAATGCTTGCGTCATGGAAGAATTTTACACGGCACACTGAATTGTGCTGTTTCCGCCCGCGAGCATTGCGCAACACACTGCCGTTGCGCTGCGACGACGGCGTCGCACTCCTGTTTCACGAGAAATCTCAACGAGCCACATTTAAAAGGCTTTCTTTGAGGGAACGTGACACATTTCTCTTGCGAGCATTGTTCAACACTCGCATAATCTGTGATGCTGACGTTCCCATTTTTAAAGGCATCTCCGCTCCATTAAAACGTTGTGTGCATAAAGTAGCCTTTTCTAAAGGGGGGTGAGGGGGGATTTCTCCTTGCTGCTGCGTAAAAATCCCCCCCGGCTCCCTTTAGAAAAGGGGGGGAGTGTGAACGATTACAAGCAATCATGTAAGAAACGGCTAAAATGAGCCGGAAAATTGCTATAAAACGAGCCGAGGCGAAATAAGAAACGAGCCGCTACATGTAGATTATCCAAAAGGGAAATGCAAGGAAAAAGTACAGAAAAGAGGAATGAGTATGAACACAGGTTTACTGCATCATCTCTAACAGTTCCGCTTCTGTATCTCGAAAGTAAATCCGGGTCGTCTCCAGGCTCCGGTGACCAAGAATATCAGCCACCTGATCAATGCGCTTTCCTCTTGATTTCAACCACATCGCGCAACCATGCCGGAATGCATGGGCATGAGCTTTTTCTCGCTTCAGTCGCGGCCGCACCAGTCCAGCATACGCCTTCACCATTTCGCTCACCGTCTGCCTGGTGATTTGACCGCGCCGGCCCGAAAAGAAGAACGGGCAGTCGTCCCCATGCTTCGAATCCCCATGCTTCGAAGCCCCATGCTTCGAAGCAAGATATTTCTGCCAGGTGCGCCGCAGTTCCTCATTCGATAAATACAACTTACGCTCCTTCTTGCCCTTACCGACAATCCAAATGATTTTCTGAGACGCCTCACTCTTCTTCACCTGGAGTAATTCCGACACTCGCGCTCCAGAGTAAAACAACCCCGCGAACACCGCCGCCGCGCGCCAGTCCTCCTGCGCTTCAGCCGCGGCAATACACCGCCGCGCCTCATTTTCGGTGAGATAACAATTGACATGATTGTCATAAGATTCAAAAAACTTGAAACTCACCGGCGGGATCGCCGCGCCGTCACTCCGCGCAAAACGCAAAAACACAGAGAGCGCGGCAAGCTTCCGATTCCGGGTTGAGACCTCGTATTCAGCCGTCAGCCAATCTTTGTAGGTGAGAATATCCGCTTTTGAAAGGGATTCCAGCGGAACCTCCACACAGACCAAAAAGCCCCGGACGTCGCCTGCATACGCGCTAATCGTATGCGGGCTGCGCTCCTCTTCGTGCAGATATCGCTGGAATTTTTTGAGTAAGGTTTCTCTATACATTAATATATAGATCCATAATTGGGGATTTTTGCCCAACCCCGAAATTAGCATTCCAGTATTAGGAATAGTGGGGGCATGTGAACAGAAAGGTACGGTTTCGTTGGATAATATGAAACCAATAAGGGAAAATCCCCATCATGCTAAAAGCCCCTATTGATAGGCACAATCTCTCAGCGGCGCTCTCAGCCCCGATCTCAATCCCGTCCTTATGATGTGATGGCTCAAATTTTCGATTCCTGATGGCATCGTGTAGAGCTCGATCAGCCAGTCCTTTTCGGATAAATAACCTCTGAAACCGCGTCAAACCAGTCAATTTCCTAAAATTGACCACAACGTTCTTGACATAACCCCGCTTATGTCCGCTCCATATACTATACGTCCGACTGTATCTCATGTCAAGAGCTTTTTACGATTATCTTACGTAAATATTACACAAAATTTCTGTAAATTTATATATGTAAATCTTGACAAATTTTAACGCAGATATTACATATATATTAAGCAATATCTTAGTATATATTACGTAAAAATAAATATCATGGCAAAACAAAACGTCGTTCGATTAAACACAAGCGGATTCCCGGAAGAACTTAAACATAAGATAGTGGCGTGGGGGCAATCAATTGTTCCTCAATGGACGATCAGTCAACTCATCGTCGTCCTGTGTCAAGAGTGGGAAGACGACATTGCTGGATTTGAGCGCAGGCACCAGATCCGGAAGAAAGAGGAATCCGTTATAGATGATAAAGAGGCAAAACGACAAGCCTGGATCGCAGACTTAAAACGTCAGCTTGCCGAAGCCGAAGGGCAGGCATGAAATAGCCAGACCGGATCGAGATGAGCAGAAAGGAGGCAGGACGATGACAAACGCATATCAAGAACACCTTAAAGACAAGCTGACGCGAGACAGGGACGCAGAAGCCCAGAATATGGATCGTACCGCCATCAAAATTGAACCCACGCCGCCAAAAACCGAGCCAACGCCAGAACCCGAACCAGCACAACTCGAACCAGCCATCTTAGACCAGCAATACACGATTGAGCCAGAAGTGAGAGACGTTGATCCGGAAAACGGGCGTTAAAAGATTATGATTATGATAACTGAATATGGTTGGATTTCAGTGTCAGAAAATATGCACTGAAAATAGCTTCATTGGCGTGGTAGCCCCGCCCTACGCGGCGGCACACGTTGCCGGGTAGCTTCTGCCGCCACGTAGGGACGGGGCTACCACGCCAATGAAGCTATTCCGGGAATTATCAGAGAGCCCCATTTTTTCGCATTGGTGGCCAGAATTGAGTTGAAGCGGGCAGGGGTTTTTAACTG
>JAAETJ010001064.1 GCA_024228495.1 bacterium | reverse complement strand
AGGTAATTTCGCGCTGGACGCTGGTGCGCAGGTCAATGCAACAGCGCTAATGACGCTGGAAAATACGGTGTTCTCCGTACAGGGTGGATCGACGTTTACGGACGGCGCGCCGGACCCGGCGACGACGACATACTCATCGGTAGGCCAGTTTGGGTCAGCAGGCAATGGGACGTCTGGATATCGGACTACCAACATTGATCTGATGAACGTGAGCGGAACAGGCAGTTCCATCGATTTATCATCCGTTCAAAGCATCGACGCACGGGTCGCACCAGTCGCCTGGACCAAAAACAATCAGTTCATCACGGCAAGCGATACCGGCATAATCGACCTGTCCGGCGTAGAGCAGATCTCCGGTCCGTCCAACAGCAACTATAAATTCGAAATTACCTCTCAGGCCGGTGGTAGTATCGATATGTCGTCATTGAATTCGGTCAATAGTACCGGCACCGGTCTCTTGAGAATCAATGCGCTCGACGGTGGACAGTTGGCTGTGGGCGATCTGCAGGTCAATGCCGCGAATACGGTGCTCCAGGTTGACGGCGGATCTCTTTTGCAGATGAAGGGATTGCGCGCTGGCACGGGAGCAGCGGATATTACTCTAAATCCGTCAATGGCTACCGGGCCTGCAGATGTCCTGGATATCAACGGCTCGGCCGATCTCGGATCGAGTATCTCCATCACTGCCAACAAGGGTTCGGAGGTCAAAATTTCTGGAGACCTTTCGTTTGCCCATATCAGTCCGAGTGAGTTGCTACTCGGTGAGGCAATCGTGAATTTTGATGGTAGCAGCGGTTTGCAACTTCTCGAAGTGGGCGGAACCGATGTGGGCACGGACGTAGGCTTCCTCGCTGACGACAACTTTGGCTTTGGTCAGTTTGTTGTCGGGACAGAGTCACAGACTTCGCAAGTACTGCTGATGGATTTGATTTTCAATGTTTCAGGGGGAACAGATCCAGAATCTTTGTACATGTTCGGAATCGACGGAGGTGATGGTCTGCGTATTCTGAACGGATCGACACTCTTTCTCGGTGACCTGTCGGCCTATGCCTTTCTCGGTGCAGAGGGAGGCATGATTGACTTGCTGGATCTGTTCCCGACCGGTATCAACAAGATAGCCTTTGATGAAGGATTTATAGTGGCCAGCACCGTTCCGGTCCCCCCTGCAATTTGGCTGTTTGGATCGGCGGCGCTTGGAATGTTCGGCTGGATGAAACGAAAAAAAGAGACATAAAGGGAAGCCAATATTGGGATTGAAGAAGCCCGGCTTCGTGCCGGGTTTTTCTTATCCGCAAATGTCCGCTATTGTTAAGGGTTGTCAGACACCTGCCTCAGCTGCAGGTATATCTGTTCACATATAGGCTACAAAGCTGGAACGACCGCAAATGGCACCATGCGGCCTATGTATCAAATTCCTGTGGGTTTGGAATTGGTGCTTTCCAACCAGAAAATTCTGATTCTTAAATGTCCGCTCTAGGCAAAAATATCTGTCATTGCCAATGAAGCTTTAGGGTCCGT
>JAAETJ010001063.1 GCA_024228495.1 bacterium | reverse complement strand
TTTTCACCAAAAGCCGCGCAGTGGTGGCATTGCCGTCAGGAAAATGCTCAATGAAGGCGTTTTCTGCGGAATAGGTGCCACCCTCTTTATTGATATATTTTGGAGGATAGTCCCCTGCGACCATTACATCGCGCCAGGATTCCATAGGGTCTCCGCCCAGTGGCCCGGTTGCCAGGACATCAAGCAGGCTTGATGCGTCGTTGCCGCCGCCTAAATAGTCGATGGAAGTATGCCTGGCCATTTCCAATACAAGGGGATCATCAATACCCAGCGTGTTTTTCAGATAATCGAAGTAGGAAATGGTGCTGGCGTATTTTCGCAACGCCTCCTTTGGCACTTTCAGGTCATGCTGACCGCCCTTTAATACGCGGAGCAATTGTTCCCTGCCTCGCTCGGACAAGGGGGCCTGCCGGGCGGCTTCTTCGAACGATAATGTTGAGCGAAAAAGGCCTTCGACAAAGCCCGGATAATCACAAAAGGGGTACTTTACGACCTTGTTCTCGCCAAAAGTTCTTTTGTTGAAGAATGTCGCGGCACCTAGATTATGCCGTTTAAAGAAACCAGCGTCATAGGTTGCCTTAAATCGGTCCCTGTCGATGCCGATATCTTTTATGAGATCAAGCAGGATTTCATTAAAAGTATGAGGGCTCTCAAAGGATTCTGAACCGCCATGACTTATTTGCAGGTTACCGTCTATTGAATGTTCATTCCTTTTGGCATGGCCTCCAAAATCGTCATGATTTTCGAGGATGAGCACCTTCTTGTCGCTGCCATGCTATTTTTGATAGAAATAGGCTGCGGCTAGCCCGCTCAGGCCACCCCCCACAACAACCAGGTCGTACACTTCTTCCAGATCGGTGGTCGGTCCCCAATCCGATTTTCCAGCCCATGCCCGGCTATGTGCGTGTTCGTTTGATC
>JAAETJ010001062.1 GCA_024228495.1 bacterium | reverse complement strand
TGTGGTCGACGTTGATGACAGCGTTGAAGCTGCCACCAACCGTCTGGTGATCTCCGTAGATCGCCAGCGCGCATCGGCTCTGGGTATCTCACAAAATGCTGTAACGGCGGCGATTTCCACGGCAATTGGCGGCGAAGATGTCAATTACCTGCATACGGGCGGAGCCAAATATCCGGTTCCCATTCGTTTACAATTAAGTGATGGAGAAAAAGCCGGTATTGAACGTGTTCTGGCGCTGAAATTGCGTGCCCGCAATGGCACACTGGTGGCAATGTCGCAGATCGTATCGGTAATTCGCGAACCGCGTGAAACCTCGATCCATCACAAAGATATGCTGCCGGTGGTCTATGTGTCGGGTGATATGGCAGGCCCACTCGACAGCCCGTTATACGCAATGGGTGAGATTTATTCGAGAATCGACAAAAATGTCGGAGCAGAGGGAAGGCCGATTGCCCAATATCTGTTTTCCCAACCCGCCAATCCAATTGAAACGTCGATCAAGTGGGACGGTGAATGGCAGATAACTTTTGAGACTTTTCGCGATATGGGAATTGCCTATGGTGTTGGCATGATTTTGATTTATTTCCTGATCGTCGCTCAATTCCGTTCCTATCTTGTGCCCCTGATCATT
>JAAETJ010001061.1 GCA_024228495.1 bacterium | reverse complement strand
GAATAGGTGTTGTTGTTGCCAACGCTCTGGGTCAGTTCCACGCAGTAGGCGATGGTGGAGAGGTCATAGCTTCCATCCACATCAAAATCCAGGTTCACCGGGCTGAACTCAAGTCCGGTGGTATTCTTGGCTGCGCCATCGAGTTCAAATGACATACTCTCACCGTTGCTCAAGCTGTAATTGACGTTGATGGTGGCCGCCACGGCAGGCAGTGTGATAAATACCAGGGATATGACTAAAACAGATACTGTTGTGATTGCGCGTTGCATTCTACTTACCCCGAAAGTCGTATATTTTTTTAAATTTGTTGTGTTGTATAGCGGCATCTCACCCGGAGATCTTTAGTCGACTACAGGCATGAATAATGAGATGCGTCAAGGGTGGTAGATGGTGAAAATATCCGTATATGTGTGACGTGGGCCGCAAAAAACGTTGCCAGGCATCCGTTTGTGTAAATCTACCTTGCTCTAAACAGATGTGAGTCTACCTATGTTTGCCAGGATCGGCATACCCCATATGCGGTATAAAAGAGGCAGGCCCCCCGCCGATTGGGCCGGTAGGTATTGTTGGAATAGGGTTTGCCTCGTCGGAATATTAGGGATACGGGGCATAAAAAAGGGGCCGCTTGCGCGGCCCCAGGTGGAGAACCTAGCTGAGGGAGTTTAGAGCCGCTTCATAGTTTG
>JAAETJ010001060.1 GCA_024228495.1 bacterium | reverse complement strand
GATACAGTGGCTGGTCATAGGTAATTGGCAAAACAAGTCATCCTTGGAGCACACGCCGCAAAGGTAAAGCTCTGCCTCAGCGTGTTGGCGTCAGTACATCGTTTTTGTCGCTATAATCGTAGAATCCACAACCACGTTTGCGTCCCCACCATCCAGCTTCATCGAGAATTGGGATTAGAATGCGGCTCACAATAACGGCGGGATAACCCTCCTGGACGGTTACCGACTTACCCGGGTTTTCAACAACATCTGTGATTTGTTTCCCCGATGGTTCCTCGCCGCCTTTAATTCTGTTTGCGGTTCACACCGCCACGAGCAGGACGACCATGAAGCAGTTGTGATATGCTCGACTTGAGTTTCACCCAGTCTGGGCCTCAACCGAATTGAGGGGTAGTCTTTCTCTTTATTGCATGATCAGCACCCAGGTATCAGATATGCCCTTAATACATATGCTGCCCGCCATTAATTGAAATGGTGGATCCGGAAATGAATTTGGAATCTTCACGAACCAAGTACGCTACGGCATGCGCAATCTCAGAGGAATCACCAAGCCGCCCGACAGGGATTGTTTTGACAATCTTTTCTAGAACATTTTCGGGAACGGCAGCCACCATCTCGGTTGCTACATAGCCAGGGGCGACAGTATTTACGGTTATACCGTATCGTGCGCCTTCCTGTGCCATGGCCTTGCCCATGCCGATAACACCTGCTTTTGCAGCGCAGTAGTTCACCTGACCATACTGACCCGCTTGACCGTTGACCGAGGATATATTGACGATACGGCCAAATTTATCTTCCAGCATCCCATCCCAGCAGGCCTTCGACATGTTAAAAACGGAGGTCAGGTTGGTTTGAATAACCGCCATCCAATTGTCATAAGTCATTTTCTTCAATGTACCGTCTTTGGTGATACCGGCATTGTTAACCAAAACGGTTACAGGACCGTGATTTGAGGATATCTCCTCGACGGATTTCTGACAGCCATTAAAATCCGCGACATCCCACTGATAGGCAGGTATTTGGGTTTCTGACGTAAATTCTTCGGCTTTCCTGGCGTCGCCACCATATCCGGCTACGACATTAAATCCTCTTTCTTTCAGCAGTTCACAAATCCCGCGACCAATCCCGCGGGTGCCTCCCGTTACCAAAGCCGTCCTTTGTTTATTGTTATCAGCCATCACTACACCCCTTTTTGTTATTTGTTATTGCTAATTTGAACTATTCAGGAACCTACCACAGAATACATGAATCTACCCATTGGTAAATCAAACTATTGAACGAACTCAGAAATTGATACTTTTGTGTGGATATCATGAGTTTCGATCCAAATTTAATACAGGAAACCTCTATAATTTCTTCACTAATACCAGTTTTGGCAGTAGCAGTGTGTGCAGGGTAATATCCATAACGAAGGCAATGTCCCGTTCAATGTTGAAAAGCTGCGGACAATCAGAGCAAACTTAGTAAAGTCGGCAGTTCAGTGCCAACAAGAGAAGTGGCCGCCTGAAATCACTTTTGCTATTTGTTAAAAGTTTACATTTTTAATAATGAAGCCCCCGGCTGCAGCGATAAGACCTGCAATGACGATGAGCGGAAGTATATTCACTAAAACGGACAGCGCGGCGATAAATGACTGAAGGATCTGCTCGGCGGCCTTCCAGAGCCGAATTGCCGTTTTGTAAAGAACATATATGATTGCCAAGACAACAATGGCTAGTATAACAATCTTCCATATCGGCAAAGCTTGCCAATTGGACTGAAAAATCGAGATAATCTGGCCAAAAGACCACGTCCAAATATATTGGACGAACTTGAAAATCGCTTCAATTCCTTGTTGCAGAAATTGTACTATCTGATTGACTATTTGCTTCACGCTTACTGCCTCCACCTCCTGTTATTCCATACTACACATATTACTATAGCATTTTGAATACATTGATCAAAGTGGGAATATATACATCCATGAACCCTAAGCGGATGAGCATGGAAGCAGAGGCCAGCGGAACCATCCAGAACCTATCTGATCAAACCCTAGAGACAGCCATCGAACAGCTCAAGACCCTCCCCCCATGCAATCTCACGATGTGTTGCATAGATGTTGACGTCAGACAAGCAGGCGGCTTCGCCAAGTTCGACAAACGATAAAAATACCAAATGGAAGCCTCTTACAGCAGTAATTCCAGTCAGGTAACTAGCCGAATCATCGCAGCAATTACTTCCATACCATCAGAAAGCAACTATTTGAGATCTCGCGCAATCCTGAAACTGAATTCGTATCCGCGAATGTGGAGGGCATACTGTAACGTGCGGATGAGCTGATATCCCGAGCACTACGAAACCATGAAAGACATTGGTCCATATATTTATCGAGGGCCCATCTCCAGCCACTTCTTGCCTTGCTGCTCAAAAAATCCGGGCATCAGGGTCGGGAGTGCGCGGGATTTTTAGTTCGTCGAGACTGAACGCAAAGGCCGGCGCATCCAATCTGGTAGCTGCGCGCAAGCGGCTGGAGCGGGCACGCGGATTTTCCGATTGCTCCTCGCGTGAGGGAGTGATTGTGCGTTTATTGACGAGCGTGAATGAGGGTTTGAACTGATCATCCTCTTCACTATCTGGCAAATGCCTTGATGGCCGGGATTTGGGAATGGCCCGATTATTAAAGAATTGCTTGACGATACGGTCTTCCAGAGAATGAAAACTGACAATCACAGCTCGCCCGCCTGGCGATAAAAGCTGTTCGATTGCTGCCAATCCTCGCGCCAGCTCTTCAAGTTCGCGATTAACATAGATGCGCAAAGCCTGAAAGCTGCGGGTGGCGGGGTGTTTGGCCGCGCCCGGGCGTCGGCCAATGACACTAGTGACAAGATCCGCCAATTGCAATGTGGTGGTAATAGGCTTGTTTTCGCGCTCGGAAACAATGGCCCGTGCAATCACCCGCGCCCGTCTCTCTTCGCCAAGGGCTGCAATAATGCGCGCGATATCAGCTTGGCTATATTGGTTGACTACGTCAGCAGCCGACAAGCCCCGGCATGACATGCGCATATCAAGAGGTCCGTCATGAGCAAATGAAAAACCGCGCGCTGGATCATCGATCTGCATGGAGGAAACCCCGACATCCAGTACGACACCATCGACATGGCTCACGCCATGCGCCTTGATGAGCTCTTGCAAATCACCAAAACGCCCGGGAATAAAGGAAAAACGATCACCATATTCCTTCGTAAAAGCGCACGCCGTAAAAGCCGCCACGGGATCACAATCAATGGCGATGAGCTGACAATCGGCGGCATCCAAAATGGCGCGCGAATAGCCCCCGGCCCCAAAGGTGCCATCCACATATATCTCGCCGTTTTTTGGTTGAAGTGCTTCAAGCACCGAAGAAAGGAGGACAGGAACATGCCCGGCAGGTCCGCTATTTGCACCTGGCTCGCTCGGCCTCGAACGCGCCTTTTTGATGCCCCGACCAGACATTACTCCTGTCCTCCTTCGGCTTCGCCGCCCCTATTGGAACGGCGCCCCACGCCGAGAAATTTGCGAAGCTCGCGAACTTTTTCGCGCGCTTGCAACCGATGAGCCTCAAATTTTGCAGGCTCCCAAATTTGAAATTTTCCGCCAAGACCAACAAACACGACCTTGTCGGTGATACCTGCATGCTCGCGCAAGGTGAGCGGCAGATTAACCCGGCCATCAGTGTCGATCTTCAACATTATGCTGTCTCCATATAGCGCGGTTGCGAGTTGATCCTTTTCATCACCAAAAGGAGCCAGATCCTCAAGCAACTCACCAATCTTGTTGACTAAACGGGTGCCCCCTGCATCAAGAGCCGGAGCATCCAGCGAGGGATAACAATATATCCCTTCACCTTCTTCTTTCGCCAATACAGCACGAAAGCTGGCCGGAACCGACACGCGTCCCTTGGCGTCAATCTTATTGGTAAAAGAGGAAACAAACTGCCCCATGCCCACTTGCTCATGCCCTTTTGGTCGCTAACAAAATAAACCAATATTCAGATCTACAATAAAAACAGGCCCCCAAGGCCCCTCTCAAAAACAGGGCACGCCAGACTTTAAAAGTCTCTTTTCGCGCCGCCCCCACCAAAAACACTGATTGATCCGCTTAGATCGCTCTCAATGGTCCGCCCTCACAGGAACAGGGGGGAAGCTGGTTTACAGGCACCTTGTGGCCTCACAAAAGATGCGTCCTGACACAGACATTAATGCAAACCAGCTTCCCCAGCCGTCCCATCTAAAAGTCCCCACCATAGTTGGGTGAGGATGGAATATCATGGGATTATATGGTCGTCAATGGTTTATTAACCATATTTATTGGGATTTTGTGAGCTTCATGTCAATTTCAGAAGAAAATTGCAGTGGCATCAGAAGTTTGTTTCATCCGCATGAATGTGTGTCAGATACAGCTCGCCACAGCAGCCGCATCACAAGTAATCTTAAGCAACGGGAAAACCGCCGCCCCGTATTCAGAAGGCTTTTTCATGGGATGGATCAGACTATCAGAAGTGGTTTCAGCAACCGACAAAGTGACCAATAGTCCAGTTCAGCAGAGGTAATTTCGTCGAAAGACAGCGTAGGCAATGAACCCTGAAACGAAACTCAAAATGCCTGTGGAAAAATAAATGTAAGCGGGCATAAATTTATGACGCCGGTCCACATTGATGTGGTTCCGGGAAAGATGACCCCAAACTGACGTTTGCCATTTCTAGGCTTTCCGCTTATTCGCCTCATCAAATATGTGAGCATTGTCATGCTCACCTATTGCTTGCGAGAGTTGATCAAGTATAGCAAGAACCTCTAATCCAGCTGCATTCATTTCTTCTATCGCCAACAATTTCCCCTCCACCTGACCGGCATTATGTGCATCCAGGGCCTTTTTGGCTGCCGCGTGCACCGCTTCATGAGGTTTTGCAAGCATTTTAAATGATGGCAAATCCACAATATGAGGTAGTTTGAGACCATCGTACCATTTTCCAAGCCTGCAATTATGATGATCACTAATTTCGCTGGAATTGGACTGCGCATCGCCCATTGCAATACTGATAATATTCTTTTTAAACAGGATATGGTCAATCTTGGCAATCTCGCAAAGGCTACGGTCTGACTTTCCATCAAATGAGGATTTGGCAATCTCCGTCATCATCTCATTTGTGCTATTTATGCTAGCCGTTACAAGCTCAACCTGCTGCTGGCTTTCCAGTGAAAAACCGGCGACTTCATTGATACTTCTGGAAATTTCAGAGCTACTGCCTTTTTGTTGGTGGAGAATACTGGTTATGTCAGTCATTTTAGAAGATACACTGGATACTTGCTGCGCTGCTAGCTCCATTGTGTTTGCTGTTTTATCAATTGATTCTCTTCCAGCTGTAACTGCCTCGCGTGACTTATCCATTGTAGAGGAAATACTCTCCATTCCAGCTTTTAGGGCCTGAATACGATTGGCAATATCTTCTGTAGCTTTTGAGGACTGATTAGCCAGATTTTTTACTTCCAATGCGACAACAGCAAACCCCTTTCCAGCTTCGCCAGCGCGAGCAGCTTCTATGGTTGCATTCAGAGCCAGGAGGTTCGTTTGTTCAGCAATATCCTCAATGACATTGAGAATTTGCTCAATCTGATTCGAGGCTCCTGTTAGCTCTCCAAAGCTTCCAACGCTGTCTTCCATCGTATCCCAGATAATCTGAATGGCACCCATAGCGCTTTGAGCAGCTGAGAGGCCGCTGGAGACGGTGTTATCTGTCTCTATGGCATCGTTCGAAGCACCTTCACTATTTGTGGATATTTCATCTACTGAAGCTACCAATTGTTCGGCAGCAGAAACAATCGTCTGGCTTGAACCGCTGACTTTTCTTGAATGACCGTCTAAAATACCAAGATTGAGAGCAACTCCATTCATTTTGTCCATGGTTTGCGCTATTTCCTTGATAGAATTGATCGCTTTATCAGCTTCAAACCTGGCTGATTCGCGTATGCTATCTTGCTCACTTTTTTCCTTTGCCAACTCGCTTTCTCTGAACACGGCTATTGAATTCACCATTTCCCCAATTTCAGTATCTCCCTCAAGTTGTGAAAGGTCGAAAGCTGTCTCTCCTTTGGAGAGCTGAGTCATGATTTGCGTGACTTTTTTAATCGGAGAAGCAATGCGATGCACTAGCACCCAATATGCCAGCATAGTCAGGATGGCCGAACTCGATATTGCGATAACCAGGATAATAATTGAAGTAAACGTAGCCGATCCAAGTGAATTCGTCAGGGATTGTCTGGCGATTTTATTCTGAAGACCGATTTCAGTGACCAATCTGGACATACCATCCAAAGCCGGTTTATCGTTTATCTTGATACTGCTGTCTAATTCCTCAGGGGTCTTCCCCTGTTCCGTCAGTTTTTTAGCAATCTTGATATTCTTGTCATATTTAGCCACGACCCCGCTAATAGCTGACAGAGCTTCTTCTTCGGACGCATTGGTCTCGAGCTTTCGATATGCTAAAATAGCATTTTGTACGCGCGTTATACTATTTTTGATTTTTATAATTCGGGAGGGCTTTTGTCTTAGCACATAGTTTTTGAATTGATGTATCATGTTACCATATCCAAGCGCAGAGCGAATTTTGGATAATAGCTCGGATTTCGTTATATTTCCACTGGCGCTAAGTCGCGAACCGGAGACAGCCTTAATCAAAAAGGCAATGCCTTCCAGAGCAGGCTTGTCACTGATTTTTACATGCTTGTCGATTTCTGCCGCGTGAGAACCTCCATTGACCAACCCCTGAACCTTCTCCATATTGTTTATATAGAGATTTATAACAGATCGTATTTGTTTAATCGCCCTGGATTCTTTATTGCTAATTCCAGCAGTTTCATATTGATCCAGTGACGATAGTGAACTTACGGCTGTATTTAACACCTTTTTAATACGTGGTTGATCTTGCCGGAGTACATAATTCTTGAATTGATGTATCATCCCTCCAAAGCCCAGATTTTTGGTGAGGGATTCTATTGCTCTGGCCTTGATAGATGAATCATCTTGATAGCTGCGCCAAGACATTTCCGCATCGCTGACCTTTGATCGAATATATAGGGAGCTTCCGATAAAAGAAGCACCTGACAAAAGAAGTGCAGAGATTAAAAGAGTTGCAAGTGCCTTAATGCGCAAAGATTTCATTATCGCAATCCGTGTAAATTAAATTATTATTCTGTGAAGCAGTCAGCAATCAACTACAAAAGCAACAAGTGTTTTCACAAAAATAATCATTGTATCGTTAATTTACGATTAACGGAAATCTCCATAAATCCTCTGCTTCGCCTCCAATATGGAATTTCGATCAGCACCCTTTACCAGCGGCATGACCTTGAATCCCAATGCCACCTATTTTGCCGTATTCGATGCTTGCCGCAACCGCCTGAAACTCAGCCGTCCTGGGTCAAAGGCCCTGTTTGGGGCGAAGGGGTTTGAGCATCAAAAAAAGCTAACCACTGGAAGAGGCGACCAGGCGAATTCCGTGTCTTCGAAATACGCGAAACCACCCGATCAACCGACCAACCCACCATCATCGCGCGAAATCGCGATGATTGACGAGCGCGGGATCCGGTCGCCGCCATTGGGGAAGTGGCTTTCGCCTCGCTCACCGGGGT
>JAAETJ010001059.1 GCA_024228495.1 bacterium | reverse complement strand
AGGATCAACCAGCAGAAAATGATGTATTTTATATACAGTATTTTGAAGCCCGCCACATAGACCGCTCTACCCCTGACAACGGACACTGTCTGTTTGATGGCAGCTAAATCGGTATGTATATCCTGTGTAGGTTCAGATAGACATGAACCAGTTGACCTGGAGTGTCAGTCTGAGCTAATACGCTTGAACTTTTCTGTTTGTCCGTTTTGCTCATAATCTTCTGAACACATCCGCACGAACAAGGGACCGAGTTCACCAGGAGCTGGCAAAGTCTGAGGATCTTCACCTGGAAAGGCTTTCATCCGCATAGTGGTGCGTACTATGCCTGGGTCCAGAAGATTGGCGCGCACATTGGTTGCATTGTTTTCTTGCGCATAGGTGCGGACCAATGCTTCAAGGGCGGCCTTGGAGGTAGAGTAGGGACCCCAATAAGCACGATTGTGAGTAGCGGCACCAGAAGTCACAAAAACAGCCCGACCGGCTTTGGAGCGCTGTAACAACGGATCAAAAATACGCAACAACCGCCAGTTGGCGTTAAGATTGAGATCGATCACCTTACTCCAATCCTTGGTGCTGACATGACCAAGGGGCGACAAGGGGCCGAGTATGGCGGCATTGCCAACAAGAATATCCAGACGCTCAAAGCGCTTGAAAATCTCCGCACCCAAATCATCAATGCGATCAAGCTCGAGCAGGTCGAACGGTACCAGTGTGACCTCCCCACCAATATCATGAATTTGACCTTCAAGCGCCTCCAGCCCACCGGTCGTGCGGGCAACGGCTACTACATGAGCACCCGACTTCGCGATTGCCAGCGCTGCTGCTTCGCCAATACCTCTGGATGCTCCGGTCACCAGAGCCACCCGGCCAGCGAGGTGTGCAGGATCTGTCATATCGTTTTACTCTCTTGCATTTATTTGACTTGTTATATGAATTGCGCGCCTTGATGGATAGCAAAAACAGCAAAAAAAAGCAGCCCGCAGGCCGCCTTTTAATCTCATCATCTGCTCAAGATTTTATTGCTGCATTTTGTCTCTTGCGGCATCACCAAGGTCTTTGGCTTTGTCCATGGCTTTTTCACCAAGCTCCTTGGCTTTCTCCTTCGCGGTTTCCAGCATGGGAGCGGCTTTTTCCCCTAATTCGTGGGCTTTTTTCTTGGCCATATCAAGCATAGGCGCTGCCTTCTCGCGGGCCTTTTCCGAGGCCACCATCATTTTATCGACGGCATCAGCTGACAGAGCTCTGGTTTTAGCCCAATATTTTTTGAAAAACCCCTGTTTTGGCAGCAGCTTTTGAGAGGGAATATCATTGACCGTATTAATCATGTCCTTGTGATCAAGTTTTTGATCATTATCGCTCATCAGTCGCGGATTGCCCGTAAAGATTACCATAGGCGTACATGCTGTTGTGACATTGGCACCCTTCTTCCAGAATTTGCCATTGCTGACATCTGTTTCCTGCGCGAAATAAATTTTCTGATCGTCGATCGTCTGACGTAAAATATTACGATCAATAACCGGGATGAACAGCCCCTTTTGCTTGGCAATCAGCTTGAAACGATCATTATCGGGATCAGGAAACTGCACAAACAGGGCAACAGATTTGCTGTCATTTGCCAGCGCCTTCTTCAGAGCTATGTCGGTGCTTTCTGCATGGGTCACATCGAGCGCACGTCCCAGACCATCGGGATCAATGCGTCTCAGATAATCAAATGTAGAGGCACTGCCGCTACCTTGTGGTGGCAAAACAAAGTGAAGCTCATCGGCTCGAGCAGCAACATCACCAAAACTCAACAACTCTTTGTTTTTTGTCACCATGAACAGACATTCACGAGCGATATCGTTACGAATAACGTGAAATGGTTGAGTGGGATATTGCTGGGAAACATTAAGGGCAAATACGTCAAACTGCGAGAATCCTACATCTGCCGGATTATTTTGAACTTTTTGAATATTGTCGTTGGAGCCCAGCGAGGGCGAACATTTATAGTTGAACTTTGCGGTTCCCAGTTCTTTTGCCAATGGCGGGCAAAAGTCACCATTGTAAGAACCGCGAGCTCCGCCCGTATGTATTTTGCTTGCCTGGGCAACACCCGTTATTGCCAACGTAAAGCCAGCAGCAGCAAGGAAGGCAACAGTCGATCTAGACACTATTATTCTCCTTATTGTGCGCTAAACAAGCCTATCCTCATATTAGCACATGTTGTCATCTCCAGTATCAAATCTGAAGATCTGGACGTCATAGAAATGTTATAATAGCCAAATTAGGCAGCATTATTTCAAGCGAACTTAGTATGTATAGATAGATTTACGCAGATCGTAGTCCAAATAAAATTGAAAGACCATTTACAACTTGTTTTAAGCGCTCTCTTCAACGAGTAATGATAGTTGTTTATCAATGGCTTGCCCTGAACGATCCAACAATCTGGTGGGATAATCTCCCGTAAAACAATGATCGGTGAATTGAGGGTTTTTGCTATTTCTGCTCTTATATCCCATCGCCTTATATATTCCCTCTATAGACAGGAAAGCCAAGCTGTCGGCACCGATAAACTCATTTATTTCGGCAACCGATCTGCCCGCAGCAATAAGAGAAGAGCGTCTAGGGGTATCAATGCCGTAAAAATCGGGATGGGTAATCGGTGGGCTGGAAATCCTCATATGGACTTCTTTGGCCCCGGCTTCATACATCATCTTGACGATTTTCATGCTGGTTGTGCCGCGAACAATACTGTCATCCACCAATATAATGCGTTTGCCAGCGATCGACGCGCAGTTGGCGCTATGTTTCAGTCGCACCCCAAGCTCGCGAATTTTTTGAGCTGGCTCAATAAATGTGCGCCCCACATAATGGTTGCGGATAATGCCAAGTTCGAACGGGATATATGATTTTTGGGCATAACCAATTGCTGCGGGGAGACCACTATCTGGCACGGCGATGACCACATCGGCTTCAACGCTGGATTCTCGTGCCAGCTCCGCTCCCATCTTCTTGCGTACATCATAAACGCAGTGCCCACCGACAATTGAGTCGGGACGCGCAAAATAGATATATTCAAAAATGCAGGGACGTGATTTTGTTTCGCCAAACGGCTTGTAGGATTGAATGCCATCCTTGGTGATGATGACCACTTCCCCATTTTCAATCTCGCGCACAAATTCTGCGTCAATCATGTTGAGGGCGCAGGTTTCAGATGCCAGAACATATGAATTGCCCTGCTTGCCAAGCACCAGGGGGCGAATACCATAAGGATCACGCGCACCAACAAGCTTTTTGTTGGTAAGGCCAACAAAGGCAAAAGCACCTTCGATCTGCTTGAGTGCCTCGATGAATTTATCGACGAACTGGTGCTCCCGGCTGCGGGCAACAAGGTGCAATAGAACCTCTGTATCAGAGGTCGTTTGGCAAATAGCACCACCCTTGATCAGTTCTTCGCGTAGGGTAATGGCGTTGGTCAGGTTGCCATTGTGGCAAATGGCAAAGCCGCCTGTCGCAAGGTCTGCGTAAAGCGGCTGGGTGTTTTGTAAAACGGTATCGCCGGTGGTTGAATAACGCACATGACCAATCGCTGTTCGGCCAACCAGTTTTTTAATGACTTTTGAGGAGGTGAAGTAATCTCCGACCTTGCCAAGGTGTCGTTCTGATATAAATCTTTTACCATCAAAAGTTATAATTCCGGCGGCTTCCTGACCTCGATGTTGGAGGGCATGTAGCCCCAGCGTCGTAAAGGCGGCGGCATCATCATGATCGAAAATGCCAAACACACCGCATTCTTCATGCAGTTTGTCGTCATCAATGAACGGTTGTGAATCAGAATCAATTGCCATCGCGGTTCGCCCGGCCGCGTTCTTTTCAAAAAGATGTGACATGCGAGCACCCTCTGCGTGACCAATGAAGTCGATTTCTTAGCACAATCCAAGATTTATGGCGAGGCCGAAACATCGTGACACTTTAGCCCATACAGATCATTTGTGATCTATTGCGGCTCGCCCTCAGGTTCACCTTTTCCAAGAACACCCATAATTTTAATCGCAAAATTGTGACCAACTTTTTCTAGCTTGTCACTGGTCCATTCAATCGCATCGCGTGAATAGGCATCTTCGATAAAGTCGGGACGGCTCTTGTCATCCGTAAACTTGATAAAAAACCAGAAAATGATCCCCAACAGGATCATGCCGCGAGCAAGTCCAAACAAAAGACCCAAAGTACGATCAAGGGCGCCAATACTGCTATCCAGCACCCAGTCGCCAATCTTGATTGTCAACAGGCTGACAACAACGAGAACAACCAGAAAAACAAGCACAGAAACGCCACCAACAGCCGCAATTTCCGGTTGAATAGGCACCAATTGTTTAATTTCCTCTTGATAGAAGAAATAGGTAATACCAGCGGCACCAGCCGCAGCAATCCAAGCAGCAATTGAAAGTAGCTCGCGTGTCAAGCCGCGTATCATGGCCAAAAAGCCAGATATCAGCATGACTGCAGCCAAAACCAAATCAAGAACCGTTAATGATGGCATTTGTTTCCCTGCCCCTCTTTATAATTATCAGCGTTCGTACCATGTGAATATAAAGCCCCTCACGCTTCGTAAAAGGCATACTAACACAGTATTGATCAACTGTTTTTTGTTTCTTTTCCATCCGAATTGAGGCTTTTTTCGCCCTCTGATCCGAGTATATTTGCTGTTAAAGCACTAAGATGCGGCAGATTTTCGACCAACATCTTTTTATCGGGTGTCTCACCATCAACCGGCATCGGCATTGTGGCCGTTTTAAACCCTAGTTTTCGGGCCTCTTTCAGACGTGCGCCCATATGTCCCACGTTGCGAACAGCTCCAGACAAGGAGATCTCTCCAAAGAATACACGATCAATCGGTAGGGCGATACCAGATAGCGCCGAAATAAGCGCAGCGGCGATCGCTACATCCGCCGCCGGTTCCGTTATGCGCAGGCCGCCCGCCACATTGAGGTAGACATCATGCGCCCCAAAGCGTAACCCGCATCTGGCACTCAATACTGCGATGATCATGGCAAGCCGATTGGAATCGCAACCAACCACGGCGCGTCTGGGGGTTGCAAGGGACGAGGCGGCAACCAGCGCCTGTATTTCCACGAGAACTGGTCTTGACCCTTCTATACCTGCGAAAACAGCCGATCCAGGGCTGTCGTCGTTGCGGTCACCAAGAAACATTTCCGAAGGGTTGGCAACTTCAGCCAATCCTTCATTCTTCATCTCGAACACGCCGATTTCATCGGTGGCGCCAAAACGATTTTTCACAGCCCGCAAAATACGAAACTGGTGGCCGCTGTCGCCCTCAAAATAGAGCACCGTATCAACCATATGCTCGACAACTTTTGGCCCGGCTATCTGTCCGTCTTTGGTGACATGGCCAACGATCAACAAAGCGGCTCCCGAGCGCTTGGCGTAGCGAACGAGATGCTGTGAACAGGCGCGCACCTGCGAAACCGTACCTGGGGCCGCATCAAGATTATCTGACCACACGGTTTGAATGGAATCGATAATGACTATAGCAGGGGGGGCACCAGCTTCCAGCGTCGCCAAGATATTTGCAACATTGGTCTCGGCCGCCAAATCAACGGGCGCATCTGTCACCTTCAGCCTCCTGGCACGTAACCTGACCTGCGCCGTTGCCTCTTCCCCTGAGAAATACAGTGCGCGGTGGCCCTTCTTAGCCAGTACGGCCGCCACTTGCAAAAGCAAGGTTGATTTTCCGATCCCTGGCTCTCCGCCGACCAAAATGGCAGATCCCGCCACCAGTCCCCCTCCGGTGACACGGTCAAATTCGGCTATGTCCGTCATTAAACGTGGAACATCAGCCACTTCAGTATCTAGGGCCTCAAGCTCTAGCGTCAGCCCCTTGGCCTGCTTTTTTGATGGCCCTCCGGCGATGCCACTGTTTTTCGATAATTCCTCGACAATGGTGTTCCATTCTCCGCAGGCATTGCAGCGACCGGCCCATTGTCCTGTGGATGCTCCGCAACTCTGGCAGGTAAAACTATTTTTCTCACGAGCCATTTATTTTTCACCTGTATAGTGGCGCTCATATCTTGCGCCGAGCGATGTTAGAATTTCATAGCCGATGGTACCTGCTATTTTCGCCAGATCATCGATGAGAACATGTGCACCCAACAGCTCCACTTCCGCGCCAACAATCGCCAACTCCGCTGGTATGTCGGTGACATCTATGGTGATGAGATCCATCGAGACGCGGCCCAGAAGGGGTGCCTCATGCCCACCGATATAGGTACTGGCGCCTCTTCGATCATTAGAGGAACCAAGCATACGATGATATCCATCAGCGTAGCCAACGGGCAAGGTGGCAAGACGGGTATGACGCTTTGCAACATAAGCACCGCCATAGCCGATGGAACCGCCTTTTTCAACCGTGCGCAATTGCGCAATATGAGTTGTCAACGTGACCACGGGGCGCATAGCGCTGGTGTCGTCTATATTGGGCTGTCCGCCATACAAAGCGATACCCGGTCGAACAAGATCAAGCGCATAACTTGGCCCCAGAAATATGCCAGCTGAATTGGCAAGCGAAGCGGGAATCGCAGGCAAGTTGTTCATGTGAGTAAGGAATTGGGTAAGCTGTTTTTGATTGCTCGCATGTTCTGGCTCGTCGGCACAAGCCAAATGGCTCATCACAAGATCGATATTCACTTCGTTCAAAATGCTGGACTGATGTGCGACAAGATCAATTATTTCGCCAGGTCCAAGTCCAAGACGGTTCATGCCGGTATCTAAATGCAAAGCAGCAGGATGTTTTTGGTCTCGCAAGGCACAAAAGGCCGCCCAATGTTCGAGCATTGCCAATGACCCGAGCACCGGCGATAGTTCATGCTCAACAAAAAGGGGACCAGTTCCCTTGAACAAGCCGTCCAAAATATAGATTCTTATATCGCTATGTGAGGCACGCAAAGCAATACCTTCGCGAACGGTCGCCACGAAAAACGTACGGCATCCCAGATCATATAGCACAGGCACCACGTGCGCCGCGCCAAGGCCATACGCATCGGCCTTGACCACTGACGCGCACTGCGCGCCCTTGGCCAGCTCGCATAACCGCATATAGTTCTCACCAATCGCCGCGAGGTCAATCGTCAACAGAGCAGTTGATCCAGAGGCTAAATCGGGCATCGATTTTGAAGACATAAACTCAAAGCCTGTCTCATGATTAGTAAAATGCGAAAACGGCACCAACCCCGCTTAAGCGGGGCTAGCGCCGCATATCTATTGCACCAAAGCAGCTGATTGCAAAGTTTTGCTGCTCATGATTGCGTCTTGACGACTTTCTGGCGACTAGTAATCGCGACGCTCGGGAAGGTGATCGTAGTCGATATAGTCGGAAAAACGAGTGAATTCACCAGTAAATTGCATTTTCACAGTGCCCACCGGGCCATGTCGTTGTTTTGCGACAATCACTTCTGCGAGGCCCATCGTGCGATCCATTTCATCCTGCCAGGTAAGATGTTCCGGGGTTCCTTCACGTGGTTCGGCGCGCGACACGTAATATTCTTCGCGAAACACAAACAGTACCACATCGGCGTCTTGCTCAATGGAGCCTGATTCACGAAGATCAGAAAGTTGTGGCCGCTTGTCTTCTCGTGTTTCCACTTGTCGTGAAAGCTGGGAAAGAGCAATAATTGGCACTGCCAGCTCTTTGGCAAGCGCCTTAAGGCCCGTAGTAATTTCGGTGATTTCCTGTACCCGGTTGGCGTTCGAATTACCCGAGCCAGTCAAAAGCTGCAAATAATCAACAATGATCACACCCAGATTATGCTGGCGCTTCAAACGCCTTGCACGAGCTGCCAGTTGCGCTATGGAAATACCACCGGTGGGATCGATAAAGAACGGGATCTCCTGCAGATCTTGTGAAACGCGGACCAACTCTCTAAAATCATCATCCGAGATCATGCCACGGCGAATTTTTTCAGACGGCACCAGCGATTGTTCGGAAACAATACGCGTCGCCAATTGTTCTGATGACATCTCAAGAGAATAAAACCCGACGACCGCCCCATCTTCCTCGCCGGGAGATCCATCTGGGCTCTCTGGCTGCTTGGCAGCCATATTGTATGCTTTGGCGATATTGAATGCGATATTGGTGGCAAGCGCCGTTTTACCCATACTGGGACGTCCGGCCAGAACGATGAGGTCAGATCCCTGCAAACCACCCATCTGACGATCAAGGTCAGTAAGGCCCGTGGAGACCCCCGACAAACCACCGCCCCGACGATAAGCAGCATCCGCCATCTCGATACAGCCACGAAGAGCAGACGAGAAACTTTCAAAGCCTTGACCATACTTGCCGGTCTCGGCCAGCTTATAGAGTTTTTGCTCAGCATCTTCGATTTGCAAGCCAGGTGGCTCTTCAACCGATGACACATAGGCCGTATTGACCATATCCTCACCAATAATGATCAAGGAACGCCGCTGCGCCAGATCATAGATGGTCTGGCCATATTCCTTGGCATTGATAATGGTAGTAGCACCTGCCGCCAGCCGCCCGAGATATTGCGGCACTGTCAACTTCTCATCAATCGGCTCTTCATGATCAAAAAAAGTTTTCAGCGTAATCGGCGTTGCCGGCTTGCTGCTTTGGATCAATCGCGTGGCAACTTGAAAGATGCGTCCGTGCAGAGGCTCAAAGAAATGATCGACCTCGAGAAAAGAGGAAACCCGATCATGAGCTTCATTATTGACCAATATGGCACCAAGCAGGGCTTGCTCGGCTTCTATATTATGCGGTGCCATACGAAACGGCACTACATTGTCATGGGTCCCCGGCGCGGCCGGGGACGAGATGTCCTGGGGATTTGTCTGTGTCATGAGAAAGAGTGTGAAACGATTCGCATGCAGCTTCAAAAGCTCAATTTGAGATGTGTATAGCTATACCCGCAATCCACAAGCGGCCTGTGCATGAAAATATTTATTTGTAGATTTTCCCTCTCATCACCAAAGGCAAGCTTGACACTGTCCTTGTAACAACACCAGCGCAATGCCAACAGAGTCGTGTCACTTGCAAATCAATAAAAAACCGGCAATGCCAAGTGAGCATTGCCGGCTTGATCGTCTATAAGAAGCTCATCCAGACTTAGTCATCTTTCGCATCTTCGTCACCTGCTTCTTCGTCGCTCAATTCAGCGGTGGCCTGTTCTGCGAACTCGTCATCTTCAAAAATGTCTTCAGCAGCGATCACTTCATTTTCATCATCATCACCATCGTCCATCGTCGTGACGTCTTCGCCGCGTTCCTGACGCATGGCTTCTTCTTCCGTGCGGGCCACATTGATGATCACCTTGATTTCAACTTCAGGATGAAGGCTAAGACGTATGTCATGAAGACCCAGCAATTTAATCGGACGATCAAGCATGACCTGATTACGGGAGATAGAATAGCCGTTTTCAGTAATGACATCCGTGATGTCTCTGGTAGCGACAGATCCATAAAGCTGACCTGTGTCACCGGCCTGGCGAATAGCGACGAAATGTTTACCATCGATCTTTTTGGCAACAGCATCAGCTTCAGTTTTTGCTTCAAGGTTCCGAGCTTCCAACTGCACCCGCTGGGTTTCAAAAAACGTGCGATTGGCTTTGTTTGCCCGCAGTGCTTTGCCAACTGGCAACAGATAGTTGCGTGCAAATCCAGGCTTGACGGTGACTTCATCACCCATTTGTCCCAGCCGTTTGATACGCTCCAGCAAAATAACTTTCATAATTTTTACTCCTTGGTTTGATTAAATCTCTATATTGCTCAATTTAGGCACGTGTGATTTTAGCCTCAGGAAGGCGCGATGTTGGCACGCCTTCTTATCTGTACGAGAGGTTCTACTACGCCAAGAATGATCACGAAGATCGCTCCCCAGCCAATGAAAAAGATGGTGATATAAGTGCCAAATAAAATGAGGCCACGTGCTGGATAAGGGCGCGTCAGATAATGCAGCACCGCCAAACCCATTAGCAAAAAAGCAATCATCATCGCGCCGGCAAAGCCAGACAGGATAAGCCCACCGATTCCCGGCATGGAAAACGACAAGAAAAACAAACCGATCAGGGCGAATGAGCTTTTATAGGAAAATTCGATACGTGAAAGATCGGGCCAGGGACGGCTCAATTTCTCTGACAGACGTACAATATGAGCGGCGATCCACATATTTATATACGCCAGCAGGCACCATAGAACCGCCGTTGAAGCCGGCAGTATGGCCTGCACGACGCTCTTGTATTGGCCCATTACCTCCGGTTTCAGCTTTTTGAAAAATCCGGCCTCAATGGCTTTGGATATGATCAAATCGAGTTGCGATCCAACTTTATCAAGATAGGCTTCATAGGAGGTGCCCAGTAAGAGCACTGTCATCATGGCAAGCAGGCCGCCATACAGCGCTACTATGAGCATCAAATTGCCCACCGGGTACCATTCGATTTGCCGCTGTTCTGGCTCTTCTTGTTGTTGACTTGGATCACCCGAGAGACGGTAAAGAGAAGCAAAATTAGTGATAATGACGGAAGGAACGGCAAGTGAGACGCCATAGGCGATTGCTGGCGTAAAGCCAAGACTTGCAAGAATAAGTCCGGTTCCAGCTAATGCGGCAACGCCCGCCGCCCGAACACCCCAACCAAATCCCGCGATAAAGCCAGGTAGCGGGGCAAGATAGAACAGCAACAGGCCCATGCCCGATCCAGTGGCAAGGGATAGATAAAGCAGTGCCGCAACGCAGCCTGCAGCCAACCCCGCAATATATGGATTCTTTGTCACTTTCGCTGTCCCGCTGTTTTGCGGTTAGAGATGAAGGCTCAATGTCTGAGCCTCATTCGTTCATCCCAACACTTGATATTAAAAGAGCCACCGCAAAACAGCAGCTCTTTATTTAATTTCAGCCAATCACGTAAGGCAACAAGCCAAGAAAACGAGCACGTTTGATGGCTTTGGCTAGTTCCCGCTGTTTTTTTGCTGTTACTGCCGTGATACGGCTAGGTACGATTTTGCCGCGCTCTGAAACATAGCGCTGCAGAAGTTTTACGTCTTTATAGTCGATGGTTAGCCCTTTATCGCCAGAAAAAGGGCAGGTCTTGCGTCGACGATGAAAAGGGCGTCGGACTGGTAATTGTTCGATTTTCATGATTGATCCCTATCTGTCATCTCTATTGTTTGGACGCGGTGGGCGTCCACCATCACGGCCACCGCCGCCAAATCGTCCGCCGCCGCCAGGTCCGCCGCCAGGTCCGCCGCGAGGTTTGCGATCATCGCGATCGGACTTGCGCATCATAGCTGAAGGTCCTTCTTCATGCTCATCAACGCGGATGGTCATGAACCTTAACACATCATTGGTGAGCGTCATCTGACGTTCCATTTCAGCAAGTGCTGCATGGGGCGTTTCGAGCTGGAAATAACCGTAATGCGCTTTGCGGTTTTTCTTGATACGGTAAGACAGGTTTTTAAGGCCCCAGTATTCGTAAGTCTGGACCTTGCCGCCATTTTCTTTCAAAATGCTGGTGAATTTCTCTGTCAGAGCTTCCATCTGCTGGGCCGAGATATCATGGCGCGCAATGAAAATATGCTCGTATAATGGCATGGGTATGAGCCTTGTTCTAATGTCCAGCGAACGAGAAGTCCGCCAGATATTTGGGTGACACGATTGTCAAAACCGCTAATGTCCGGTGCGGAGCCTCTTAGAGCAACTGCTTCCCAGAGGGAAAAGGCTCAAAATTCAGTTCCGAAAAGAGTGAAGACACGGGATGAAATATATTTTGCTGCGAACTGCAACAATAACAAAATATAATGCTTCCGTTCAGCCTCCAACCGGCCAATAACCGTAAAGCAGGTTATATATATGTATGTATAGGCCTTTGGCAAGCAAAACCTGTATATATATGAGGCATATTACGCTTTGCGCCTTATCGTTATACATCCCTATGTTCTTGACACGATAATCATTTGCGTTATCAGTTCAAAATCCCCAGTTTTAAGTGAGCACAACAAGGATTGAACGAGCCATGAGCACCGCATTCACGTTTCCTGGACAAGGCAGTCAAAAAATGGGCATGGGCTTTGATCTGGCCGAGCAATATCCCGCTGCCAAAAGTGTGTTTGACGAAGTGGACGAGGCCCTTGGTAAAAAACTGTCGAATATCATCTGGGATGGCACCATCGAAGAGCTGACCTTGACCGAAAATGCTCAACCCGCATTGATGGCGGTTTCGATGGCAGTCATGCGCGTTCTTGAGGGCAAGGGCTTTGATATGGCTACAAGCCTCAAATTCGTGGCAGGCCATTCTCTGGGGGAGTATTCAGCTCTCGCGGCAAGTGGCGCCATCAGCCTGACCGACACGGCAAAGCTGCTGCAAATCAGGGGGCAGGCCATGCAGCAAGCCGTGCCGGTGGGCGGAGGCGCCATGGCTGTGTTGCTTGGGCTGGATTTTGAACCTGTTCTTGAAATTGCCAAGCAGGCCGCACAAGAAGATATTTGTGCGGCGGCCAATGATAATGCGCCGGGGCAAGTCGTTGTCAGTGGGAGCAAAGCTGCCGTTGAGCGCGCCATGGAACTTGCTACGAAAGCGGGGGCTCGGCGCGCCATGTTGCTACCCGTCAGCGCTCCCTTCCATTGCCAAATGATGGCTCCAGCTGCCGATGCCATGTCGGATGCGCTGGCCGATGTGACGATCAATGAGCCAGCCGTACCATTGATCGCCAATGTGTTGGCGTCTCCGATCACTTCACCAGACGAGATCAGACAACGCCTGGTTGAACAAGTGACAGGGACGGTACGCTGGCGCGAAACAGTCTCTTATATGGCTTCCAGCGGCGTTGACACTCTATATGAAGTTGGCGCGGGCAGAGTATTGAGCGGTTTGGCCCGACGCATTGAGCGCAGCATGCTATCGCCCTCAATCGGCACACCAGCTGAAATCGAAGAATTTTCCAGCAAATAAGCTGGTTTCATCACAAAACCCAAACGAATAACTAGACAGGGAATTGAGCATGTTTGATTTGAGCGGTAAAGGGGCCTTGGTGACGGGTGCCACGGGTGGTATTGGCGGTGCAACCGCCAGATTGTTACATGCGCAAGGCGCCAAAGTAGTGATCTCTGGAACCCGCGAAGAAAAATTGGCTGAACTGGTAAACGAGCTTGGTGATAATGTTTTTACCGCTCCGTGTGATTTGATGGACCGCGCAGCCGTTAGCGGTCTCTATGCAAGGGCCGAAGAGCTGGCTGGACAGATCGATATCGTCGTCAATAATGCCGGTATCACCAAAGACAATCTATTCCTGCGCATGAAAGATGAGGAATGGGACGATGTGATCAACGTCAATCTGTCATCCGCTTTCGCGGTTTGCAGGGGAGCGCTTAAAGCTATGATGCGTCGCCGCTATGGCCGCATCATCAATATAAGCTCAATCAGTGGCGTCGTCGGCAACCCCGGCCAAGGTAATTATTCTGCGTCTAAAGCGGGTATGATCGGCATGTCGAAAGCCATGGCCCGTGAGATCGCGCCTCGCGGTATTACCGTCAATTGTATTGCGCCGGGGTTCATAACTACTCCCATGACCGACTTGCTCAATGAGAAGCAAAAAACCGCCATCACGCAAATCATCCCGGCAGGGGCGCTAGGGGAACCAGATGACATCGCCAATGCCGTTTTATTCCTTGCCAGCGATGAAGCAGGCTACATAACGGGCCAGACTCTCAATATTAATGGAGGATTGGTCATGATCTAGCCTTGACCTAGACGAAATATGCGGGAATAACCTATGCAGGACCTGCTTGTTAAGCACTAACGACTTTGGATCAATAAAAACTGATGTAACTGGGTTTAGGCCATGAAGGCCCACGATAGAGGAAGTTTTCAACAGAAATGAAAAAGACTTTCCCAACGGGACTATTCATTGTATCAGCCCTTAACCGTTCTTTCGTTCAAGGCGCTCTCGTCAGATCCTTGGACATAACCTTTACTGTTGAACTATAGCGAGGAATTGCAAATGAGTGATGTTTCCAGCCGAGTGAAAAAAATCGTAATCGAACATCTAAGCGTCGATGAAGACAAAGTCGCAGAAAATGCGAGTTTTATCGATGATCTTGGGGCAGATAGCCTTGATACAGTTGAGCTTGTTATGGCTTTTGAAGAAGAATTTGGCTGCGAAATCCCTGATGATGCCGCCGAAACAATTCTGACAGTTGGTGATGCGGTCAAGTTCCTTGAAAAGAACGCTTCCTAGCGTTCCAGCATTTCGAGTAATATACTCACGTAAACACCACTGGAGATCTATTTTGATCACCAAAGGTGTTTACGTTCTGCTAATCGGCAAATTTCCCAGATATATCGTCACATCCATTGAGTGCAAAGGATGGTTCAAATGCGTCGAGTCGTCATTACTGGTCTTGGTCTTGTTACACCACTGGCGTGCGGAGTCAGCGAAACATGGGAACGCCTGTTAGCGGGTAAAACCGGTATCAAGCGTATCGATAAATTTAAGGTTGACGATCTGTCATGTCAGATCGGCGGCATTATTCCCAGAGGTGACGGCACCAATGGCACATTCAATCCCGACGACTGGGTACCCAAAAAGGATCAGCGAAAAGTAGATGATTTTATTGTCTATGCCATCGCTGCCGCCGATCAGGCCATGGCTGATTCAAAATGGTCACCCCAAAGTGATGAAGACGCCTTCAGAACTGGTGTTCTTGTTGGCTCGGGTGTCGGTGGGCTGCAAGGCATCGCCAGCACGTCATTGCTATTGGAAGAAAAAGGGCCGCGCCGTATTAGCCCGTTCTTTATTCCAGGACGTCTGATCAATCTGGCTGGCGGTTATATCTCCATCAAACATGGTCTAAAAGGTCCCAATCATGCTGTTGTGACAGCTTGCTCAACAGGCACACACGCCATTGGCGATGCGGCGCGTCTGATTGCCCTTGATGATGCCGATGTGATGGTCGCTGGCGGCACCGAATCACCGATTTGCCGTCTTGCAATCGCGGGATTTGCCTCGGCCAAAGCCCTCTCCAAAGGCTATAATGATAGCCCGGAAAAAGCATCACGCCCCTATGATGAAGGGCGTGATGGTTTTGTCATGGGAGAAGGTGCAGGAGTCATGGTTCTCGAAGAGCTGGAACATGCCAAAGCGCGCGGCGCCACAATCTATGGTGAGGTTGTTGGTTATGGGCTTTCGGGGGATGCCTTTCATATCACGGCCCCGGCCGTTAGCGGAAACGGAGCCTACCGCTGTATGCAAGCAGCGATCAAGCGCGCCAATATCAAGCCTTCTGATATCGACTATGTAAACGCCCATGGCACCTCGACGCCGATGGGCGATGAAATTGAGCTTGGTGCTGTTGAACGCCTATTTGGGGACGCTGCGAGCGATCTCACGATGTCATCAACGAAATCCAGCATTGGTCACTTGCTTGGCGCAGCAGGTGCTGTGGAAGCCATATTTTCAACTCTGGCAATTCGTGACAATGTCGCCCCGCCGACCGTCAATCTGGACAATCCATCGGCAGAAACCAGCATTGATCTGGTGCCACATACCAAGAAGCCCATGCAGATAAATACGGTGCTTAGTAATTCATTTGGTTTTGGTGGCACCAATGCCTCTATCATCATTCGAAATATTGAGAACTAGGCCCGACAGCGCGCTTTTTACATTACGAATCGTTGAAAAAATGCAACTTCCCAGAAGTTGTTTTCACCACCCTTGCCAAATCGCTCACGCTTTGGCCATATTCCATGATACGTTGGTGGACATAGTGTAAATATTTTACAACTGACTTTTAGTGAGGCTAGGGTAGTCAAACCAGCTGATCTGGGAACCGCAATTTAATCAATGACTGATCATTCAAACAATGGGCTACCACCAGGCACCCCTCCAAGTTCTGTGCCACAGCAGCACGACTGGCAGGTGCCGCCTCATTCGCACGCTCAGGAACCAGGCTATCAGCCCATCTCGGAGCCGCAACATTTTGAACCGGTTATTACCCAGCCAAAACCGCAGCAAGGACTCCTGAAAACCAAAAAGAAACGTAATCGTACTCTCAAACTGATGCAGTTACTCATGAGCCTGTCTTTTTTTGCGGCCATTGGCGTTGCTGGCTTTTATATGTTTACGCACCTGCAAATCGATAAACCGGGTCCCTTGACACGTGAGGTATTGTTCGAGGTAGGCAAAGGACAAGGACTAAGTGTGATCTCATCTCGACTGCAAAAAAATGGAATCATCAGCAATCGACGTATTTTTGCGTTGCATGTCGTGGCCAGCAAATCTGCCAAAAAGCTGAAAGCCGGCAAATACGCGATCCCACAGGCCGCGAGCATGCAAGATGTGCTGAATATTCTGGTCCGGGGCAAAGCCATCTTTTACCAGGTGACATTACCAGAAGGCTGGACCAGCGAACAGGTCGTCAATGCGCTTAAAGCTCATCCCCAACTGGCTGGCAGCATCGACGCTATTCCACCAGAAGGCAGCTTGATGCCAGATACGTTCCAGTTTTCAGAAGGAGCAAATCGGCGCGAATTGCTGGTAACGATGGCCGCCGCGCAGGAAAAATATCTTAAAAAACTGTGGCCAACTCGTCAAGATAACCTGCCATTCAAAACAGCCAAAGAGGCACTCATTCTGGCCTCCATCGTTGAAAAGGAAACCGGGCGTTCAAGCGAGCGCAAAAGAGTTGCCGGTGTATTTGTCAATCGTTTACGCAAAGGTATGAAGTTGCAATCAGACCCCACCATTATTTACGGACTGGTAGGCGGCAAAGGCAAACTCGGACATCCTTTGCGGCGCAGTGAAATGGCCAAGAAAACTGGTTACAACACCTACCAGATCAAAGGGCTACCACCCACACCGATTGCCAATCCTGGCCGTAAGGCGATCGAAGCTGTGCTAAATCCAGCCGACACAAAGGATCTGTATTTTGTCGCTGATGGCACCGGCGGGCATGCCTTCGCGCCGAATATTAAAAGTCATAATAATAATGTGCGCAAATGGCGTAAAATCGAAGCAAAACGCCGGGTTGAGAAAAAGCGCAAGCAAGCAGAAGAAGCGCGCCTCACCGCTTTAGAGCAAAAGCAAAAACCCCCAGCCAAAGAAATCGAGAAAGCGATTCCCGGTGTGGCTGTGAACACAGAAGCGCCAGCACAGGCAAAAAGCACTAATGGTTGGGGCAACAACATTCCATTACCGGCCCGCAAACCACACTAGTTTCCGGGTCTTCTGCGTTTTCCACCATTGCCTAATCCCGATATGGCAACCCCCTTCAAATTATGCAATTGTTACCTAACAATAGCGTTTTCGCTTAATTCTAAAGGTTTCAGATCAATATGGCTGTCAAAAGCATGACCGGTTTTGCAAGAGATGATGGGGCCATTGGTCGCTATAACTGGTATTGGGAAATCCGTACCGTCAATGGCAAAGGGCGCGATATCCGGATGCGTTTACCGCCTGGCTATGACAAGCTTGAAGCCGAGGCACGATCTTTGGTTGCCAAAAATATCATAAGGGGCAATTGCAACCTCACTCTGAAAGTTAATTGCATTACCGGTAATCAGGAAATCAAGATCAATGAAAACGGCCTCAAGCAGGTGGCAAAAGCGATTCGCAAAGCAGACATGTTTGTTGATGCGAGCCAGCCTAGTATCGATGGAATACTGGCATTACGTGGCGTCCTTGAAGTCGTTGAACCAGAGCACAGCCCGTCTGAACGTGAAGAGCTTGAACAAGCGCTTCTTGCTAGTTTGAATATGACGATGGACAAAGTCGTTTTGGCACGGAACGACGAAGGCCAGCATTTATTTGAGGCCATTTCCGCACACATAGAACAGATAGAAACACATCTCGCGGAGATCGAGAATTCGAAAACCAGATCGGTTAAGGCCATACAGGCGCGCTTGCAAGAACAGGTGCAAAAATTACTCGATACAGATACCGGGCTTAGCCAGGAACGCCTGCACCAGGAAGCCGTATTACTCGCGACCAAAGCTGATCTGGAGGAAGAAGTCGTCAGGCTGAAAGCCCATATCATTTCGGCACGCGAGTTACTGCTCGTTGAAGGGGCGGTGGGCCGCAAATTCGATTTCCTGACACAAGAATTTAACCGCGAAGCGAATACAATCTGTTCAAAATCTACCGCAATTGACGTGACAAATGCCGGCCTCGAATTGAAAACGATCATCGATCAAATGAAGGAACAGGTTCAAAACATTGAATAAAGAGACCACATGGACGAACCGGCGTGGTGTGATGTTGGTTGTCTCATCGCCATCGGGGGCTGGCAAAACAACATTATGCGATGGGCTGCGCAAAACTCATCGCGATCTCAGAATGTCCGTTTCTGTGACCACTCGCTATGCCCGTGCGGGAGAGATTCATGGCGAGAATTATTATTTCGTCTCTATTGAGGAGTTCAAGAAGATGCAAGCGGATGGGGAATTGCTGGAATCAGCTTGCGTTTTTGGCAACCATTACGGCACTCCCAAAGGGCCGGTAGAACAGCTTTTGAGCGAAGGCAAAGACATCTTGTTTGATGTTGACTGGCAGGGCGCTTCCCAACTGTCTCAAACATGCGGCGATGAACTTTGCCGGGTGTTTATTTTACCACCATCCGCCAAAGTCTTGGAAGAACGTCTAAGAGGGCGCGGCACCGACAGTTCAAAAGTGATCGCGCAACGCATGTCAGAAGCCGCCCGTGAGGTCAGCCACTGGTCCGAATATGACTATATCATCATCAATGACGATCTGCAGTTGGCGCAAACGGAGATCAATGCGATCCTCATCGCCGAGCGCGCAAAAAAACAACGCATGCTGTTTTTACAAGATTTTGTCGACGATATGCTGGCAAATCTGTAGAGAGTTGAACCAGCTAATTTGCTCGCATAGAGCCATAGACCTGTGCAAGCCTTGTAAACTCGGTGATTGACAGCTGCTCGGCACGTTTCTTTGGCTCAATTCCTGCGTGTTCAAGCAGCTCAATCGGTCTTTTGCTGATCTGCTTTAATGAACTTCGAAGCATTTTTCGTCTTTGTCCAAACGCGGCGGCACTCACAACTTCCAAATCCTCCAACCGACATACTTCGCCAACGGGATTAATTGGCGTGAAATGAACAACAGCTGAATCGACTTTTGGCGGCGGTGTAAAAGCGCGGGCAGGGAGCGTCATAACGATTTGTGAGCGCGTACGCCATTGTGAAATAACGGCCAGACGGCCATAGGCCCTGGAACCAAAATCAGCGCAGATACGCTGGGCCACTTCTTTTTGAAACATCAATGTCATGGACTGATAAAAGGGTGGATGTTGTGGAACACGCAGCCAGTCAATTAGCAATTTCGTGGCTATATTATAGGGTAGATTAGCGACAATTTTGACGTTCTTGTCTGTGCTCAATAGTTTGTAGTCAAAGTTCAGCGCATCGCTATTATGAACCTCCAGCCTGCCGGGGTAATGATCACAGATTTCTTGCAGGGCTGGCAAACAGCGAGCGTCTCGCTCAATGGCGATAAGTTTGACAGCGCCAGCGCTTAGAAGAGCCCGGGTCAACCCTCCCGGACCTGGTCCAATTTCAATCACCGTGCTTTGTTCAAGTGGACCAGCAAAGCGAGCGATCCGGGCTGTGAGGTTCAAATCGAGCAAGAAGTTTTGACCAAGTGATTTGCGCGCAGCCAGACCGTGCGTGCGGATAATATCACGCAAAGGGGGAAGATCATCAATCATTCCCCGTGCTCCGTGGATTGATCAAAAATCTGGGACTGATGTGACATATCGTTGGCAAGTTTCAGGGCCTCGATCAGGCTTGTTGGTCTGGCCACACCTTTGCCCGCAATGTCATAAGCTGTACCGTGATCCGGTGAGGTCCTCACAAATGGCAGCCCTAGTGTTGTATTGACCCCCTCATCAAAACTCAGAGTTTTAATGGGTATCAAAGCCTGATCATGATACATGCCGATCACGACATCATAGGTCTCACGCGCTGCTGCATGGAACAAGGTATCAGCGGGATGAGGGCCAGATACGTTAATCCCTTCCCCTTTCAATGTGTTTAGTGCCGGTTCGATAATATCGATCTCTGCCGTTCCCATGGTCCCATTTTCACCGGCATGCGGATTGAGGCCCGCAACAGCAATTCGCGGCGACTTCAGACCAAAAAATCGGGTCAAATCATTGGATATGATACGGGCGGTTTCCATGATCAATGCGCTGGTAATATGTTCGGCCACCTGCGACAATGCGATATGAATGGTCAGTGGCACGGCTCGCAATTGCCTGGAGGCCAACATCATGACCGGTCGCACAGAGCCCTTGCCCCATTGCTCGGCAAGTTTTGCGAGATATTCAGTGTGTCCTGGAAATTCAAATCCTGCCTCATAGAGCACATGCTTGTTGATCGGGTTCGTCACAACGCTTGCGGCCTGGCCCTTCTTGACCAGTTCAACTGCTTGCGAAATAGAAAGAATGGTCATGGCACCATTCGATGGGTCTGATTTGCCCGCTATTGCGGGTACTTCTTGAGGAAGTTCCAATACTGGCAATGCTTGTGAAAAGACCTCGTTAGCGTGCTCCGGGGAGCTGATCATCTCAAGAGGTATCTCAAATCCATCAAGGATAGCAAGTTTTTCAAATAGTGATTTTCGAGAAAGAACGAAAAACGGCGCCAGTTTGTGTTGCTGACGCTTCTTCCAGGCAAGCACCGTTATCTCAGTGCCAATGCCAGCTGGATCTCCCATCGTCAGCGCAATAGGGAGAGACGTTTGTAGAGATTGAGATGACGGCATAGATGGGTCTATCTATATTCAATGGAAGCGTCTTGCCTCAGGTCTTGCAGATGCCTGCGCGCCAAAATCTCGAATTCCTGCTGGCGCAGTTTTTCCTTCACAGCTTGTCGCTTCGTCTTGTCAGCAATACGTCGCTGCTTACGTTCACAAACAGCATAAAGCTCAACACCAGACGAGGTCAATGTGGCGGGCGTTAAATGCCCATCCTTGGTGTGGCTCAAATAGCTGCGCATAGTATGGGGGAAGGTATCACCAGCTTTCGTACCAAGTGACTTCAGCGATGCGCCGTCAACACGACCAACGGCTTTTTCCAACTGCTTGCAAGAGGTAATGGACTGTCTCAATTTGTCAGCTCTTACCAGACGCTGGCTCTTGTTTGATTCGCTGGCATTCGATGCCAATGACAATCTGATACGTTTTATTTTGTATACAGTTTTCATTTTTACAGCAGCATCGGTCTGTGTGTCGATAAGACGATCAACATCCTGATCACCAATATTGATCTGATATTGGAATTTCCGCCTGACAACCCTTATCCACGAGCTTTTTGCTTTCATACGACTACGAAACTCGCGTATCGGAATACCCATGCTCCGAAGTGATTTTGTAAACTGGTCCCTTGTCAAAGGTTTGCCGGTTTTTTTATTTTTGTTCCTTTTGGCAATACTATCCAATCGGGTATCCAAATCTTCATCCGTCAACGCAACTCCTAGCTTGTTGGCCTGCTGCAATTGAATGCGTTCGTCGACGAGTTCCTTTAGAATCCTTTTTTTCAATTTTCCCTTCATGGAAGCTTGCACTTGCGCCCTGATTTTGCTGACGAGTTTCTTTTGCAAATCATTTGCTTCGGTCTGATTTTGTGGACGATATTCGTCAATCATTTTACGCCATTTTTTCTTCGTGCTTTCACTCCTGAGCTTCTTTTGCAGGCGCGTGCGCAACTCTTTGGAATTGGCCAGATACAGCTTAATTCTCATATTGATATCGTGATTGGAGATGGGTTCGTCATTTACCAGAGCTACTATGGATGTTGTACTTTGCGCCGTTGCCTGGGTGCCGATGGTAAGCACAGCCGTTAATGTGGCAAAACAGCAACCCAATCCAATTTTAGTAAAGCGTATGATCATAGCGACATTACAGACCTGTTCATTGCAATTAAGCAGCGAAATGATGGTGATCTATCCTTCAGACTATAGAAACCGGAAACTCAACGATCCACTTTGAACAGGCATTTATTGCAAAGCAAAAGAGATCTGAAAAACTCTCGTGTCTCATTAATATCTAATCAGAAAATATGGCCAGAACGTGCTTCACTATTGGTCGGAGACCAAATCGCTTACATCCGTTGAAGTCGTCGCTCCGCCCAAATGCTTGAATTCCACTCTGAAGGAAATCGTTGTATCGGAATCAACGACCCCATCAATCGGTGTTGTATGGTCATAGTTGATGCCGAACAAGAAGCACTCATCTGCATAGGTCAGGCCAACACCGTGGCGGTCTACTTCTGATTCTTCGAGATCATATCGGATTTTACCCGTCAAAGACCAGTACTGGCTGAGTTTGACACCAGCGACACCTAAAATCTCTTCACCGATCAGATTATTGGAATCCGTATTGTTAATGCCAAGTTTTGGCGCTTGTTTGACATAGTTTGCACTTGCCGAGAAGGGGCCATAATTCATCCAGGAATGAATATCTGTGCGCCGGAGTTCAAAACTGTCCTGATCAAAGCGTGCCTGAGCTATAAGCCCGAAATGCGAGGAGGGTTCAAAATAGAAGCCCGCAACATAGTCAGAGCGCGTGGTATCAAGACCGCTGGCTTCTGCTTCCTGAAAGGGGTTGGACCCATTTAACTGATAGCTTTGACCAAACACCGTACGCACATTGCCACCATCAGGAAGATTGACCGTATAGCGTACACCTACATTGGCTCTCGCACCTGTTTCAAGACGATCATATCCAGAAAACTTATTGCTGTTGAACAGCAAAGTGTCATCAAAAACGAGGCTTTGGGCATCCTCATTTGGCAGCCGGTTTTGCAGCTTCTTATTATCAGGACGATAAATGATCTGACCAACAGGCTCGACAATATGTGTGCTACGACCCAAATTAGCGATAAACGGATAACGATATTCGAGGCCGGCAAGCGCCGTGCCCCTGGTCTCGGTGCGCTCCGTATTGTTATCATCCGTATCGGTATAGTGATAGATGTCACCGCGCGCTTGAGCGAAGGGCGTAAAAACCTGCCCCACACGGTCAACCAGTTCACGTCGCCAGCCAAGATCAGCGCTCACCCGGTTGGATTTGACACCAACCTTGCGCCAGCCGTCAGTTTCGACAAGCGCATCATCACGCGAAAGCGACACGGCATTTGCATTAAAGCTAAGCTCACCGCCCAGTACCGGATTGTTCAGGATATAATTATAATCAACGACAGGATGCACCCAGGAGTTAGAATTGGAATCATCATCGTCTACCAAACCGACGAAATAGTAGGAACGCATAGAGAAATAACTTCGTTCGCTTTGCCCCGTTAGATAGACCTGAGAAACACGGTCAGTCGCCTTGACATCATCAAGCTTATAGAACCTGCGATATTTATTATCCGTTTCAAGGGTCGCATCCCAGCCAAAATTCCAAAAGCTACCAAGTTCAAAATTGCCCTTGGTGACAAGACTACCTCTGAATTTGCGATTTTCAGGAGTGTCAACATCCGGGGTGTCGTCATAGGCACCATCAAGTGTGATATTATAAGATCCGTTGGCCAGACGGTGTCGCCATTCACCTTTCAGCATCTGACCTGCCCTAGTGGTCACAACCGGCGTGATAGTCATATCATAATTTTGTGCCAATGCGATAAAATAGGGGGTCTCTAGAATATAACCCAGATCACCTGAGTAGGAGGCGGACGGGGTTAAAAAGCCGGATTGCCTTTTCTTGCTGGGATCGGCGTGCTTGAAGTAGGGCACATAGGCGATTGGCACACCGAGAAATTCGAAGGCAGCATTTTCATACTCGATGGTTTTGGCGTTTTTGTCGTGAATAACCCGTTCAGCTTTGATCCGCCAGATCGGCGCCTTGTTGGGATGTTTTTTACAGATTTTACATGGGGTAAAAGATCCATTTTCAAAAATTGTGCTATTACCCGCAACGCGCGTTGCTCGATCAGCGGTAATGGTCGCATTTTCAATGGTACGAATTTTCAGGGAATTGATAAAACCTTCGCGGAAGTCATCGGTGAGGCGGATCCGGTCAGCTTTGATGATCGCACCTCCTGGCTCCTTGATCCTCACATTGCCTTCGGCGATCAAAATATTCTGATTGCGATCATAAATGATACGATCAGCTAGAAGGGTGTGCTTGTTATAGAAAACTTCCACATTGCCTTGGGCACGCACTTTGTTGTTTTTATTATCATAGATAAGCTCGTCCGCCTGCAGAAGCATGGGGGCGTCTGGATTAGAGTTCAGGGAGGGGTCGAGCAGAGGGTTTTGCTGTGCGTAAGAAAGCGAAGCTGGCAGAGTAACAAAGGCCAGAATACCTATAGCAAGGCACAAGCGTGCAATTATCCGCATACGCGAAAACACTCCTCCGACCTTGAGGCCAGAAGTGGCCCGGTTGGCAAACTGCAAATTCATCGAAATGCCCCACGCATTCTAACCATCTTCTTGTTGTATTAATACGCTTGCAGCGACCAAACAAGCAATAGTGGCAGGCCCCCAGGCAGCAAGTATTGCCGAAGTGTGTCCTGATAGCCCCATATTCCTCGACATTTGGGCGAAAACGAAGAAAATGAACCCCGAAATCAGCCCAAAGAATATCTTTTTTTGAACATTTCCGAATCGGAAGGATTGCAGCGAACAGGTGGCTGCTAGTAGCACCATGGCAATCATCCACAGGGGGCGGGACAATAAAGCCTGAAATTGAAGACGAAATTGACGAGCGGGAAGGCCTGCCTTTTCCGCGATTTTGATGAACCTGGGGAGGTGCCAGAAGGAGATATTTTCCGCGGTACCAATCGAATCTTCTATCTGCGTTCGCGTCAGATAAGTGCCAACAAGATATTTCTTGAAATGCCGGGTTTTTTCATTGGCCGCCGACACCCTTGCATCCGTTAAAATCCAGCGTCCCTCCGTCAACAGGGCAGATTGAGCATCGATGCGCTCTTTGAATAATTTCAGATTATCATACTGAAAAAAGATCACATCAGCCAGAAAAGAACCCTGCCGGGATACATGCTGAGCTGTTAGAATCGATTGCCCATCTGGTCCGTCCTGACGCAACCAGGCGGCGCTTTCCGTTGGCAGCAAGCCTTTCTTCTTACTGCTAAGTTCAGCTTGCAACACTTCGGAATAAGCCCGAAAACTAGCGGCAAGCGGATTGTAGACCGTCGAGGCAAAGATGCCAATCAGCACGCCAACAAGGATTGCCGGACGGGTAAATTGCCAAACGCTCATGCCAGAGGATCGGGCAATAATCAGTTCTGAACTTTTCGAGAGCATTAAAAACGCTCCGATACTGCCAATGAGTACGGCGAACGGTAATGATAGCTCGGCAAAAGACGGGACCCGCAACATGGAAATGAACATAGCTTCAATCAAAGTGCCGCCCGTTTTCAGCACTTTGCGCATCATCTCGATCAGATCGATCAAAAAGATCAGCCCCAGGCACAGAAAAAATACTGACAAAATTGATGTCATGAATTTGCGAAATATATAGCGCGATAATGTATTCATGATGCCGACCCTTGTTCAGGATCGATGGAACCACTCCGCCTGTGGATACTTATTTTAAGCCCCGTGCCACGGGATTGAATGATGTAGGCTGCCAGAAGTATGCCCCCGATGGGAATGCCATAGACCAGGTAGATAGCCACCTCATTTTTGGCCAGTAAATTGACTGACAACAACCCTCCAAGCCGTGCGCCTGCCGCCAATCCAAACGCCGCCACAATACTGAGTATGCGGTCCTCGCGTGTGGTACGCGGAAATCCCAGCATGGCCAAAGCCACGAGTACAAAAAGAATGGGATAAAGCGGATTTGACAAACGGTCATGCAGTTCGGCGCGAAAAGTGCCAGGCCGTTTTTTGTAATGGGAATTGTCAGGAGATGGTGCATAGAGCTCACCGATATAGCTCTCATATGTCTTGTAATGGGTTTTGCCGCCCTTGCCGCTCTCAAACCGCGATAAATCAAAGATATATTGATCAAAAGCAATCACCTGAACATCAGGGCTTTTGGGTGTGCGGCGATGAATATGACCATCATACATCACCATATAGGCGTTTTCACCTCGCTTGATTAGTTGCGACCGGTTCGCCATATACGACATTATCTGATTTTTATCTCTGGAATCATGCATGATGAAGCCTAGAATATCACCATTGTCCTCTCGCTCGCGAATATGGAATGTGAGGTTGGTAATGGGCGTGGTGAACCGACCAGGTTGCAACACATGTGCGATTAGATCTGTACGCACCTTGATGATATAGCTGCGCAATTCTCTTTGCGCGGTTGGTTGGACATAGGCGTTATTGGCCATGATCAGCACCATGATGATGGCACCAAGAATCAATAAGGGGGAGGCAAATTTCCAGCGCCCTGCGCCAGAGGCTGCCATGACAATTATCTCACTATCACCGCTAAACTTGTTGAGGTTATGAACGCAAGCAATCAATAGCGCCATCGGCATGACAATGCCTATGATCTGCGGCATCGCCAACATGGTCATTTTGAGAAAAACGCTCAATGTTTGCCCTTCACTGGTCATTAATTTAATATCTTTGAGCGCCACGGAAACCCAGATAATGACCATCAGTGTTGCCAGGATCATGACAACAGCTTGACCGGTCTGGCGAAATACATATCGGCTATAGACACACATCAAAAAAACCTTTTGCATCTCAAAACAAGGCGGGATCACGCTGATCCTCAAGTTTACGAACACAGGCAAAGCTGATCAAGCCAAGACTTGCTCCGTTAGCCAACAACATGACAAGTTGTTGGAAATTGGACAAAACAGCTTATTTCAACTTGCATCGCAATAGCAAAGCATTAGTCTGACAGACAATTCCGATTTAAAACTCTTCTAATTTAGATGTTCAAGCGCTATCTATGTCAGATATCCGTCCCAATCAGCACCAAGCTCGTAAATCACTCAAACTGGAGACAGCATGGAAATCCAAATCGCAGTTGAATTTCATGGTCAAACGATCCCGGAAACCGGCACCATCATCCTGCTGGCTGCCAGTAAAAAAAAATGGGGAGTCAGCTTAAAAAAACTCGACAAGCAAAGTGGTGGGCAGATCGGCAATGCCATTGGTGTTTCCTCTTTCGAAGGAGACAAAAGTGACAACATCGAAATCATTTCACCTGCCAATCTCACACAGTCTCGATTAATTGTCGTGGGGCTGGGTAATGAACCCATCGAGGAAGCAAGGGAGTGGATGAAGGTAGGAGGACGTATTTGCGGCCTGGTCAAAGATGACCCTACAGGCGTCGTGACGGTTCTTGTCGAGGATATCGGCAAAGATTTCGTTTTCACAGCCAACTATATTGCGGCCATCGCGACCGGGTTCTTGATGAAACGTTATGATTTTAATTTGTACAAAACCAAGGACAAAAATGTCGATAAAAAAGGTGATATCAAAACACTTGCTATAGCTTGTCGCGACCACAGAAAAGTCGCCCGGTCCTATCAGGATTTTGACGCTTTGCGTGCGGGGGTATTCACGGCCCGCGATCTTGTCAACGAACCTGGCAATATATTGGGACCGGTCGAGTTTGCTCTGCGAGCCAGAGAACTCGAAAAGCTGGGTGTCGATGTGACCATCCTGGACGAGACGGAAATGGCCGCCAAGGGTATGAGTGCCTTGCTAGCGGTTGGGCAAGGATCCGAACGCGAATCGAGGTTGGCGATCATGCGATGGAACGGAGCCGATAACAGCAAAAACAAGCCATTGGCGATAGTTGGCAAGGGCGTGACATTTGACAGCGGTGGCATATCCATCAAGCCATCTGCTGGCATGGAAGACATGAAGGGCGACATGGGAGGCGCGGCCTGCGTTACCGGTCTCCTGAAGACATTGGCTCTTCGTAAAGCCAAGGCAAATGTCATTGGCGTCATTGGCCTCACGGAAAACATGCCTGATGGCAAGGCGCAACGACCAGGTGATGTCGTCACCAGCATGTCGGGACAAACCATAGAAGTGATCAATACCGATGCAGAGGGGCGGCTTGTTCTTGCTGACGCGCTGACCTATACAATCAACACCTACAAACCAAGGCTGGTAATTGACCTGGCAACATTGACCGGTGCCATTCTCGTCGCGCTCGGCAAGGAATATGCGGGCTTGTTTTCCAACAATGATCAGCTGGCCAAACGTCTATTGAAGGCGGGTGAAAAAAGCGGTGAGAAGCTATGGCGGATGCCGCTTGGCAAGCCCTATGATAAACTGATTGATTCGCGCATTGCCGATATGAAAAATACCGGTGGACGACTGGCTGGCTCAACCACAGCAGCACAATTCCTGCAACGCTACGTCGGCGAGACTCCATGGGCGCACCTGGATATTGCTGGTACCGCAATGGGGTCGCCAAAAACGGAACTCAGCTCAGGCTGGGGCTCAGGCTTTGGTGTGCAATTGCTGAATGAATTCATTGCTCAAAACTACGAATAGATTCGATGTGGCAGATAACTCGCTTTACATAATATCTCTTATGCGAATGGTGTTGGTGTGAATATCTATTTGATACAAAACGATATATTATGATGATAGCCAGCAACTAGCTGTATATAAACTATGCTTTCTCTGGAGGTTCTCGCCGTGGCATCCAACAACATCAACAAGCTGCTGGAGATTATGGACGCGCTGCGCACGCCCGACACTGGTTGTTCGTGGGATCTCGAGCAGAACTTTAAAACCATCGTTCCCTATACGTTAGAAGAAGCTCACGAGGTCGCCGAGAGTGTCGAGAATGATGACATGGTGGGGCTTAAGTCTGAACTGGGTGACCTGCTCTTTCAGGTGGTGTTTTATGCCCGCCTCGCGCAAGAGCAAGAGCTGTTTGATTTTGCCGATGTCGTAGACGCCATTAATGAGAAAATGATCCGCCGTCACCCCCATGTTTTTGGGGATCAAAAAGCCCCCCTCTCCAATGAGCAAATCGTTGATCAATGGGAGCGTATCAAGGAAAGCGAAAAAGCTGCTGCCGGTGCTTACGACAGGAATGAACCGGACAGTATTCTTGATGGTGTACCGATCACCCTGCCAGCTTTGAGCAGCGCCATCAAGCTGCAAAACAAGGCGGCACGCATTGGTTTTGACTGGCCATCTCTGGCTCCCGTATTTGACAAAATGCGAGAAGAAATTGGTGAACTCGAACAAGAGTTGACCGACCGTGATCTACCCCTTGACATAGATCGCATTGAAGATGAGTTTGGCGATGTTTTATTTGTCATCGCTAATGTGGGACGCCATTTGAAACTGGACCCTGAACAGGCCCTGCGGCGCGCCAACAACAAGTTTACAAGCCGGTTCAAAGTCGTCGAAGAACTATTGTCCAAGGCTGGAAAGACACCACAAGACTCCAGTTTTGAATTGATGGAACAGTTCTGGCAAGTCGCCAAGCAGCGCGAAAAATCTAGTCTAGGATAGGCGAGCCTTAGTCGCTCTTTTTCGTACGAACCCCCTCTAGCCGGTTCTCCAGCTGCCCGATGCTTTGTTGTGATACCCGGACAACCAGATCACTAAAACCGGTCTCTTGATTCAGCTGCCTTGACACAAGCTGTGTATGCTCAATGAGCCAATGCAGCAAAGCGCCATCTTCTGGCGCAACTCTGAGCCTGACTTCTTTAAACGTTTGCGTCAGTTTGCGCTCCACCAGCACCAACATATCCTTCAGACCGTCTCCGGTTACAGCTGATATCGCTATGGTTCGATCCGGGTGCATCAACGCTTCATTGAGGCGGGCCTGTTTGCTTTGTTCATCCAATAGATCTACCTTGTTCCAGACTTCAATGAGCGAGGTGTCTTCGTTCCGCGCATCAATACCAAGTTCGTGCAAAACATCGATCACGTCATTTCGCTGCGCATCGGTATCTTGATGAGAGATATCGCGCACATGCAATAAAACGTCGGCCTCAAGGACCTCTTCAAGCGTTGCGCGAAAAGCGGCCACCAATGTGACTGGCAAATCCGATATAAAGCCTACCGTATCAGATAAAATAACCTTGCCAAAACTTGGTAGCTTCACTTCGCGCATGGTTGGATCAAGCGTCGCAAACAACATGTCTTGCGCCATGACATCAGCCCCGGTCAGATAGTTGAACAGAGTCGATTTGCCGGCATTCGTATATCCCACCAGCGCCACAATCGGATAGGGTACCATTTTACGCGCTTTGCGGTGCAGCTCGCGCGTTCTTTTTATCTTGTTGATTTCACGTTTGATTTTATCAATACGGTTGCGAATTTGCCTGTGGTCTGCTTCAATCTGGGTTTCGCCAGGGCCACCCAGAAAGCCAAAACCACCTCTTTGCCGCTCCAAATGCGTCCAGGAGCGTACCAATCGGCTTTTCTGGTATTCAAGGTGAGCAAATTCGACTTGCAAGCGCCCCTCTTTGGTACGCGCCCGTTCACCAAATATCTCGAGAATAAGCCCCGTGCGATCCAGCACTTTCAGGTCCCATTTTTTTTCAAGATTGCGTTGCTGCACAGGGGTCAAAATATGATCGACAATAACAAGCTCAATATCTTGGCTATCGATGATCGCCTGCAGCTCTGTAATTTTACCTTCCCCAAACAATGTGGCCGGTCGGGGGTGCTTAAGAGTGATGTTTTCACTGTGGCAAATATCAAGGGAAATCGCATGAGCCAAGCCAATCGCTTCTTTTAGCCTGGCTTGCGGCGAGTGCTTCTGAACTGATGCGATGACGTCCTTGCGCTTGTCCAACGGGTGTCTAATACTGGATTGATATGGTATGACAGGTGCCAACACCATAGCAGCGATTTGATCTTTGGTTCCTATAGAATCTCACCCTTAAAGCATTGATTTTGCGCGTAATTTTTATTCGTCGTTGTCTTCATTTTCCAGCTTGTCAAATAGTTGTATCTGCTGTCCAGGCATTATGGTTGAAATAGCATGTTTGTACACTAGTTGCGATTGACCATCTCGGCGCAACAAAACACAAAAATTATCAAACCAGGTTACAACACCTTGTAACTTGATGCCGTTAACGAGAAAGATGGTAACCGGTGTCTTTTGCTTGCGAATGTGATTTAGAAACGTGTCCTGTAAGTTTTTTGTTCGATCCGTAGCCATTATTTATCCGTTCATGATCTTCGTCTGCGCCCTAAACACATGTGTTTGAGCCCATTATTAGTTGTTCATCCCAATTCTTGATTAATATGGTCAAGAAATGACACAAAAATATATAAAATACAATTCCCGCACGACAATTAGTCGAGTAAACCCAGCGATAACCAAATGTCTGCACTTGATTAACAATGGCATCAATCGCGATTACTCACATCAAAACATATTGTAAGTGTAACTAAATCTAGATCAATAACATTCAAATGTCTAGATATATCAACCTGCCAGCAAGGGCGGCGTCAGGCAAGAAACTCTCAAATGACACGGGCAGCATTTTGTTTTATCTCTCAATTTTGATACTAATAGTACGCTATCGACATGGTTATGTTGAAGCGACATATCGGCACCCGATGGCGCTCAAGTCCCTTATTTACGCCAGATAGCCAGATTGAGCAGCCCCAGAAGAATCAATGTTTCTACGCGCCCGATAATCATCGCCACACACAATAGTAATTGTGCTGTTGACCCCATCGAGGCAATCATTGGAAAGCTGTCAGGATTAATGGGGCGCGCCATGTCATATGCTGGTCCAAAATTACTAAAAGAGCTAACGGAAACCATAAGGGCGGCATTCAGTGGAATGCCAAGATATGACAGAAACAATATTAAGAATACGAGAAACAATATTGTAATTGAAAAGATACCCCAGATGGAGCTGTGCACGGTCTCATCACGGCTCTTGTTGCCGTATACGGTTGGATGTATGCCGTGAGGATAGAGAAGGTTTTGCAACTCGCGTATAGAAAGATCAAGCATGGCAAGTACCCTGCTGAATTTGAGCCCCCCAGCCGTTGAATAACGCCCACCGCCAACCAGTGCAATCACCAACAGTAAAAGATATGGTACGACAACCTGATTGGGATTACCAAATAAAAATCCCGTCGTGCTGACCAAAGAAGCAGCGCCTGCCAGCCCCAGGGTCAAGCCACGAATGATCGCCCAAAAGTCAGGAGCCAAGTTTCTAAAGATACTTGCCCCCGCGAGGGAAACCCCTAGAACAAGGATGATCATAACGATCCACAAAGGCTCATTGGTGCGTACCAGCACATTTTTATTCCGCTCCATGAGGGCCTTGACCCAAATAACACTAACGGCTCCAAGAAACATGAATATCGCTAGGGTGATCTCCGCCAGTGGGCTACCGTAAAGAGCAATCGAGCCTTCTCTGGGCATATATCCGCCGGTCGACAGCGTCGACAGAGACAGGCAAAGTGCATCAAAAGAGGCAATGCCGAACAACATTAAAAACAAATAGCAAAGTATGGTCAATCCAAGATAAAGCGGCAATATCGTCCTGACAGTATTTTCCAGATCTGCCGAGCTACCACTGTTTGATTGAATGATTGATCTTGTATCACGCCCAAACAGCTCAACTCCCATGATTTTACCGATGATGAATGACAACATCAGCAACGTCGTCAATCCCCCCAGCCATTGCAGCATTGCACGCCACAAAATAACAGATTTTGGGATATCGGAAAGATTCTGAATGAGCGATGATCCAGTGGTCGTAAACCCCGACACCGCTTCAAAATAGGCCCCGGTAAAATCACTATTCACACCGCTCAGATAATAAGGCAAACCAGCGCCAATCGGCAGTAAAAACCAAATACCCAACACAATCAGCAATTGTTGTTTGCGACCAATGGCAAGTTTTTCTTGATGAAGAGCAAAGATCAGACCACCAGCCAGGAAAAAAAGTGATACAGACGAGTTCATGAACGCCATCGCCTGCGCTTCTTCGCCGATTGCCAAAGCAAAAAAGGCAGGAATCATCATCGACAGGGACACCCCCCCCAGACACCAACCCATAATATATGTCGTGGCTAGCATACCCTAAGACCCTTCGGACTCTATCACGCGCGCCCTAAAAATAATCAAGACTGACCCGGAACAATTGTTCTACCTCGTGAACATTCTCACCAAGCGCAAAAATGATCACGCGGTCTCCTCGCTTAATCGTAAATTGGCCATCTGGCCGTATCATCTCATTTTCGCGAATGATGGCTCCTATTCTCACCCCACTTGGTAGATCTAGCTCTTTAAGGGGCTTACCAACCAAGGGTGAAGTATTTAGCGCCTCGGCTTCGATGATTTCTGCAGCCCCGTCTTCAATCGAATAAACCCCATTAATGCGCCCTCTTCTGACATGTTCAAGAATACGAGAAATGGTAATGGATCGCGGATTGAGATGAGCTTCAATTCCCAAACCATCGACAATGGTCATATAGCTTCGATTATTGATGAGGCACAGATTGTGCCGACAACCCAACCGCTTGGCTAGCACGCTCGACAAAATATTAACCTGATCATCATTGGTCACAGCAATCATCATGTCCGCATCCCTGATATCAGCCTCGTTAAGAATATCCTCATTGAGCACACTGCCATTCAAGACGATTGTACGATCAAGTTGCTCCGCGGCTTTAACCGCAATCGAACGATCAATTTCAACGAGTTTTTGATTGGTAAAGGGATGCAGTTGCTCCAGTCGTTGCGCGACATAAAGGCCAATATTACCTGCACCGGCTATGACCACGCGATTGGCGCGATCTTTCTTGTGACCAAAGATTTTCATAGTGCGCTCGACCTGATCGGCGCGTACTATCAAATAGACGCTGTCACCAGCTTGCAACTGATCCTGACGCCCTGCAGCGAACAGCACATTTTCGCGTGAAATGCCAACAATCATCGCAAATAGGTCTGGAAACAAATCGGTGAGTTGATCGAGCGGCGTATCGAGAATGGGACATTCGTCAGTGCAACTGATGCCAATCGCCGTAATGCGCCCCTCATCGAAACTGAACGCATCCAGGGCTCCTGGCAAATTGAGCCGTTGCAACACTGCTTCCCCCACTTCGATCTCGGGTGAAATGATCACATCAATGGGCATGTGATTGCGGGTAAACAGATCGGCCCAATGAGGCTCACGATAGCTTTGCGCACGGATCCGAGCAATTTTTTGCGGGATATTGAACATGGTATGAGCGATTTGGCAGGCCACCATATTCACTTCGTCATGATAGGTGACGGCGATCAGCATATCACATTCGTTGGCTCCAGCCCGATCAAGCATGTCGGGATGAGCACCATGTCCGACAAATCCTTGCACATCCAGATTATCACTAATCTGTTGAACAAGATCTGGTTCGGTATCAATCACCGCCACGTCATTGCCTTCAGTGGCAAGATGTTCGGCAATCCCGTACCCCACCTGGCCGGCACCACAAATTATGACTTTCATGACACGCTCCCATTCACGGTGTGTCTAAAACATTGGTAAGCCGCGCTTCCACGTTCAAAACTGTCAATCTGTTTTTACGTCAAGCACTCCATATCTAACAGATTGTTATAGCAGACAAATATAATAAAGACGTATCCATGTCATAAACTTTTGGTGGCTGATCGTCACAAAACGGGACCACAGACCAAAAAGAACTGGCACAATAGGAATTAAATCCTTTATCCAGGGTGTTTTATGCCTGAAAGAGGCCTTGGTCAGATCGTTTCTTTCTTACGATCTGAGGAATTAACACCAAGCACTCGCAATTTGCGATGTAATGCTGATCTCTCCATGCCGATGAACTCGGCAGTTCGTGAAATATTACCGCCAAACCGGTTGATCTGCGCCATCAAATACTCTCGCTCGAATATCTCTCTGGCATCTCGTAATGGCAAAGACATCAAATGCTCACCGCCGCTGCCATCTGAATTGAGATTAACAGATCCTCCCAGTTCTTCGGGCAACATTTCAGCGGTAATAATGGTGTCTGCATCCCCCTCAGAAAGGATCATGAGGCGTTCTATGATATTGCGCAGCTGACGCACATTGCCCGGCCACTCATAGGACTGTAAAATGGCCATGGCATCCTCACCGATAATGCGCGGCACAAGACCGGTAGAAATAGAGATCTGGGCAATGAAGTGATCTACAAGGGTCGCTATATCTTCGCGGCGCTCTGACAATCCCGGGACTTCAAGAGGTACCACATTGAGGCGGTGAAACAAATCTTCGCGCAGATTGCCGCCGCGGCGCTCCGCCTCCAGATCACGGCTTGAAGAGCTGACGATACGCACATCGACCTCAACCTTGGTGCCACTGCCGAGTCGCTGGAATTTTTGCTCAACGAGCACGCGCAATATTTTACTTTGTGTCTCGAGCGGCATCTCGGCTATTTCATCAATATAAAGCGTTCCAAGATGCGCCTCCTCAAGAGCTCCCACCTTGCTGGGAGACCCTTTTTGTTCATTGGTCCCAAACAGCTCCATTTCCATGCGATCAGGTGTAATGGCAGCGGCGTTTAGAGCTACAAATGGAGCGTTGGTGCGGTGGGATAGCAAATGCAACATACGCGCTGTTAATTCCTTGCCACAACCAGAGGGACCGGCAATCAAAACGCGGCTATTCGTAGGCGCAACTTTCTCGATGGATTGGCGTAATTGATTGATAACCGCCGAGTTGCCAATTATTTCCTGACTTATCGGGCTTTGCTCACGCAACTGCTCTACTTCTTTCTTCAATCGATAAGATTCGATTGCCCGTTCGGTAATATTGATCAACTTGTCGGTATTGAAGGGCTTTTCAATAAACTCATATGCCCCACGCTTCATCGCTGTCACAGCTGTTTCGATATTGCCATGCCCCGAAATAATCACCACAGGGATATCGGGGTGCATTTTCTGGATGCGATCAAGAACCTCTAGGCCATCAAGCCGGCTTCCCTGCAGCCAGATATCAAGAATAACAAGATAAGGGCGACGTTCTTCGATAGCGATCAGGGCGTCATCGCTGTTGGAGGCCTGTCTGGTCTCATAGCCTTCATCTTCCATTATGCCTGCGATAAGTTCCCTGATATCGGGTTCATCATCAACTATTAGGATATCATACACCGTAATTCTCTCCCTCAATCCGCGGGTCTGTGTCTGAATTCTTGTCACCGATTCCAAGACTTTTGGTGGTAACTGAAATTGTTGTGGGCTTCACTTTCGAGCGATTTTTCTTCTTGTAGGGAATGACCAATCTGACCCGAGCTCCCGACTTGTTTTTTTTTGTTGCAGGGGCGTCTTCCAGCATGATGTGGCCATCATGCTGCTCGGTGATTTTTTGAACGATAGCTAATCCAAGGCCCGTACCTTTATCCCTTGTTGTCATATATGGTTCAAGAAGTCTGTTGCGCTGTTCTTTCGGTAAACCGCACCCATTATCTGTCACCGTGATTCTATAGTTATTGTTACCCCCTTTCAAACCTATCTCGATATGCCCTTGATAAGTTTTCAACAGAGGTTTTCTCTCATAGGCGCAAACCACAGCTTCCGTCGCATTTTTTACCAGATTTATCAGCGCCTGCGAGATCAGTCCTTTGTCACAAAGTGAAATCACTGGACTGTCTGGAACGGAAACGGCCAGCGAAACCTTTTGCTTAGAATTCTCGTAAAGAGTGGCGACTTCATGAATTATGTCGCGAATATCGTAAAGTTCCATGACGGGCTCAGGCATGCGGGCATAATCAGAAAACTCATCCACCATTCGTTTGATATCGGCAACCCGACCAATAATTGTGTCCGTGCAGTCATCAAGTACTTTTCGGTCATTCCCTATGATTTTTTCATATTTGCGGCGAATACGTTCAGCAGACAGTTGAATGGGCGTGAGGGGGTTTTTCATTTCATGGGCTATACGTTGCGCCACGTCCGCCCACGCAGATGATCTTTGTGCCTTCACAAGTTCCGTCGTATCGTCAAAGGTGAGAACAAATCCATATTCGTGATCGATACTGCTTTCCCTTGTTAATCTTACAGCAAAATGTCGTTCGACGCCATTGACGGACATATCGATATCATCTTGAATAAGCGTATCAGACCCGTCAGGGTCTTGTTTGGCCATCGTGATCGAAGGTAGAAATTCAGGCACAGCTATTTCAAGCCGTTTGCCATTTAATTCCTCACCAGAGCGCCCCAGCATTTGTTCAGCCGATCTGTTGACGTGATCAACAATGCCAAAAGCATCCAGTCCAATGACCCCCGCACTCACGCCATATAACACGGCCTCGATAAATCGGCGCCGCTCTTCAAGCATGAGATTGGTATCGATGAGTTCGTTTTGATTACTTTTCAACTCGGCCGTCATATTGTTGAAGGTCGACCCGAGCTGAGCAAGTTCGCCATGATGGGATTGCAAATTGATAACCGTTTCAAGGTCACCTTGCTGTACATTTTGCGCAGCGACAATCAATCGTCTGATCGGATCACTCAGCCGGTTTGCAAACCACAATCCAAGCCAGATGGCCGCCAATAGTAGCGTCAAGGCGATTGCTACATACGTCAGAGCAAACGCTATCTGCACACCGGCCCGACGTTGTTCGAGTTCTTTATATTCGGATACGTTCGCCTGAGCCCGCTGGAAATGCCGGATCACTTTTGGATTAACCGGGCGCAGGGCATACAGATAAATATCTGCCGATTTGAACAGCTTCTTGATTGCTCCGATCTTGTTGGTTTTTGTGGGCGGAATAATAATAACAGTACCATCTTGCGCTGCTCCCAGCGAGCCTGCCTGAGGTTTTTGATAGGCATCTGGCGCGCTGCCCCCTTTGGCGATCAGTTTGCCATTTTTGCGGATCAGATAAAGGCTGGGCAAGGCACGTAACGCAGATTGGAAACGCAGCATTTTTGCCAATCTCTTTGGCCTCCTGCCAATTTTCGGCAATCGTTTTTCAGCGGCTGCTGCAACAGCTATCATATCCGCCCTGATCACTTCACTATGCTCTTTGATGTATGTGGTTGCCACCTCAAGGCTGTCTCTTACCAACGCTTTGGTATGAGTGGAAAACAGATGATCGAGGCCACGATCAAGGGAAATACTGGCAAAGATTGCCAGCAAAATGGCTGGCAATGCTGCCACCAGACTGAACTGCGAAACAAACCGGACATGCAGCTTTGAACCAGCCTTGCCGCTGCGAAAGTTTATCCAGAGTTCGATCACATGCCATGCAATCAGTAGAATCATGCCACCGATCAAAAAACTATTGATCAATAGCACGGTGACAACGACACTATGGCGCGGTTGTATAGGGGTCAGTCCTGTCAAGATGAGATAGGTGGTTATCCCAAAAACCAGAGACAGGGAAACTAAAATCAGACCGACATAAAACAGTAGCTTTCTGTTCTTGCTAAAGGGACCATCAGCGGAATGTCCCGGCTCTTTATATATGCGGTTGGTGTCGTCAACACTGGTCATTGTGGTTCCATCCAAATACCGAAAACGAGAGATGATTATCGAAAAAGGCGATGGGCTTGTCGCTTTCGAACTGTATCCCGCTTGCAACAGAAATCATCTCGGATTCTTATATTGTCCTGTTTGGTACGGACAAGCAACGAAAACGTGACATTTATGAGACAAATTTTTATCTTTGAAGAATGCGACCAGTGAACGCTCTTTCTGGGCTATTCAGTAGTTTTTATGACCTTAATATCCAGCTTGCGGATCTTGTCGCGCAGGGTATTGCGGTTGAGACCAAGTAATTCTGCGGCCCGCAACTGATTGCCTCTTGTGGCGGTTAAGCAGGCTGTTAGCAGCGGCTTTTCCATTTGCTGCAAAACGCGCTGATAGAGCCCCGCTGGTGGCAGGTCATCGCCGAAGCCTTGAAAATATCCAGCAAGGTATTGTTCAACAGCTTCGCAAATATCATATTCATCTTTGGCCGCATGTGGTTGCCCCGTGGTCTGTGAGGACAATTCTTGTAAAACCAGTTCTTCGGTGATCACATCATGAACGTAAAGGGCACCGATCCGCCGGATGAGGTTTTCGAGCTCTCGCACATTGCCAGGCCAATCATAGGCTTGTAGCTTTTCAATTGCCTCTGTCGTAAACGTCCTTGTCTGGGAGTTGCCTCCCTCTTCTGCGACCTTGCCGAGAAAATGATTGATGAGGTCGGGTATATCTTCCTTGCGATTGCGCAAAGGTGGTAGATTAAGCGGCACAACATTCAAGCGATAGAACAGATCTTCTCGAAACAGGCCTTGCGAAATAAGACTGCGCAGATCGCGATGGGTAGCCGCAATGATGCGCACATCGGTCTTGATGGGTGTGCGACCGCCCACCGTCATATATTCCCCTTCTTGCAGAACGCGTAACAAACGGGTTTGGGCATCCATCGGCATGTCTCCGATTTCATCGAGAAACAATGTCCCCCCTTTGGCCTGTTCAAAACGTCCAGAATTTCTGGTGACAGCACCGGTGAAGGCACCTTTTTCATGTCCAAACAATTCTGATTCGATCAATTCTTTGGGAATGGCTGCCATATTGATGGCCACATAGCCCCCGTTTTTTTTTCGTTTGGAGTAATCGTGAAGCGCGCGCGCGACCAGCTCCTTTCCCGTCCCGGACTCGCCGTTTATCAACACCGTCAGATCCGTTTGCGTCAACCGGGCAAGCACGCGGTAAATTTCCTGCATGGCAGCTGAGCGGCCAATTAGTGACACATCCATCTCTTTGGTTTCTGGTGGCGCGGCGCTGACATTGTTTTTGATATCCGACATGGCGCGATCAACAATCGCCAGCAACTCGTTGAGGTCAAATGGCTTGGGCAAATAATCATAAGCCCCCAGCTCGGTCGCCGTAATTGCAGTCATAAACGTATTTTGCGCACTCATGACAATGATTGGTAACTCAGGGCGCAATTTTTTTATCCGCGGCAACAGATTAAAAATATTTTCGTCCGGCATGACCACATCCGTTACCACAACATCTCCCTCGCCCCGAGATACCCATTGCCAGAGTGTTGTGGCATTGCTGGTGATCTGTGGCTCAAAACCTGCGCGGGCTAAGGCACGCTGCAAAACCGTGCGAATCGCAGCATCATCGTCTGCGATAAGGATCTGACCTTTGCTCATATTCTTGAATTATCCTTTGGAAAGCACTTGCGGTTTGTTTTTCTTGGCTGAAGTTCGAACCAGCTTTTGATGAGGAAACAGAAGTTTAAAGACCGAGCGTTCATTGAGGCGATCATATTCAATAATTCCACCATGATCCTTGATTGTCTTGGCGACTAATGCGAGTCCCAGCCCGGTGCCACTGGCCTTGGTCGTCACGAAGGGATCAAACAAAAAGGATCGGATATCATCTGGCACCCCTGGTCCATTATCTTCAATGGTGATTTGCAGGGGCAGACTTGTTTTGGTGCGTGACCCAGGAACTGTAAAGCTCACCCCGGGGCGATAGGATGTCGTGACCCAGATTTTAGCATGTGTGCGCGATGCCGAGACCGCTTCGGCCGCATTTTTTACCAGATTGATAAACATCTGTACCAGCAAGTCACGGCTTCCCAATAGCTTGGGTAGCGAGGGATCATAATCTTCAATCAGTTCAATGTTCCGGGCAAATCCATTGTTGGCAACCTGCAATACATGGCCGAGCACTTCATGGATATTGATCACCTTGTGATCCAGGAGATTATTGTCGCCAAATATTTCCATGCGCCGGACCAGCCGGGAAATCCGGTCTGTTTCATCAACAATCAAGGTCGTAAGAGGATGATCTTCTGGTTCAATTGAGCCTTCAAGAAACTGTGCGGCTCCTCTAATGCCCGAAAGCGGGTTGCGAATTTCGTGGGCCAGTATTGATGCGAGACCAGTCACGGATCGCGCCGCGCCGCGGTGGGCGAGCTGGCGCTCAATTTTCTGGGCAATGGTTCTAGGCTGCATGACGACAATCACAGTCTCTTCGTCAAGTGACATGCGGTCCACTTGCAAATCCATCAACTCATTGGCCTTATGCCGGATGTAGCCAATCTCAACATTATATTCGGTGATGCCACTCTTGCCCCTTTGCACCTGATTGACAAGGGAAAGAATGGGGCTGTCGAAATGGAATAAATCCTCCAACACCATTCTTCGCAGGGTCGGGCTGCTGGTGTTAAAATACAGCTCGGCGCGCGCATTGACATATTGGATGCGATTATTTTCTCCCACCGCCAATACGATTTGCGGCAAGGCATGCAGCAATTGTATTTGCAGGCTTGAAGAAACACCCGAAGCCAGTTTGCGTTTTTTTAAGCTCATGCCGCGACTTCACCTTCATCATCACCATCAATCACCACAAACATTTCATTTATAGACTTGAGGACATTTGCAGGCAGGTCTTCACGGCATAGTCTGGCTCTCCAGATTAATGCATCGCACCGCTGGTTGAACAGATTATCCACATACCAGCCCAAATGCTTGCGAGCATTACGCAACCCGAGTTCTTTGCCATAAAAGCTCAACATATCCTCATAATGCTCAAGAATGATGGCCCGTTTTTCATCAAGAGAGGGCGTTGCTGGAAAAGTGCTGGTTGCAAGGCGCTCTCCATACTGCCCAACGATCCAGGGGCGCCCCTGTGCGCCCCGTCCAATCATCACGCCATGAGCTTGTGATTGCGCCAGACAATTTTCAACAGCCGAGAAGCTGATAATGTCGCCATTGGCGATAACGGGAACGCCGACCGCCTTCACAACATCAGATATGGCCAGCCAATCGGCCCGGCCCTTGTAAAACTGATTGCGGGTGCGCCCATGCACCGTAAACAGTTGAATGCCAGCTTGCTCAGCCCGGATGGCTATATCTACCGCATTGAGACGATGCTCGTCCCAGCCAAGGCGCATTTTAAGCGAAACCGGTATACCTACTGCCCCAACCACACTTTCAATAATATCAAGCGCCAGGTCTGGTTCTTTCATGAGAGCCGAACCAGCAAGCCCCTTGACCACCTTGCGCGCCGGACAACCCATATTGATGTCGATCATATCGGCGCCAAGATCAGCGGCAACCTTGGCAGCTTCTCCTGTTTCAACGGGATCACGGCCTGATATCTGGATCACATAAGGGAAAATATCAGCTGCCCCCATGACCCGCTTCAAAGTCTGTTTCTGCTCGCCCGCCAGCATTTTACTAGCGACCATCTCAGCAATCACCAATCCAGCTCCCATCCGGTGCACGATGCGGCGGAAAGGCAAGTCTGTTATGCCAGACATGGGGGCTAACAGCGCCCTGTTTCTCAGCTTGATCATAAATTCAGTCAATCAGGTGGTGTGCATAATTTCTGTGCAGGCTCACAGGCCTGCTCAATCTTTAAGCATTACACTTGAAAAATGCAAATAATGCACTGCATATGCGACAAAACATACTTGGAATAGTGTGATCAACCCCCTATTCTGTCCCTGGCCCTTCGCTCGATATGGAAAGCTGCAAATGCCCAAAACAATTGTTCTCATCGTTGCCGCTGGAAAAGGTTCGCGAGCCGGGAAAAGCATTCCCAAACAATATGTCGATCTTGCCGGTCGCATGGTTCTTTCACGCACCATTGATGCTTTTATCGGTCATCAACTCATTGCCGGGATTGCGACCGTCATCAGGCCCCGAGATATTGATTTATATCGTCAGGCAACGGATGAATTTGGCGATAAGCTGCTGCCCTCGATCAGCGGTGGGAAAACGCGTCAGGAAAGTGTTCACAACGGCCTCAAAGCTTTACAAAAATATGCACCTGAACGCGTGCTAATCCACGATGCAGCCAGACCGTTCGTCGAAGAATTGCTTATTGGTCAGGTCATGCAGGGGCTGTACAGTCACGATGCCGTTTTACCGATTATCCCGGTCACTGATACCATCAAGCAGGTCGCCGATCACCTTGTTAGCGCCACCGTTAAACGCGCAGATCTGTTTGCCGCCCAGACCCCGCAAGGGTTTAATTTTCCGCTTATACTGAAATTGCACGAACAAGCGCAAAATGATGGAAACTCTGCCTTTACCGACGATGTCTCGATTGCCGAAGGTGCTGGCATTGATGTTCTTTGTGTCGATGGCGGACTCGACAATCACAAGCTAACAACAAGTAGAGATATGAAAATAGCCGCACTCGTTCTTTCCGATCAACAGACCTTTGAGACTCGCATGGGATCCGGTTTTGATGTTCATCGCTTTGACCCCGGTGATAGCGTGATATTGTGTGGCATTAAAATCCCCTTCGGCAAGCGCTTGAAAGGTCATTCAGACGCTGACGTCGCTATGCACGCTTTGACCGATGCCATATATGGAACGATCGGAGCAGGAGATATCGGCTCGCATTTCCCTCCCAATGAAGCCAAATGGCAAGGAGTTGCCTCCAGTGTTTTCCTTAAGCATGCTGTTGGACTGGTGCGTGAGCGTGGCGGGAAAATGGTTAATGTCGACGTGACGATCATATGTGAGCAGCCCAAAATAAGCCCCCATCGCGAGGCTATGCGCGCAGAACTCTCTACGATTATGGAAATTGATATTTCGCGCATCGCCATCAAGGCAACCACCACCGAGGAACTTGGATTTACGGGACGCAATGAAGGTATCGCCGCGCAGGCCGTTGCAACGATTGCGCTACCCACCGCTTTGGAGTAAAAGGATGTTTAGTCCGCAGCTTATAGATGATGCGAGCCAGTTATTAGTGCTTTGCCGCAGCAAAAAACTGATGATCGCCAGCGCCGAATCGTGCACCGGTGGGCTCATCTCGGGCCTGTTCACCCAGATCGCGGGATCATCGGATGTATTTGAGCGCGGCTTTGTGACCTATTCCAACGAAGCTAAATCTGAATTGCTAGGTGTGCCGATGGAACTCATTGACCAATGGGGCGCCGTTAGCCCGCAGGTTGCAGCCGCGATGGCCAGTGGTGCTCTTGCCCGCTCCCTTGCGGGCTTATCTATTTCTGTCACCGGCATCGCTGGTCCAGGTGGTGGGTCAAAGCAAAAACCGGTGGGCCTTGTCTACTTGGCGGCTGCACGTAAAAACGGGCTGGTGATCGGCAAGACATGCAAATTTGGGGATATTGGCCGCTCGAAAGTACGCGAAGCGACAATAAGTGCGGCGATCAAATTGCTCAACAGTTCCATTGAAACCGAAGACAGGATCATCTGACATACAGGTACATAACGCGACACGGGAACTTTATCAGTTTGCAATAACCCTCGTTTCTGCAACTCTCCAAACGTCGGCTATCTAAGGTGAAGCGGGTATGATTGGGATATGTTATAAACGTCCGATGCAAGTCGGCAATTGACCCTAAGGCGGCTAACTCTGAGTTTGTTAAACCCAACTGACGAAGTTAGTCCCCTCCGCCATTGTAACCGACGATCATCCAGGTTTCATCGGCGCCTTTGGCAAAACACATTTGCGGATCGAGAAAAGTGCGAATGCCGTCCTTTCGAACCCATCCTCGGGCACCGTTTGCCAAGTGTACCGGTTCCCATTTTTTATCGGGATCGGTTCGCAGGTCATGCCGCACAATGACGGCTTCATCGATGATTGTGCCAACAATGTTTGCACCGGGTTCCGGAGCCGATCGAACAACGGCGGGAAAGCCAAAACTGAACATCATGCCGTACCATGGGTCAGTACCGAACTTTTTGGCCGCCTTTTCAGCGGCATTCCGGTTTAGGATTTTACCTTTTCCTGGCAAACACAAAATGTTCGAACCCCGTTTGTGGCGGCTGGCGATGTGCCCTTCTAGCAGTGTTTTGAAGACCATCCAATTTGCCGACAGGTATTCGACCTTGATCTGTGTAGGATCCAGACTCAACGCATTGGTCAAATTATCTTCTGGTGAAAGCGAGGCCTGAAAGCCCCCACCATGGTCGCTATCCCAGAAGAAACTTCTGCCAACATGCGATCGAACGGTCGTCAGGTCCTTGGTGTCGGCGGCCGACATCAAAGCAGCCAGGAGCCTTGCAAGAGGAATGGGCAACTCAACGGAGTGAGCAATTGTGACGGGAACAGGCTCGTAGGTGTCAGTTGCGCGGGCATTAACCGAGAAACATGCGGTTAGGAGAAGGAGGCTGACAACGGAGAGGTATTTCACTGATTGTTCCAATTATTTCTGTTGCAATATCTGCCTTTTCATCTAGATCACGGTCGAAAAGACGCATCCATTAAGATTTAGATTCCCAGTCGATTTTTATTAATCGGCACCTACTAGCGACTTCAGGCGCTTTTTCACTTTTGCTCTTCGCTTATTTTCAGCTAACGCATCGTCTTTTTTCTTTTCTACTAATGTTAGTTTATGAAGCTCACTTGTAGCTGCTTCAAAATTTTTTAAAGCTTTGTGGATTTTGGTATGATTTTCATAAATGTCCCTTTTAATTTTTTTTCTCTCAACATCCTTTTCATGAAAATAATCATTGTACTTATCTTCAAGAATTGTTCTGTGAAGCTTTCTATCTTTCACTATTTCTTGCAGAGTCTGCTGGAATAATCGGGTATTGTATCCATGGCCGAGTACACGATTCTTGATCTTCCCCCTCATCTCTGGATCAAAAATAACAGATTTCGAGGATATTGCGTCGCTGAGCCAGTCAGCATATTTTTCGGCATATTTTGGATCAGCTTGGGCTAACTCTACAATACGTTTTCCAACCAGTGGCGTAGTATTATCAATTGTTATAGTGAAATCCGTGTTTGTCGCTTTATAAATTTCCTCCATCAAAGATTTATTACCGTGAGAACTAATCCTGTAGGCTTTATTCATCCGGCCAAAACCCGGTTTTTCAAAATTCTCTTCTATTCTCTCTGCAAAGTGTTTTAGAGTGGCCTCGACATCCAGTTTATCCAGATAGAAGCAAACGGCATCGTAACTGTTGCCGTTCCAGCGAACGAATGTTGACGTCTCCCCCATGTTAAATCCAAGCTTGGTTTTTCCATATCGTTCGCAGACCACAACCGGCTGGGCGGCGATGCCGCTACCACCCGATTGGAACTCACAATAAGTTCCGCCGTTATCAAACTGCTTCACTCCAGCAGACTTTAGGCCTGTCCAAATCTCGCATACTTTCCGGCCTTTGAGAGAGTGTCCATTACTAAGTCTGGGGCAAGGGTAGCTCTTGCGGAAGGGGAATTTGATTGTATTGAAGTCGTTCCTTTTTACCTTCGACGCTAAATATTTTAGATACCTGTCTTTAGGCGCGCGTGTCTTGTCTTTTCGGTCTAAATACCTGTTCAGTTCACTCTTCGGAAGGCCAAGATTGATAGCCCACACAGTTCGATCATGGGTTAGGCATTCAACGAATGCCTCAACTTTATAATAACCTCTTGCGGGCACAGATGATTTATTTTCATCTCCAAAGCTCGGTGATGGGGAAACGCCAAATACAAAAACGGCGCTGATCGAGAACAAAATAGTTAAGAATCGTAATCTGGACATCTTAGCCTTTCATATGAACGGTTGGGTCGGGCAGTGGATGAAATCTCCAGGCTTGCCACTTTTCCAAAACGCTGAATTCATTCCCTAATCTGCACCGTTGGCCCACTCAAGCGCTGACTGCCTACCAGTATTTCGTAGGGTCAGTTTTTGTGTTTCCTTGCTATCTCTTTCTATAATTCTTTGAATGTTAGCATAATTCAAGCACGGTCGTCCTGATTTCGGGCAATCATCATGAATGGACGCTCGTATATTCATTTTTTCGAGGCCGAAAACATGTTGCAGCTAAGTCTGGTTATGTTCAGGTTTTCGGATGCCGATTGGGCAAGCTCTCGTTCTGCGCCAGCCTATCAGGTCGGCGTTCGAAAACCCCCAAGGGACGAAACCGCGGGTTATATGCCTTGAGCGACCGTT
>JAAETJ010001058.1 GCA_024228495.1 bacterium | reverse complement strand
CTTTTGACGCTTTTCCGTGGCCTTTTGCTGGGCATTTGGTACGGGCTTTCCGATGAGCAGCTTGGGTCTTGCCTAGCGCGAGACCTTCTGTTCCGCCGTTTTTGCCGCCTTGAGCTGAGCGGCGATATCCCTGATGCGACGACTTTGGGGCGCTTTCGGCAAAAGCTGGTCGAGCATGATTTATGGGATAAAATCCTTGCCGAGGTCAATGAGCAGCTGGAAAAACAGCGCATCATTATGAGCGAGGGGCGCATTAATATCATAGATGCCACGCCGGTTGAGGCCGCGCAAAGTGGCCCTGGCAAAGGCAAAGACGGCACGCCAAGCAAAGATCCCCAGGCCGGTTGGCATGTTAAAAATGACTCGCGTGGGCGTCAAAAATCCACCTATGGATATTCAGTTCACACCGGCGTGGATGAGGATGGTTTTATCCATCGCCAAAATGTTACGCCTGGAAATATTCATGATTCTCAGGAGCGCGATACGCTGCTTCGTGGCGATGAGAGCGCGCTTTACGCTGATGCGGCTTATAGTTCAAAGGCTACGCGCGATAAATTGAAACGCTTTGGAATTGCCGATCAAGTGCAACGTAAAGGCTATCGCGGTCAGCCTTTATCGGAGGCTGACTTGGCGCGCAACAAGGAAATATCTGTCATCAGAAGCGGCGGTGAGCGACCATTTGCGACCTATAAACGCCTTTACGGATTGGTGCGCACGCGCTTCATGGGACTGAAGAAAAACTTGACCTTCTACGGCCTTGCAGCCATCGCAAGCAACATACGCAAAGGCGCTAAATTCCTAGTCCTCTACGGCTTGCCAGACCCAGGTTATGCAGGATAATTGCGCCTAAAATCAAGAAAACCACCTCAAAAACAAACAAAATCCCCTTCAGCGGATCAAAATCCCTTGCCCACAATCACAGCTCAAAAATTATGAGCTATAAGGCCTGTGTTATGCAGAGGTCTCTAAGTATCAGGGTTAAATCAAAGGCCAGCACTGAACCACTACCGGCTGGCGCCGGTAGGTTCGTGAAGAGCGGACTGTAAGTCGCGCCAATCCGGTACAAAATGATGTTTCAGATAATTCATGACAACTTCGTTTGTAATATTGCCACTTGTCGTACAGAAGTAACCACGCTCCCAAAAACGTCTCCCCCAATATTTTTTCCTAAGCTCTGGGAACTCCTGCTGTACCTTACGTGACGATCGTCCCTTGGCACGCTGTACAAACTGCGATGCCGATACATGCGGCGGAATTTCGACAAACATATGCACATGATCTTTGGACAAAACACCG
>JAAETJ010001057.1 GCA_024228495.1 bacterium | reverse complement strand
ACAAGCCGCTGCTGATTATGGCCAAAAAGGAAGGGTACCAACCAGAACGGTTCCCAGAGCTAAACTTTGACGCCGCCCTGCAGGAATTTGAAGGCGCATTCCTCATTCAAGCGACCTACGAAGAGAGCCTGCAAGGGGTGATTGAGGCCAATCAACTGCTGCAACAAACTAAACTGCTGGCCGAAACGCAAGCGATTCTGGAGCAGATGGTCACCCTGCTGCAAGAGATAAAGCTGAAAGAGATTGCCGCCATCTCGGCCGAGAGCATCACGGCCACCAACGTTGTTGGCGGCGATCAGCACGTTTATCAGCTAGCCCCGCAAACGGTTCCAACTCGCTTCCCTGCCCATTGGGAAAACCATTATTTGCAGGCGCTGCTCACCCAATGTGACCGGCTGGACATGACGCCGCTGTCTGCCAGCGAAGCGACGAGCGAAACATTGTCGATAGCGGCCGTTTTCACCACCCTCTACCTCCACAACGCCACCCGCGCCGAGGATGAAACCATTGTCGCTGCCCTGTCGCCATTGCCCAAGCAAGAACAATTGGGAAAGGAAAGGGGAGCGCGAGAAGAAAAATCTGAAGCGAAGCGGTATCCCATCAGCGCCAGCGAAGCGATTGCCGCCATGCCGCGACTGGTCATTTTGGGGCAGCCAGGGGGCGGCAAAAGTACGCTGGTTAATTATATGGCCGCACAGCTGGCGCGGCGGCGGTTGGGTGAAGGTGACGTGACGCTGCCCCATTGGCCAGACGATTTCAGCCCCATTCCGGTGCGTATCGTGCTGCGCCGCTTTGCCGAATGGTTGGCAACAGAAAAACGGAGCGGAGCGGCCGGAGATGTGTGGGCCTATCTGGATCATTTGCTAGATCGCTGGGGCTGCGGTGACAGTGCAGAAGGGCTGCGCCACGCTCTAATAAACGCTGGTGGGATCGTTTTCTTTGACGGCCTGGACGAAATACGGGATGCGGCGGCGCGGCAGACGATTATCAAAGGCGCCGTGACCGATTTCGCCAAAACTGAAAAGCAGTGTCAGGTTATTGTCACCAGTCGTCCTTACGCCTATAACTTTAGTTTCCCCTGAATTTGAATGATAAACAAACCTCAGACTCAGGTCTGAAGCTATTGAACGTTAACAAAATGGCTCAAACAGCAATCGCAAAGCTAAAAAACGGTCAGGGATGCCGTTTTCGCCGCCGATGAGCCAAGACACCCTTTGGTAAATGGTCTGTGACTGATTGCTTTTTCCGAAATTGCCCCGAATTAAGGGCATCTTTGGGAAAAACAGCCTGTGCCAAGACGCGCCGGAGACGACCCGGCGTTTTTTTGGGCGGCGGTCCCAAAAGCCTGTAGGCATTGGTGGCAATGTAGCCGCCAAATAGGTCAAGATGTTGGCAACCAACAAGACCAACTCCGGCAAACGCTGGCAACTCTCCGTAGCAAAGACAAACTGCCGTTGCAGCCCCAATATCTGTTTGGCTACCAAAGGGACTTGCTCAACCGGCCAACGGTCCAGATACAGCATGAACGCCGCCTTTGGAGATAGAGCAACATTGGTTCCCAGGACCAGCGGTTCAATATAGAGCGGGTCGAAAAAGACCCAAATGTCAAAGGTATCATGATCGTCAGCCACTTTGTGAGTGGATAACACCAGGTCTCGCCAACCATGAACCTGAATGTTCCGCCCCTGATAGGTAAATGCCGTTTTGAAATCGGGCTTGGTGGCGGCAATCGGTTTTTCTTTGCGCTTACGGGCTAATGGTCGCACATATTGACCATATTCTCGTGGTCGTCCCTTTTTGTAGGCGGGTAGATAATTTCGACGCGCCACACAATTCTTGGCTAGACGCACCACATAACGGGGAACGCCAGCCGCTTGCATATCGCTGATATGAGCGCCAGCGTCATGGATAGCAATCTCATCGTCTGCCAAGTTATGTCGTATCCAGCTCAGAGCAGATGCTTTGAGTTTGTCTTGGTTCATTTCTTGAGGATGGGCGCGGATGATTTTACGTAATAGCGGCAGGCGGTGACCATCTACTTGTCCTACTTCAACAATCAGGGCAAAACCAATGCCTCCCAACAGACGATTGGCCAAGCCATGGAAGTATTTCCCCACTTTGCCCTTCAGCTTGGGTCGCCAAAAGGCGGTGATGTCGATGGCAACGGGACGATACCCGTCATATTTGTGGGATTCCCACTGCTCTTGGCTTTGGACATAGTTGCGCCATGATGCTAACAGGTCATCTATCCGCCACACGCCGTGTCGCATGGCTTTCCAACTGCGACGACTTTCCTCGGCAGTAAAGCCGCTCAGCTTCAAGCCGGGGAAGATTGCCCCGCGGCTCGGTAGAAATGAGCCATTGAGTATGCTCCAGAGGAGATGTAAAAGTGCTAAGTTTGTGCCGACTGGCACAGTTTGCAAAACTACTTGCAATACTTGTATAGTTTGTTCGATGGCGATTGACATGATGCCCTCCTTGCGGTTTTTTTCTCACCTGCAATTATGGGCTTGTTAGTCGCCATTGTCACCCTTCACTTAGGGGAAAGTAAAGGAATTCGTCTGATAGCAATATTAATTTTTTGGGTCGTATTATTTATGGTTGGGGTTTTGCGATATGGGTGGGACTGGACGTGTTTCACTACAAAAACTCTTTGGGACTTTATGGAATTGCTTATTGTCCCCACTGTATT
>JAAETJ010001056.1 GCA_024228495.1 bacterium | reverse complement strand
GCAGAATATCAACCAGCAATTTGCCTTTGGTAGTATCGCGCACATGAATTCTTTGCCAGTTATCTTCGGGTTGTTGTGCCGCCCATTTGTCAACTCGGATAGCAGTGCTTTGGGCTTTGAGTTTGCTGGGCTTGCGACCTTTGTTCGATTTAGGTGGTGGCACAATCGGATCGGGATCTTCAAGATAAATATGTTGGTCTTTGTGAACATCGACCATGAAAATTTCATGCATCTGATCCAAAGATCGTAAAAAACTGGGATCTTCACCGTATAGCCCATCGGCACCGACCCAGCTAAATGCTACGCCTTGCAGGCGAGCCTGGATAACTAATTGCAACGCCAAGTCGTGTTTACGATGAAATTCAATATGTTCTTGAGGTATTCCGGCCTCAATACATCTTTTTTCATCGTTGACCCATGCCTCCGGTAAAAACAACCGGTTGCCGATGGGAGCCGCATGATCTTGGAATCCTAGCACCGAGTAAACGCCAACTTGGCAGTTGTCTACTTTACCGAGCTGTCCGCACCATTGGCGCGCGACACCAACTGACTTGGTTCCTTTTTTGGGAATACCGCTTTCGTCGATAATAAGGCAACTGTCTTTTTCCCCACCAATCAGCTGATCGGCGTCCTGGGCAAGTTGATCGACGACTAACTGGTCATCCCAGCTGGAATTTGTTAAAAAGTGCTGCAACACCTGATCGTCAGAGTCTGGGACCGCCTCAGCCATGCGCTCCATATTCTTTTACTTGGCTTGGATGAGTCCTTT
>JAAETJ010001055.1 GCA_024228495.1 bacterium | reverse complement strand
GATGTTTCTCCGCCTGCCTTGCACGCTTGCGGGCTTGTACTGAATTGGCCAAGTCGACCTCCAAAAAGTGTGAATCGGAAAAGCCCGGTATTTTGGTACCCAAAGAGGGGTTTGTCAATAGGAATCGTGTTAAATTTACCTGTTCATGCGAAGCCCTCTGAATAACAGGGATTGGGCCGGTGTCCGGGATGTGTGGGGTATTTCCGGTGGCGCCTATGTCCAGGTGGGGGTGGAAGGGCCTATAATCGCGGTTTAATCAATAATAATGAGGGCAGAAAACTGGCTTCCATGTTCAAATCACTGGCCAAGGTCGGCTCCAATACCATGCTATCGCGGGTGTTGGGTTTTGTGCGCGACTTGGTATTTGCCCATACCTTTGGCGCAAATGCTGGCACTGACGCCTTTTTCGTTGCCTTTAAGATCCCCAACTTTCTGCGTCGTCTGTTTGCTGAGGGCTCTTTCTCGGTGGCCTTTGTGCCGGTGTTGGCAGAGTACAAGGCCAAGCGTAGCTTTGATGAGCTGAAGTTGTTTGTTAACAACGTGGCGGGCACCCTGGGTGGGATTTTGCTGTTGGTTACCGCCCTGGGGGTGCTGGGAGCGCCGTTTCGGGTGATGACCTTTGCGCCGGGGTTTATCGGGGCGCAGCGGAAGCTGGAGCTGGCGGCATATATGTTGCGTCTCACCTTTCCTTATCTGCTGTTTATATCCCTTACCGCCTTCGCCGGCAGTATCCTTAACTCCTTTGACCGTTTCGGGATACCCGCCTTTACCCCGGTGCTGCTGAACCTCTCTTTGATCGGCTGCGCCATCTGGTTGGCGCCGCAGATGGATCGACCGATTGTGGCCCTGGCCTGGGGTGTGCTGCTGGCGGGTATCGTCCAG
>JAAETJ010001054.1 GCA_024228495.1 bacterium | reverse complement strand
GGGTACAACAAGCGGCCTACGCTTTGCTAACGGATGAGGATAAGATGACCCTGCACCTAAAAATCACTCGTTTGCTGCAAGCGCATACACCCGCAGAACACCTTGAGGAAAGGTTGATCAAAATTGTGCGCCATTTTAATGAGGGAAGCGGGCTCATTGTAGACGAACAGGAACGAGAAAGCTTGGCCTTTTTGAATTTACGGGCGAGTAAAAAGGCAAAAAAATCGAATGCTTATCGGCCTGCTTTTGCATATGCCAAAATAGCTAAAGAGCTTTTGCCAGAAAATGCCTGGAGCGTGTCTTACGCTCCTTGTTTGGAGATTCATCAAGAATACGCTGAGACCGCTTATTTTAGCGGGGAATTTAAAATCGCCGAGCAGACAAGTAAGGTGCTTTTGCACAAGGCAAAAACAAAGATGGAAAAAGTTATGATCTATCGTATGCAGGAAGTTCAATATACTTTAGCAGGACGAATGAGAGATGCGATCCAGGCGGGAATTGAAGCTTTGTCGCTTTTGGGAATAAAAGTGAAATTGGAGCCAGGGCAATTTAGCATTCTAAGAGAAGTTCTTATAACTAAATGGAACTTGGGCAGACAAAGCGTGGCCAGTCTCATCGATCAGCCTCTAACGGAGGATCCTGAAAAGAAAATCGCTATGAGAATCCTGATTGACCTTGTCTCCCCCGCAAAAATCTTTGGGCTTGAGAATTTGTTTGCTGTTGCTGTTTTAAAATTAGTAAATATCGCTTTACGGTCTGGCAATAGTCCTGAGGCGGCTTACGCCTATATCGCTTACGCCCTGCTAATGAATGGCGCGTTTGGAGACTTTAAGAATGGCTATGAGTTTGGAAAATTGGCGATCAAGCTCAACGAAAAACTGGATGACTTGGAATTTCGCTGTAAAATTCTTTTCCTTTACGCCACTTATGTACAGAATTGGAATCATCACTGGCGAGAGGGGTTTCTCCTCTATAAAAAAGCAATGGAAATCGGTTTACAAACGGGTGATTTAATCTATACCGGGTATACAGCTTATCATATGCCCAAATGGAATCCTGATTTAAACCTGAAGGAGGCAACCAAGTTGGCAAGGGAAACTTTGGCTGTCGCCCTATCCTCAAAACATCAGAACTCTATAGACATAGGGGAAATTCTTCAACAATACCGTTTCAACTTGATGGGCGAGACGAAAGATCAATTCACCTTGAGCGATTCCGATTTTGATGAGCCTGAGTGCTTGAACAGGATGCTGCAAAATGAATTTTCTTTCGGTATCGGGATTCTTTTTGTGACAAAACTACAGCTTTATTATATATACAACTTCTTTGAGGAGGGGCTCAAACTAATTCCGGAGGCTGAAAAGGGCGAAACATCTCTAATGGGATCGACTTTTAGTATAGAATATAGTTTTTATGTTTTTATGATTTTTGCCGCAACGTATTCCGATATGAATGAAAAAGAGCAGCGTCAGGCTCTCAAATGTATGAAAAGAGAATACAAACAAATGAGAAAGTGGCACGATCATTATCCGGTCAATTCTTTTCATTTGATTTATATGATGGAGGCTGAATTTGCCAGAATTGCTAGAGATTTACCGGGAGCCATCTCCTCCCTAAAAAAAGCAATTAAGGTTGCCACAGAAAATAGATTTTTACAATATAAGGCCATGGCTAATGAGCTTTTGGGGAAATTGTATCTTACTCAAGATGAAGAGGAGATTGCCGGTTTATATATAGCAAAAGCCTATTATGATTATCAAGTGTGGGGGGCAACCCGTAAGCTGGAGTTTCTAACAGAACAGTGTGCCTCCTATATCGACCTGGGAGCCTTACAACGTCAGTCCGGCCCATATCAAACTCAGACAATCTCTAGTACATCTGGCGACCAAACTGGTACCAGAGAAAAGGGGGCCATCGATCTGGACACCGTCACCAAAGCAGCCCAGGCCATTTCCGGTGAAGTTGTACTGGATAAGCTGTTGACCAAGCTGATGCAGACGGTGCGCCAGAACGCCGGGGCCGAAAAGGCAATGCTGCTGTTAGCCCAAGGGCCGGACAACGAGCTACTCATTCAGGCCAAAAGTTTAGGGGATAACGAGATTGAAGTTCTGACGGCTGAAAAACTGGCAGAGAGCGACCAATTATCAGCAGGGATTGTCAACTATGTGACCCGTAGTTTGGAAAATGTGGTGCTGGGTGAAGCAACTGAGGAAGGTGATTTTACCGGTGATCCTTACATTCAAACGCAGCAGCCCAAATCGGTACTGGGTATGTCCATTCTTAATCAGGGTAAGCTGGTTGGGGTGCTGTATTTGGAGAATAATATCACCGCTCACGCCTTCACCCCGGATCGGCTGGAGGTGTTACAAATTCTGGCCTCTCAGGCGGCCATTGCTCTTGAAAATGCCTGGTTGCATGCCGATTTACAGGCCAGTGAGAAAAAATATCGCACCATTTTTGAAGACTCTAAAGATATGATCTTTATCACCAGCCTTGACGGACAAATTATTGACATCAACTCGGTTTGTGAAACGTTGTTGGGTTATACTCAGCAAGAGATGCTACAACTCAACGCATCAGCTACCTACGCCAATCCAGCCGACCGGGTTCGTTTTCAGGAGATCATAGCCCAACACAACTCGGTTCATGATTTTGAGGTAGCGCTGCGGCACAAAGACGGCCATAAAATTGAGGTGATGATCAGCGCCACCCCGCGCCACGCCGAAGATGAGACTATCTTGGGCTATCAGGGCATTATGCGGGATATCACTGCCCAAAAAGAAGCGGAAGCGGAACGGCTGCGGACCCTTGAATTCCAAAAAGCCAAAGAAGCGGCCGAAATAGCCAACCGGGCCAAGAGCGACTTTCTATCTGGGATGAGCCACGAGCTACGCACCCCGCTCAACGGCATTCTGGGCTATAGCCAAATCCTCAAACGGAGCCGCACAATGGCCGAGACTGACCGCAAGGGGGTGGCGATCATCCAAAATAGCGGTGAACATCTGCTGACCTTGATCAATGATTTGCTTGACCTGGCCAAGATTGAAGCGGGCAAAATGGAACTCTTCCCCGACACCTTGCACCTGCCGATATTTCTGGAAAATGTGACCAGTATCATCCACAACCGGGCCGAGGAAAAGGATCTCAACTTCCTGTTGGAACGGCAGCAAGATTTGCCCCCGGGCATCGAAGCCGATGAAACCAGACTGCGTCAAGTATTGCTCAATCTGCTGGGCAACGCCATCAAATTCACCGAGACCGGGCAGGTGACCTTCAGGGTCAGCTTGCTAGGCCTAGACCCCGCTCAAGATGATGAGCGCAGACAGATCAGCCTGCGCTTTGAAGTTCAGGATACGGGCCTTGGCATGCAGCCGGAAGAGCTACAAACCATCTTTAAACCCTACGAACAGGTGGGCGAAGGCAAACAACGAAGTAAGGGCACGGGCCTGGGTTTGGCTATTACCCGCCGGTTGGTCAACTTGATGGGGGGCGATTTACAAGCGGATAGCCGGCCCGGTCAAGGCAGTCGTTTTTGGTTTGAGGTTAGCTTCCCGGAGGTGGAAAGCCTCAGGGTGGAGAGCGCAGCGGACCAGGCTCTGATCAATGGTTATGAAGGGAAACGACGCAAAATCTTGATAGTAGATGATCGACCGGAGAACCTGTGGGTGCTGCAAAGTATGATAGAGCCTTTGGGCTTTACCCTCCAGACGGCAGAAAATGGGCAAGAGGCCATCCAACAACCTCAACTATTTGAACCTGATCTGATTCTGATGGACTTGATGATGCCGCTTATGGATGGCTTTGCCGCCATTGAGGCTAT
>JAAETJ010001053.1 GCA_024228495.1 bacterium | reverse complement strand
CGCCTGATTGGCGGCGAGGCTCTTAACGCCCTGCGGATTGAAAAAGGATATCTACATTGGGGCCACGACATGTCTTACACCGAAGCGCCCCATCAGCTAGGTTGTGAGTTTCTTTGCAAAACCAATAAACCAATTTCCTTTATTGGCAAGGAAGCATATATGGAGAGACGGGAGCAAAAGTCTGGTCCGTACCTTTGTTCCGTAAAACTTAACGATCCAGATCCCCTGCTTTATCACAACGAACCAGTTTTGCGAGATGGTCATGTAGCAGGTTTTGTGACATCGGCTGCTTATGGCTACACTATTGGTTCGGCCGTTGGCCTTTGTTTTGTTAGTTTGCCCGAGGGTTCGACAGACAAGCGAGACCTTGAAGCAGGGAGCTATGAGGTCATGGTTGAAGGAAAGGCTATAGAAGCAATGATTAGCCTGAGTCCTTTTTTCGACCCGTCGAATGAACGAATGTTTTTATAATTGAGAATTAGAACTTAACCAAGAGAGGCGCAGTGGATTTAAGTCCGCAGCGATACAAAATAATGTCGATCAAATTAGAAACCGAAATTGTGAACCGTGAAGTTTATGACCGTGCTGTTGAGCGGCTTCAGCAAGCAGGTATTAAATTGCCAACAATCTCCCAGTTAGCCGATCCAGTTTCTTCACGTGCCGAGATTGAGTCCCATATAAAATCTGCTGACCCTGACTCGCCGGATGCACGTAACCTTTTTCGTGTGCACTGGCACAACGGTGCTGATCGCAAAAGTCTAGTCGATGTGCCCAAACATATCGTTCTGCCTTCAGAACTGACCGGTGTTGATGCAAAAATTGTTGTAGCTATCGGTAATCGCTTCCCAATGATCCGTGCTCATAAAGTCCTGGCCGCTTACGGATGTCTTGTGCCACGACTGATTACTGGACAGTTTGATCCGACCCATCATCGCGCGGTTTGGCCTTCAACGGGGAATTACTGCCGGGGCGGCGTCGCTATTTCTCGCATTCTGGGGTGCCGCAGCGTAGCCATTCTGCCTGAAGGCATGAGCCGAGAAAGGTTCGAGTGGTTGGAAAACTGGGTAACCGACCAGAGCGACATTGTGCGAACCTATGGCACTGAAAGCAACGTCAAGGAAATCTACGACGCCTGCCACGTGATGGCTGAAGACACTGAAAACATAAT
>JAAETJ010001052.1 GCA_024228495.1 bacterium | reverse complement strand
GGGATCAAGAAGCAGTTTGTCAGCATTCCACTGCAACCGGATGATCCGGTGAATATTCCGGAGGATATTTCCGAAGGGAAGTGGTTTTAGGGGGCACTGGGCAAGTCTGCTATGCGGGACAAAGTGTGATTTCGCTGCAGTTACGCCAATTACTGCTTAGGCAGCTTCTCGTCAGCCGCGAAAAACACCGAAGGCGGGGCGCTGAGGGCAAAGACATCACCCGCTCCGCCCGGCGTCCTAGTGCCCCATACCCGCTTCAGTCACATCCTGCATCTGATCCTGTTTTGGTCAAATCCACGCCGCGAAAGATCAGCCACAACGCCAACGCCATTTCATTGATCCAGATGGGCAGTGAAAGGATGGTATCAGTGGTCGAGCCAAAATCAAACTGGCCGAGCAGGATGAGAAGACCCGACACGAGCAGCATTAGCCCGCCGACAAGCCCCCAAATAGACAATACTGCGGGAACAAGACGAAACCGAAAGAGGGCTGGATAAAGGATCAGTGTGCTTACGCTGAACACCATCAGGAGCAGACCGAATGCCAGGTCATGGAACTCGATGGCAAATGCACCGCTGTCAGATGTCAGCAACAGTACCAAGCCGATGGTCGCGGCAACGCCGATGCTCGCTTCAATGGCCCGAAGGGTGAGATAGGCCGGGGCCAGAACCCGTGCGCAATTCCAGAGAATTGGAAAAAACGCGACCGCGATCCCGGCACTTGCAAGCGCGTTCACGATTTCAAGCAATACGCCCAGAACGAACAGGGTCCTGTGCTCTATGACAAATTCTGGGACATTCGGTGTTGCCACCATCGGCGCAATGATCATCTGGCTTGCCATCGTAGCTGCTGTCGCAGTGATGAAAAGAACTCCCGCAACCATTGTCTCGATCCGGTATTTGCTCATTGTCCTAACCCTCAGATCCCGCGTTGCACAGCCGAAAACTCAGGATCAGGATACACTTGGCAAGCGAAATGAAATTGATTTACGTCAATCATTGCATCCCACCAATGAGCCAAGCTAAATCATGCTGCGCCATGCAACTGGACACAGAAACATCTCGCAAATCCGGCTCCGGAGCTTTTGTCACGTTCTTGATCAATCGCTCAGAAGCCGGCGTTCTCGCAGCTTGCAGCATCGGTCGGTTTGGGCTCAGAGCAGCCGTTCGACAAATTTCAAATATTAATGGGTCAAGGTCAGCATGCGTTGCAAACAGTTATTGCGACACAACTTAGTGGCGTGCATTTCGGATGGCAAGATCGACCAAATCATTAGCAATCGCCAGTCTGCGTGATGCTGAATTTCGCTCGGCCATTGAGGCACGATCTGGGTGATGTTCAAATGCAAATTTTCGGCGCAAGCGACTGAGCTCTTTGATAGACAGATTCCGCTCGAGGTTAGCTTTTAACTGGGCCAGAGGCATTGGTCGTGCCGGTTGAACTGGAACGGGCATGCTGTCCTCAACATCATCATTGTCGGCATATGCGCCGTGTGCCTTCGTCCACCTATTGCCAATTCCAGTATTCTTCGAACATGGCAACGCGAAAACCAAAGCCGTCATGGCATCGAACCGTTTCAGGTTGAAAGCAGAATTGCCAACTTCCCATGGATCCTCGCTCGCTTCAAGCTTGTCGAGCAGTTCTTTGAATGCGTTGGCCTGCACTTATTATCCGCCACTGGATTTCCGTCATGTGGCAGTCTAGTTGGCATGGGTTAACTAATCGTTCTCGTGTTTTTACAAAATATGATGAGAAATATTCTTCGTCATTGATATGGGTGTTTCAGCCTCCCAATCACTCGCCTAACCACTGTCTTAAAGGGGCGCTAGCAGACTGTCGGACTTGGGCAATCATCGCTAACAAAACTGGATATTGGTCCGATTTTCCAATCATTTTCGTTAAATATTCCCGATATTCGCCTCAAATGATCGAAATATCGGCCTCAATTCCAGCTCTGTTCCCGATATTTGCTCAAGTCC
>JAAETJ010001051.1 GCA_024228495.1 bacterium | reverse complement strand
TCTGAACCAGAGACTGTTGATGATTTCTTTGCCGCGCTCGACGCTATCGAAGCGGCAGGCTACACACCTCTGGACATGGGGACAGCCGATCAGTGGGAAGCGGCTACGATGGGTTTCCAAAATGTTGGACCAAACTACTGGAATGGGGAAGACGGCCGTCTTGCTCTCATCAGTGGTGATGCCAAACTCACCGACCCTGAATACGTTGCCGTGCTTGAGCAGTTAGCCCGCTGGGGCGATTACTTGCCCAGCGGATTCCAGGCGCAAACCTATCCTGATTCCCAAAACCTGTTCACATTAGGACAGGCCGCCATCTATCCTGCTGGCTCTTGGGACATCTCCCTCTTTAATCAGCAAGCTGACTTTGAACTAGGTGCCTTCAAGCCACCTGTTGCGAATGCCGGTGACACTTGCTACATCAGCGACCACACCGACATCGCCTTAGGCATGAATGCAGCTACTGAGAATGAAGACGCTGCCCGAGCTTTCCTAAATTGGGTTGCCTCAGCAGAGTTTGCCGCTATCTACAGCAACGCCCTGCCCGGTTTCTTCTCCCTATCCAATACCCCCGTGCAACTAGATGATGCATTAGCGCAAGACTTTGTAGACTGGCGCGGTGAATGTGATTCTACCATCCGCAACTCTTACCAGATTCTTTCGCGTGGCGAACCGAATCTAGAGAACGAACTATGGCGCGTCAGCGCCCAGGTCATCAACGGCGACATTACGGCCGCAGATGGCGCACAACAACTCCAGGATGGTTTAGACTCCTGGTATACTCCTTAATGAATTAACGTAATCAGGAGCCAGATTTCTTTGAGAAATCTGGCTCCTATTTTCAACAGGAGGTGTTCTATGCAGGCTTCTTCATCCCACCCCAAGAAGCGAAAACCGTTCCCTACCCACATCGTTGTTTTCCTTGCACCCGCCGTCATTATCTACACACTGTTTATGATCTATCCTCTGATAGACTCATTGCGCTTGAGTTTTATCTCTAATGAAACCGGAGGATTTATTGGATTTGAGAACTACAAAACCCTGTTCACCAACGAATTATGGTCAGTGCGCTTTTGGGCCGCGTTAAAAAACAATTTTGTCTTTTTCCTCATTCATATGGTGGTGCAAAATCCCATCGGATTGATGCTGGCCGCACTTTTAAGCCGCCGTACACTGCGCTGGACAGGCGCCTATCGTACATTGCTTTTTATGCCCACCATGCTGTCTGTCGTCATTATTGGCTTTATCTGGCAGCTTATCCTCAGCCCGTTGTGGGGCGTATCGGAAGGCTTTATGACCATTTTAGGCATTGAGCAATTCTTCCAACCCTGGTTAGGCCTGGAAAATACTGCATTGCCCACGCTTGCCCTCCTTTCGGTTTGGCAATTTGTAGGCATTCCTATGATGTTGTTTTACGCTGCGCTTTTGGGCATCCCGGACGAGCTGATCGAAGCAGCTCACGTAGATGGGGCAACAGCGTGGACGGTGTTTTGGCGCATCAAGTTCCCGCTTATTCTGCCAACTGTAGGCATTGTGGGTATCTTAACCTTCGTTGGCAATTTCAACGCCTTTGACTTGATTTATACTGTCAAAGGGGCGCTGGCTGGGCCGAATTTCTCCACAGACATCATGGGATCGCTCTTTTTCCGTACCTTTTTTGGGCAGCAGTTGCAATTAGGCAACCCAGAAATGGGGGCGACAGTGGCGGCG
>JAAETJ010001050.1 GCA_024228495.1 bacterium | reverse complement strand
GGTTTAAAAATGCCCCGAAACGCTGACAACGTTTGCGTTTGGTCAATAAGGCCGTCTGCCGGATGCGGTGTTTCTTTGAGAGCAATTTTCCGAACTGCCTTAAAATCGACAAGGCCGCCAGCTGTCCCTCTATCAACGCTTTATCACCACCGGCGATACCGGTGATTTCTCCGGCCGCAAAGACTCCGCTGACCGAGGTCTCCATCGACGTATCCACTTTGACGATCCAGCCGCCCTTATCCGCAGCGTAAGTTAAATCGCACCCGGCCAGCTGCGGCAGCTCGATATTGGGGATAAAGCCGTTGCCACAGGCAAGCATTTGTGTCTCATAACGCTTTTGGCTGCCCTGCACGGTGGTGCCGTCAGGGGCGATTTTAACGGCAATGACTTCCTGAAGCTTGTCTTTGCCCTTAACTTCGACAACTTGCATCCGGTGCTTTATCGAAACCCTTTTTTTGATCAGGCGGCCAAGCGCAAGCAGCCCCTGTCCGATTTTCGGCAACTGACCGGCCATCACCCACATGGCATTTAACATGGTAGCCGGAGATGAGCGATCCAACACGGTCGTCACTTTGCCGCCGGCGCCTATGATTTGGCTGCTCAATAAATAGACCAATGGACCTGCTCCGGCGATCAAAATTTTAGATGACGCTAACACCCCGTAGTATTTGAGCAATATTTGAGCTGCTCCGAGCGTCATTACACCGGGCAAAGTCCACCCCTTGAACGGGCGTACTTTCTCTCTGGCACCGGTGG
>JAAETJ010001049.1 GCA_024228495.1 bacterium | reverse complement strand
TCAGAATCAGCTGAGCTGTTTTGGTTCGGTTTCAAGTGAAGAAATGCAGGATATATCTGGATATTTTCAAGTTTCTTTGCGCCGAAAACGGAGCAAAACCGCCAGCTGAAATGATTCTGAGTGAACGCAAACCGCTCTAGCTAATAAAAATCAGGTTCAGTCGAGATCAATGGAATGTCAGGGACAAAAAAGCGAGGCTCTTGCGGAGCCTCGCTTCTTTATTTTTCTAAACCGGGACGTTCTCGATGAAGGCCCCTTAGCTCCTAGCCAAAGATATCACTGGTGATATTTTTATACCAGCTGTGAGCATAGGTTTCTTCACTAGCAAGTACGCTTGGTGAAGCCTTGCCTGGGGTTAGACCGCCAGAAACCTTCTGTACTTTTGAACCGTCTGCTTTGAGGCGGTAAACAGCAGCAACAGAGAAGCCATAGCCAGGTCCTGCAATGGAGTAGCAGGTGTTGACATAGGCTGGGACTGGGGCATCTTTGCCAGACAATGAAGCGACAACGGCAGCAGCCGCGACTTTTGCTTCGGAGTTAGCAGCATAACCAGATTTAGGCAGGCCTTTGGCAGCCGAACTATCACCAATGACATAAATGTCTTTGTGGATAGTAGACTCGAAAGTGCGCAGGTTAACCGGGCACCAGTCGCCTTTGGTAAGACCAGCAGCGAAAGCGATTTTACCTGCTTTTTGAGCTGGGATGATGTTAAGAACATCACCTTTTTCAGTACCAAATCCGGTCTCGATTGATTTGGCGGCCACATCGACTTTGACGATTTTATTATCATCGGAGCCTTTTGGAGTGCCGCGCCAGACGATCATGCCGTCATCGGAACCTTCTTTAAAGCCATAGAGTTTGCTCCATGCCTGCTTGAACAGACCAAATTTGGAGAACTTGCCTTTTGGATCTAGGATAAGAACTTTTGATTTTGGTTTGTGCTTTTTGAAGTAGCCTGCAACTTGTGCAGCCCGCTCATATGGTCCAGGAGGGCATTTGAACGGATTGGGAGGAGGAGCCATCAGGAAGGTTCCACCATCCTTCATTTCTTCAAGCTGCTTGCGAAGCATGGCAGTTTGAGCACCAGCATTCCAGGCATGAGCGATTTTGCCAGAGGCAGCTTCGTCATATCCAGGTGTTGATTCCCATTTGAAGTCGATACCAGGCGAAACGATGCAACGATCATAAGCCATGGATCCACCACTTTTGAGTGTGATCTTTTTGGTTTTTGCGTCAATGCCGGTGACATAGTCGTGAACGACTTTAACACCATGTTTGGCAAGGCCTGCATAGCCATGGCCGATGCTGTCGATCCCTTTGCCGCCGCCAATGACATAGACGTTCGACAAATAGCATGTGTAATAAGTCTTGTTGGGCTCAACAAGAGTTACATTGATGCTGGGGTCACCACGTTTGATGTATTTGGCAGCAGTAGCGCCACCAGTTCCACCGCCGACAACAACGACATTTTTCTTGCCGCTGGCTGCGCTAAACACTGCGGTTGGCATAGTCATCGCGCCAGCTGCTGCTGTTGCAGCACCCGCCGAGCGGATGAAACTTCTACGGTTTATTTTCTTACTCATTTTTATAGTTCTCCTTTTTCCAGGTGCTGTTTACTGCTGTGAGGCGTAATAAGCCATCAGATCGTCAAAGGCAGCATCACCACCCTTAGTGTGGAGTTTCATGACCTTCTTTTTCATTTTTCTGGTCATTTCACGTTTGCCAGAAATGTAGTCAGCCATGGTGGTTTTGAGATAATGTGTCCATTGTCCAGCAAGACGGCCTGTGTCGTCTTTTACGTCAGTACCACCATCTTCATGGCATTTTTCACAGTTTTTTTCGTGCAGCTTGGCGCCTTTGGCAGCTTTTGCGGCATCAAATGTCTGCTTGGCTGGGACAAAAGGTTTGCCGCCGAAATGTGCAGCCATTTTTTTGACTTCATCAGCATTATAGCCTTTGGAAATACGGCCCATAATGGTTGAGGGAATTTCACCCGATTTGAAACCAGCCATCAGTTCTATGAAATAGGGTGCAGACAGACCACTGATCGTTGGCGTTCCAGGACCACCACTTGCTCCATCAGTGCCGTGACAACCTGCACACGTATCAGACAGTGCAGATCCACTTGCGCCCATCAATGTTTTTGGAGCCATCTTCTTTTTTGCAGCCATCGCAGCGCTTGACATTCCAAATGCCAGACCAGCGACCAACAGCACACGGGTTATGGTTTTCATGACCATGTTCTGGTTTCCTTTCTTCTTCTCTCTCTCAAACTTCTTATTAACGAAGTGCTTTTGTTTTAGCGAATAATTATTTCAAAAAACCCGCCGGCTTCACCCCGTTATTGTTTCGGGATTATTCAAAGTTTTGTTAAAGTCCAAGTTGAAGTATTATAATTGAATCAACGATTCAAACTTTGCGTTAGTTTTGTGACCGAACAGAGGCGCGATGGCAATGATCAGCGCACATCTAATCACTCACCTGGAATTCAGGTGAATATGCGCAAGGGTATAGCGTCAAATTATTATTTTTCACTCCCAACTTCCTCTAATCCTACTCATATCGACTGATTGTCCGGTATGTTTTTTATATCTGTTGTTCAGGCATTTACAGCTCCTGACCAAAGACCATTTTTACGGCAGTTTCTTATTATTGTGCGGGGTATAAACCGCATTTCGAACTTCATATCTTCAGGCGATATGCTTGTCCTTTTGGGATGCTATTTTATCTTGCCCGACTTGTCCAGTGCGGAAGTCAATTTGAACCAGGGGCTGTCATCAGATATGAGATTGGCATTCTTTAGATATGAGATTGGCATTCTTTGGCCAAGATACTGCAATACACTGATTAAGCTCATTTTTATGCAAAAGAGCGGTTGGCGATGTTGGTTGTGAAGGATTCAAAACCAACATCGAACTTTTTTATCGCAGGCATGCGAGCGCCTAATATGACCTTGAAAACCGAGGTTTCGCCCTTGGGGGGTGGGCTATTGCAATTTGCTCATTGGCACATTGTTAGAACCAGAATCGAGAGAAGAGGTTTGTTGTTTGCCCTCATCTTCATTTGGCTCATCGGGTTCTTCGTGGGCAATCCCCTTGTGGCAATCAATGCAGGTTTTGCCTTTTTGCATGGCGCGGGGATGTTTCTTTCTGGCCTGTTTGTCCTGTTCATTGAGATCCATCGCATCCCAGGAATGGCATGAACGACATTCTCGTGAATCGGTGGCCTTCATTGTGGCCCAGACACGGTTGGCCATATCCCAGCGATGTTTTTCATATTTTTTCTTGGTGTCAATGGTGCCTATAATTTCATGCCAGACATCCTTGGCAGCCAATACCTTGGCGACCATTTTGGGAATGAACGGTTTTGGCACATGACAATCCGAGCAAGTGGCGCGCACGCCAGACGCACTTTTATAATGCAGGGTCTTTTTATATTCTTCGAGATTAATTTTCATGGCGTGACACGAGGTGCAAAAGCTCGTCTCGTTAGTATATTTGAGACCGTGGCTAAAGCCCAGTGAAAACAGTATCCCAAGTATGAAGAGTGGGCTCATAAGTATGAGTTTAACAAACCAGGATCGTGATTTGGGTTTTTCGTCCATTATAATTCCCTTTTTTATTGCTTGTACAAAAAGACGCTACTCGCCTCCATTTGGTTTTATTTGATTATTTCTTGCGCCCGCTTGAGGACATGGCTTTTTGTGGCAGTTTAGAACATGAAAATGAGTATTGCCAACCCAATAATTATCAGGCGGGGCAATTGTACTGGGAAGCTGAATTGAAATGGGGACCCTTTTTGTAAGGCCAAATTGACGCTGTTAGGCGAAATAGTTTGATCAAATTGCGCTAATACAAGACAATAGACGCGAAGAAACTCCCCTGTTTGGGGGATGTTTTCTAGTTTGGTACGGCCTTTTGTATGATGGAGATGATGAGATGATCCGGTTATTGGCCTTCATGTGCGCATTGGCGACGCTGACCCCCGGACCGGTCCTTGCCGATACCTTGTTGCTGGTTCCTGGCTATCTGGGTTCCGCGCAAAGCTGGCGTGGCAATAATATACCCTATGGATTGAGCCGAGCTGGTTGGCGGGATGCCGGGCATTTGTCGCTTGGGCCGCACGGTACATTTATTCCGCGCAGCAAAGTGGAGGGAAAGAAGCGTTCCTATACGCTCGATATTCCAACCGAAGCACCGCTTGTCGTACAGGCAGATCTGATTGCCCGCTATGTGGCTCTGGTGCAAAAACGCCATGTTGGTGAGCGAGTCATTCTTGTCGGTCATTCGGCAGGAGGGGTTGCTTCTCGTTTGGCGATGGTGCGATATCCAGCTCTCAAGGTCTATGGTTTACTGACGATCGCTTCACCTCACCTTGGTTCTGGCATGGCAGATCTGGGGCGCTCGGTTTCCAATAGTCCTCTATCCTGGTTCGCACCGTTTATGGGGGCCAATACTATCAATCGTTCGCGCGCGCTCTATCATGATCTTGGCCATGAGGGGCCGCATAACATTTTGGGCTGGCTTAATCGCGCAGCTCACCCCACCGCACATTATATTTCAGTCATTCGTACCAAAGACGGGAATGTGGCAAGCGGCGATTCTATGACCGTTGGCTGGCGCCAGAATATGAATTTTGTACCAGCATTGCAGGGCAGGGCACGCACATTCGGTTCATTGGGCAATCATGCGTTGCGTCCTGCCGACAGCATCCTCATCGCACAGATCCTCGGACATCTATAGAGCTCTGAGCTCTAGCTAGAGACTTTCCAGGAGAGCTTCGGCGCTGCTTTGCTCTGCGTTATGGAAGTCGTCTTCAATATTGAGCGTTTTGACAGTGCCATCAACAACTAGCATGGCGTAGCGTAGCGAGCGCATGCCGAGGCCACTTTCGGTCAAGTCCAGATCGAGGCCGGTTGCTTTGGCGAAGGCTGCGCTGCCATCTGCCAGCATGGTGATATTATCGCTGATGCTGCTTGCCTTGCCCCAGGCATCGAGAACGAAAATATCATTGACGGCAGTGCAGATTACTTCATCGACGCCTTTGGCTTTGAGTGTATCGGCATTTTTGATGAAATTGGGCAGGTGGGTCATCGAGCAGGTAGGTGTATAGGCACCAGGAACAGAAAATAATGCCACTGTGCGCCCATCGAAAACATCACTGCTTTCACGAGGTGCCGGGCCTCCGGCTCCCATGGTCATAAAGGTTGCTGCTGGAAGTTTGTCGCCTACTGAAATCGTCATAATTATTTCCTCGTGAGTAATTACCAATCTTGAGAGTCGAGATATAGCTTTTCTAACTGCACGGAACCAGTGGTAATTTCAGTTTATTTTGTGTGTGTATACGATGCCCGATTTGTCGCCAACAAGGGTCAGTGCCAAGGTGTGACCGATCAAGTTTTTGGGTGGATCGCTTTTGGTTAGATCGATAATAAAGCGGCGCTGATTTCCAGCCGATGGCCGCTCATTGATTGAGAGTGGCAGGTAAAAGCCGTTCGAGGCTTCCGCATATAGTTCAGCCTTTTTTGTTTCCAGCGGTACACTGGTTTCAATGACAATATTAGGCTTTTTTCCCTTCAGGTTGACCGATATTTTATGAAAGGAAAATCCATTCAAAACCTTGCCAGTTGCTTTGACAGGTTTTGGCACCATTTGGCGATAGTGCGACAGCAATGAATTGGGCCTGACCTGACGCGGTGGAATGGTCAGTTTGAGGTGCTTTTCGACAGGCACGCATATGTCAGAGCAGATGCCGTAACCAAAACGCAATTGTATTTTTACTGGTTTGTAGGCGTCAGCTGCGGTGATTTTTAGAGGTAAAATTACCTCACGTTTATAGCCGATACTTGTCGAAAATTCGTCCTTGTATTTCTTCGGAGCTGGCCACTGAATATTGACATGTTTGAGATTGTCAGAGCCACTCCAGTCAAAACTTGGTGGTACACCGCTATCACCTGGAGAGCGCCAATAGGTTTTCCAACCCTTCGACAATTGCATTTGGATGCCAGCATACGAGCCATCCTTTGCTGAAAAATTTGTTACTCCAGAAATAATGCGAACTCTTGATTTATAGGCTTTTTCCCATTCGCTAACCAATTCTGAAGTGCTTTGAAAAGCGGGTCCTGCCGAGCTTTGGATGCTATTCGAAATACTATTTTGAGCTATTGCTGGAGTTAGAAAAAGGACAAGCGCAAGCCCAGCCAAGCCGTACAAAAAAACGTTAAGCATGATTGGTTTATGCGTCATTAATATTCCCGTATTCCGTGTTGTTGCGTTATTTTGCTCTTGCACTATACAAGATAACTGCGCTGCAAATCCAGACAATATTCCGTGATCTGGTGAACAGTATATGGTGGCCTGTCTTGGTAAAAAAAGGCTTCACAAGATTGGATACACTGGCTACCTTGATAAGTATGGATAAAGATAAATCAAAAGCCACGGATTTGAACGGTTCCAGTTTTCTCAACGGCCAGTTCCTGATTGCCATGCCCAGCATGAAAGATCCCCGATTTGCGCGCGCTGTCATCTTATTGTGCGCTCATTCGAAAGAAGGGGCTATGGGGATTATCGTTAATCAGCCATCGGGCGAAATTAGCTTTGGCGATCTTTTAGGGCAGCTTGAGATTGTTGGAGATGAAGAGCTGGCGCCGCTTGCAGATGAGTTGGCGATCAAGCCGGTTCATGTTGGAGGGCCGGTCGAAAGCAGTCGCGGCTTTGTACTTCATTCTGCTGACTATAATATGTCTGAGGCGACCTTGCCGATCCAGCCTGGTGTTTGTTTGACGGCAACCGTCGATATCTTGCGAGCCATTGCCAATAATGAGGGGCCAGAGCACTCTTTTCTGGCGCTGGGTTATGCCGGTTGGGCCCCTGGCCAGCTCGAAGACGAACTGGCCTCAAATGGTTGGTTGAATTGTGCCATTGATGCCGACCTGGTGTTCCAGAACGGCCTTGGCGACAAATATACTCAAGCCTTGGGGCTGCTTGGCATAGACCTAAGCTTTCTGGCGGCCGAAGCCGGGCACGCCTGATTTTTTCGTGTATGATAGGTAGGTCCGCGTTCCCCGCCTATCTTTTTATCTTGGGATGGTCAAGCGCATGCCGATCGCCAGATTATTGGCATTCCTGATGATGGTTTTGTTGGCATTGAATATTTTTGGATAGGCAAACGCATCACCATAAGTAGCATAAGCGATGGAGCTAAGTGTATCCCCCGCTTTGACAATCAAATAGCGGGCCTTGCCTTTCTGGCTGATGATACGCGATGTCAGAGCCGTTTTCGCGCCCTCATTTTCAATTAGTGCCAGGTAGTCGGCATCAGCGCTCGGCATTTTGGTCTTGCCATCAGAACGTTTGACAACACTGGCAATGAGCGTTGATATATCGAGACTGCCATCCACATTTTTGAGAGCGGCAGGCAGGTTTTGCTTATTCTTGCCAATCGCTTCTTCGAGCAGATATTTGACGCTTTTTGCACCTTTACCCTGATTTTCCGCCTCTTGCACCAGATCGGACAATGTGGCACGGAGCCGGTCCACAGATTGATTAAGGGAGGAGCTGTTAGCGCTTTCTGCTCCATTCAGATCCGACAGGGCTTCCACAACCTCGTTGGTCAAGGTACGCATCTTGTCGGGAACCGCTTTCGTAGTGCGTGCGCTATTGTCAGAAGGTTTGGTGTTGGCTTGCGCCATGACGATTTGCTTGGCAGGCGCGCTTAATTTGCTGGTAGCAGAGTTGACAATATTCTCAAGTGAATTTTCCAGCTGGTTTAAAGTTTGCGCTGGATCTTTTGTCTGATCGAAATTCACGACTTGTGCTGTGCCAAATGGTTCGGGCTTTGGGGAGCTGGTTGGCGACAGGTCTTTCACGATATTGCTAACGAGTTGTTCGAGAGGACCATTGATGGGTGCGAACATTTCAGTAGGGTTGTTGGTCTTGTTGATCGCTGGGTTCTTGCCAGTAATATCGAGTGGATTTCCCTGCGGTCCTTTTTCCCAACTTTCACCGGTGACCTCTCCTGAGAGCGTATAGTTATTGTCTCCACCGAATTTGGTGTTGTGGCCATCAGGAAATAAACGTATGGCCGATTGCGCAACCGCCAGCTTGTTTGTGGTCTGGTCGCCGGATTTTGGTGCGGGCATAATATAGAACACGCTGGCCGCGCCAATAAGTATGGCACCGGTCAAGCCGTAAAATGCCTTAGTGATCGGGATATTATGTCCATTACTGTCAGGCTCTTCGCGATGAAACAGGGCCGGAATTTGATCTTCGGTATCGACCGTTTGCAAATAATGTGCGTTTTGATCGATGGGAGCGGTTTCGCTCGGCACGATATCCTTTGGCTGAGTTTCCTCATAGTAACTGTCAGGAGATTGATCAGATAAAGGTTGGGTAAAAACTTCTGCAACATGTTCAGGGGTAGATTCAGCGGGGAATGGTGTGAAATCTTGTCCGGCAACTTCACTTTCGTCGCGCATGCCAATGGCTCGGTGAGGAGCACCTGTATTTTCATTGGAGGGGATATGCTGAACAAATCGAGGGCTTGTTGCTGCTTCCGATTGTAGCGTTGGGACCTCAAGACCATATTTGGCAGAACAGGGATCAGGTTCACTGTCACCTCGTTCCGCTTCAAGGTTTTCTAATATTTTTTCCAAAAGTGGCTGATACTTTTGTTGGTTTTCCATACCCTACTCCTCTACTTGCCCCGTTATCCCGCCGCGATATGCACTACAAACAAGAAATCACAAAAAAATATAATAAATCTTCAACGGTAAAATATGCTTTTCCAAGAGCAATATTATGGCGATTGAAACTTGGGTAACAAAAATCCCGACTACGGCTTGATCGTTGTCAGTCCTAAAGCCTGCCAGTTCTGCATGCCACCTCGGTAATAATAAAGCTTGGCGGCGGGAAACCCTGCCGCCAACAGCCCGCGGATGCCACGCGGAGATTGATCACACCAAGGGCCGTTGCAATAGAGCAAGAGATGGCGGGCTCCACTGAAATTCCAGCTATTGCCATTGCTCCTGGTGGCTCCAAGGATGGTCAAGATCCGGTCCAAATAGGCATTTTGTCCCTTTGACAATAGGGTGAAAGGGATATTGACCGACCCGGGAATGGTGCCTTTTTTGTAAAAGGCGGGGATGCGGGCATCGACAAGAACACCTTTGCCATTCTCGACCTTGTCTTTGAGAAAGTTTAGCAATTCGATTTCGCCAACTGTTTGCACGCCCGCTGCAACGCTGATGGGATGGATGCAAAAGGGCGGGCAAGGCCTTGATGTTTTGGCATAGCTGTTGCTCAATTTGTTCGCCGTATTCTGGATACGCTCGATTCGGTAATTCTTGCCTTTGACCTTTATATCGACAAAGGGAAGGTCTTTTGTGATATTGACCTTGCCGGCCAGAGTAGCGCTGGTGGACATACCCAGGCCAAGAACTAGGATCCACAACGTTTGCGCGATGGTTTGTGACCATTTCTTCATTTGTTTACGGCATCCTCATATTGTATTTTTTGATCAAGCTGCCAGTTTCTTGTAGAATTGTCTTTGTTGGTCTCCCGGATACGAAGCTCTTTACTTCCCTCAAAAAATATCTCCACCGTTCCGTGTATACTGGTTTAGCCGATAGATTTCTTCCACATATGCGGTCGAAACAAGGCAAGGCTAAGGCAAACGCCGCTTGATGATTGTCGTCGTACATTTGTTTTTTTTAAAAGGCATGGGTGGGAACTTTACCTGTCAAACTGGTTCAGATTATCGAGCCTCTTGTCTTCTTTTTCCTGGTTCTGAATATATTTTCGAACATCATCTTCGTTGGCCCCTAATGTGGATACGAAATAGCCCCGTGCCCAGAATTTATGCCCTGCAAAATCTGTCTGCCTGTTGGCTATATTCTGCGCCACCCAGATTGAGCTTTTGCCCTTCATAAAGCCAATCATTCTCGCAACTGCTTCCTTGGGAGGGATCGAAATCAGCATTCAGCATATGGACATGATCAGACATCAACTTCCCCTTCTCTATCGCGTATCCCTTCTGTCTTGCCAGCCGGTGAAATCCCGCCTGTAAATCCTTGCGGATATATCCAAACAGCGTTTTTTTGCGGTATTTTGGAATGAACACCACTTGATATTAATAAAACATCAGGGGTCCTCCGGCAGAGCCGGAGGTTTTTCATTGGTGAGAATTATGGTAAAAACAATTGAACAAACATACGAATTACGGTTACTGTCACCGTAATTCCCAACCCGAGAGTTCGTCGAATAGACCAGATCAAAGCTGGCCTTGTTATGAACGTGCCCGGGCAGTAAGCTTGTCAATAGATGTCTTTGTATGCGTCTATTATGGTGGCTTGGATTGAATTGCTGAAATGTCGAAATTTGTTGCTATATTTTTCTTAATACTTTCCCTCCAGGGGTGTACCTCTGGGGTGAATAGACTTGCTGTTCCAGTCAGCCTAACTGATCGGGCGTATATTACGAGTATGCCCCATGTTCGCATCTGGGGTGATGTATTGCCGAAAACTCTGCCGAAGATTATGGCGACTAAAATTGCGCAGACAAAAGCGTACTATTCAGTTAAAAACGCTCGTAAAAGATTGCCCGCCGCCCATTATCTTGCCATTTCAGGTGGCGGCAATGATGGAGCATTTGGGGCCGGGTTGCTTAATGGCTGGAGTGATGCCGGAACCAGGCCAGAATTTGAGGTCGTCACAGGGATCAGTACCGGTGCTCTTATCGCACCCTTTGCCTTTCTCGGTCCGTCCTACGATAGCAAGCTGAAGGAGGTCTATACACACTACTCATCGGAAGACCTGGTGAAGAGCCAGTTACTCGCCGGACTATTCGGTGCAGAAGCGATCAAAGACAATCATCCGCTAGCGAAATTGATCGCCCACTATATTAATGCCCCCTTTCTCAAAGCTGTAGCAACAGAACATCAAAAAGGGCGGCGTTTGCTTATTGGAACAACAAATCTTGACGCACAGCGACCGGTTATCTGGGACATGGGAGCCATCGCACAACACGGGGGAGCACAGGCGCTGGATCTATTCCGGCGTATAATGCTTGCATCCGCGTCTATTCCAGGTGTTTTTCCATCAGTTCATCTGAAGGTGCGAGCAGAGAATGTTCTGTACGAAGAGATGCACGTTGATGGAGGAATTTCCAATCAGGTTTTCCTGTTTCCAACTCAGTTTTTGCTGAAAAAATTTGACAGAAAATACGGTATTAAAAGAACGCGACATCTTTACATTATTCGTAATGGCAAGCTCACTCCTGAGAGGCAGACAACAGACGCCAACGCATTGTCAATAACGGAACGATCACTAGCTACAATAATCAAAAGTCAAGCATCTGGAGATCTGTACAAGCTTTATGTCATTGCAAAACGTAACAATATTCGCTACAATCTTGCTTCGATACCAGAGACATTCAAACCGCAAAGCAAGGATATTTTCGACAAGCCTTACATGAATGCCTTGTTTGGTCGAGGCTATCAGCTTGGACGATCCGGTTATCAATGGTCCAGAACACCCCCGGGATTATAGACCCGGGAGGATGATCGGCCATAACCATACCATCAAAAAATTCAAGGCCTTCACAAACCAAAGAAGTAATATCGAAATGATCATGAAAAAATTTCCGCCCTGGCACTTGCAGCAACCCTTGCCTGGAGCATCGCTAGTACCGGCGCCATGGCTAGCAAAAGAAGTGATGACGCTGCCAAGGCGATCGCTGGAGCCATCGCGATCGGCATTCTGGGAGCTGCCATGGCCGACCACCACAGGGGCCGTGATGACTACAGACCTCATCCGCGTATAGGCCGCGATGAAAACGCTGTCGGCACCTGCATGCATCATGCAAACAAGATTGTAAGCCGCTCACCCGGCGGTCTTTATGCACGTTTAAAACATGTACGCAGGGTTGAATCCCGTGGCAATGGCAAAACCCTGGTTGTTGCTGCAATCACTGGTGTCTACGAATTTGGTAAAAAGACCAGCCGTGTACGATGCGTTGTAAAAAATCACCGTATTGTAAAGTTCAAATATAACTGATGCGGTTGGTGAAACTTCTTGAGGGGCACCTGTTAGCCCCTTAAGAGGCAGCTTGGTCATTTAATTTCATTTTGAGTAAAATGAGCTCACCAGCAAGGTTTATTTTACTGGAAAAAGTAGGCTAAAATGTTTTCTTTACGTTGGAATATTACCCGTATTTTTTTGGTATGTTCCCTGCTCTTTTTATCAGCAACTTCTCCCTCCATCGGTTTCTCCGAGAAGCAAGGGCCATTTGAGTGGCATCCTGAGCTTTCGCCAACCGGTCCTGTTGTCATTATTGTTTCACTGACCGAGCAGCGCGTTTTTGTCTATCGCGGCGGCATACGTATTGGCACTTCGCCTGTTTCAACCGGAAAGCCCGGCTATGAAACACCAACGGGTGTCTTCACGATTCTGCAAAGGGATGTGCATCATCACTCAAGCAAATATAACAATGCCTCCATGCCCTATACCGAGCGCCTAACATGGTCCGGTGTGGCGCTTCATGCTGGCGGACTGCCGGGATATCCTGAATCCCATGGTTGCATTCACCTATCGCTCAAATTTTCAAAGCTGCTGTTTGGCATCACCCACATAGGCACAGCAGTTATCATCGAGGATGAACACTCTGCCCCCGGCGCGATCAACCATCCAGGACCATTTCTCCCGCAATTGGCAAAAGAAGAAGCCCGAGAAGCCATTGCAAAGCTGAAAAAGAAAAAGCTGCCTCATCCCAAATATCGGGCCTGGAAAACCAGCGTCAAAACGGATGAACAGCCCTCGTCCAACGTTGGCACACCCTCAACTTTCATGGGCTTGTTACAACCGCATATTTCAATTCTCGTCAGCAGCAAGGATCGCAGTCTTCAGGTCTGGAATGGCGATAAAAAACTTCTTCAAACATCTATTACTATAAAGAACCCGGAAGAGCCGCTTGGAACCCATCTTTATACGCTCACAGGTATTAATCCCGACGGCACGAAGATTCACTGGTCTGGGATCCGGCTCGGGGGCCAGGGCAAGGCTGATCAACACCCGGCACGTGTCGTTAAAAGGATTCAAATGTCAGCTGACATTTCCAGAAAAATCGTCCATCTACTGCATCCCGGAGCTACTTTTACGATTACCGATCAGTCTCTTGCAGGGAAAACGCGCACTGGAAATGGTTTCGTCATTCTGACACAAAGATGAGAAGTAGGCATATATTAGCTTATTTATTGACACATCCAATCCCACATGTGTGAAATAAGTTTTCGAGTAAAGAATGGGTTATCAATTTAAAAAATAAGGAAGAATTCAATGCTTGATGTTTTTTTTGGAGAACGTGAAACAGGTCGTTTACAACGTTTGCCCTATCTTGGATATTTGGTACTTTTTGGGGTCGCCTTTATCGCCATAGCTCTTGGGTCTGTCTTGGTCATTGCTGGCGCTGAAGCGATTGTCGGAGGAGATCTTCAGGCGGCCCAAAAAATGCTGACAGAACGATTTGGTATCTTGGCTGTCATCGCTGCAGTTCTGATTGGACTGGTTCTTTTCTTCGTACATTTAAATCTTATGGGTAAACGCATTCGCGACATCGGACTGCCCGCAGGCCGAACACTTCTGGCGATTGTTATCGTATCGATTTTATTACCCCTTGCCATTTCAGAATTTGTCTCCCTTGACGCTTCGAAAATTGCCTCAAAGGGTTTCAGCTCACTCATATGGTTTGCACTGCTGCTCATTCCAAGCAATAGCTTCAGTCGTCAAGGTTGAGTTTTTTTCCAGTGAGTAGCCCTATGAATTAACGATTGCTATAATTGGCAAACGTTTTTCTGGCTGCTACAATTAGGGTGACAGTAACCGAATTAACTGATTTTCTACCATTTTTCACTTATCTTCGTTGAAATTAATTCGGTTACTGTAATT
>JAAETJ010001048.1 GCA_024228495.1 bacterium | reverse complement strand
CGCAGGCCTAAGAACAACAACATCACCAGCACAACAACCGCAAATGTCTGCCCGACATTGATCAGAGCGCTGATGATGGAAGCGGTTACCGCAACTTCCTGCTTGGTAGAGAAGCGATAGGAAATTCCAATCGGCTGACTTTGTTCAAATGCCGCCACTCGGCTCTCCAGAAGTTTTCCGATTTTCTGGATGTCCTGACTGTCCGACATTTCAACGCCCAGCACTACAGCCGGTTCACCATCAAAATAGACCGGTTTTGAACGTGGTTCCATATAACCCCGACGCACATTCATCAAGTCGCGCAAGCGCACGAATCCGGCCAGTCCCTTCACCCTGGTCAACACATCGCCAATAGCCTCGACAGAGCCCAGATCACCGTTGGCTTCCATGATAAGCGTTGTGCCGTCAAAATCCAGTTCTCCAGCTGGCAAGATAACGTTCTGCGCCCTCAAGTCCTTGAGTACCTGATTAATCTGCACGCCCACAGTTGCCAGTTTACGAGAGTCTATCTCAAGCCATATACGCTCCTCCTGGGCACCGAAAATCGAAACTTTTGAGATACCATCCAGTTTATAGAGATCTTCGCGCAGGTCATCGGCAGAGTCTTTTATCTCGCGATATGAGAACCCTTCACCCGTTACCGCAATTGTTGCAATCGCAACATCGCCGAAATTTGTATTCACATTGGGTCCAACAGTACCTTTCGGTAGATCCTTTTGGATATCAGCCATTTTATTGCGAATGTCCTGATAAATCCGGTCAATATCCTGTGTCGGGATACTGTCATAGAGTGTGAGATTAATTTTTGTGTAGCCGGTTGAGATCAGAACATTGATGTCTTCAATCTCACCGATCTCGCGTGCGGCGCGTTCGACCGGGTCAACAATAAGTTCTTCAATACGCTCAGGCGACATGCCGGCGAATTGAGCAGTGACAACCGCAGTTCGAATGGTGATGGCGGGATCTTCGCGCTTGGGTAACGTATAATAGGTGATCATTCCTTGAATCAGCACCCCGATCATCACCAGCAATGTCAGCCGGTTTTTTTCAATTCCAAATCTGGTCAGAAAATCCATGCGCGTAACCTACTTGTTATCAGGCAGAAGTTTTACCCGCTGGCCGTCTCGCAGAAAAGATACTCCGGCAACGGCCACTCGTTCACCGGTCTTCAACCCTTCAACAACAAGAAGTGAATTTTCCCTTACACCGGCAATCATGACAAGACGCTTTTT
>JAAETJ010001047.1 GCA_024228495.1 bacterium | reverse complement strand
GTCAATGTTTCTTGCGGGAGCTGAATTCGCACCGCTCACTTTGCGCGCGATCAGCGAAATAATTTTGATTATGCTGATCTAATTGGTGAGCACAACAAAATCCGTTCCCTTGCCGGTTTCGCGGCTCATTCCTTTGTCAGTAATGACCATTGAAGACCCAGGAGTTAACAACATGGAAAGCTGATGTCGCACCGTCGCTGGCAGACTGATGCGATCAAGGGCTTGTTGCGCACTGACCGTTACAGGCGGCGTTACGGTGCGCCTGCGCGCCTTTTTACCTCTGCGTTTCTTGCCATATCTGCGAGTGGCATTTTTAACCGTAACAGCAGTCCATTGCGCTACCCCCGCCCCTTTTTCAAAATGCATGACAGTGTATAGATGCGTACCAAGGGCCTTGCCAGGATTGATGACATCAACGGGCGCATCAAACAATTTTACGAAACCCTGGCGAACATACATATGGCCGCTTTTAGCCTGAGCATGCCCGGTCCGATTGTGAAGCTCCTTAAAGAACTTGTCGGAAACCTTTCCGGTCACCTCAACATCGATTTCCTGCTGAAAGGCATTGATGGCAGCGCGCGTATTTTTGCCAATCTTACCATCCGCTACTCCTGGCTGATAGCCAATTTCAGCCAGTAATCTTTGTGCCGTTTTAATCCGTTCGACGCTTGTCTGCGGGGTAATGAATATGCGCAAAGGCAATATCGCGCGCGCTTTAGCGCGATTAATAGCGACAATTGCTGCTTTTACCTTTTTATCCTCGACGATCACGCGACGCTTGCTATTGACATATTCTCCGCGAGCCTTCTTCAGCAATCGAGCTGTTTCACGCAGGCCAGTGCTGCGTTTTGCAACTAGCGTCCGCGCATTTTGCGCTTCATCAGTCAATTGACCCAAGACAACGGTAGCGGCGTCAAAACGCTCGGTTATTTCCTCGAGCCTTGCCTTCACTTTCAGCGCATAGG
>JAAETJ010001046.1 GCA_024228495.1 bacterium | reverse complement strand
GGCTGACATGATCCTCAGCCAGAGGCTCTAAAAAAAGTTGGTACAGGGGCCGGTTTTTCTCGATTTCGGCCAGGGAACTTAGTAAAGGATGTCCGGCTGCAACCTCATTATCGCGATAGGCCCCAATCAAGCATAAATATCCCAGGTCCGGCGCCTCCAGCAAGTACTCGATCAGTTTCAGGGTGGGAATGTCGCTCCACTGCAAGTCATCCAGAAAAATGACCAGGGGATGCTCTTTTTGGGCAAACACCCGGATAACGTTCTTGAAGGTGATGAAAAAGCGGTTTTGAGCTTCAGTCGGCCCCAATTCCTGCACGGGAGGTTGGGGGCCAATGATCTTTTCCACGGCAGGGATCAGGTCAATGATGATCTGTCCATTGGGGCCAAGCGCTGCCAGCAGGCGGTTTTTCCAGGCGGCCAGGCGCTCATCCGGTTCGGTCAGCAATTGCCTGACCAGGCTCTGAAAGGTCTGGACGAAGGCGCTGTAGGGTACATCTCGCTGAAATTGATCAAACTTGCCGTCAATAAAATACCCTTTTTGGCCCACAATCGGCTTGTGGATTTCCTGTACCAGCGCCGATTTACCCACCCCGGCGTAGCCCGATACCAATAAATATTCCACCTCGCCCTGGGCTGCTTTGTCAAAAGCATTCAAGAGGGTACTCACTTCCGCTTCCCGGCCATAAAGCCGCTGCGGGATCTGGAATTTTTCGGACACATCGTCCTGTCCCAATTCAAAATGTTCGATGCGGCCTGTTTGCTCCAGTTGGCGCAGACATTCGGTCACATCCCGGATAATTCCACCGGCGCTTTGATAGCGATCTTCCGCGTTTTTGGCCATCAGCTTCAGGACAATATTAGAGACAGCTTCCGGGATTGACGGCTCTACTTTATGGGGGGGGACAGGAATTTGGGCGATATGGCTGTGAACCCAGCCGATGGTGTCTGCCGCCTCGAAG
>JAAETJ010001045.1 GCA_024228495.1 bacterium | reverse complement strand
GTCACCCTCTGGCTTGGCAAACATAGCCCTGAAAAGATCATAGCGGCATTGCAGGGAATCCCCAACGCCCGTTACTTCAGTCAAAAAGAGCGCACGACCCAACTGCTGGAGTTATACAGAGAAAAGGCCCAGTCCATGCTGTTGTGGGGGTTGCTTGCGATACTGGTTCTGTTGATCGTTAGGTTCCGTTCTTTCCCGCGCGCGCTACGGGTGATTGCTCCGGCCGCAATATCGATAATGGTTGTCGTCGGGGCCTGGGGCCTGTCCGGGAGTGCCATGAACATGCTGCATTTGATCGGATTGCTACTGGCCGCGGCGATTTGTGTGGATTACGGGATCTTTTTTGCAGAAAATAGAAGCGGTGATATGAACCTGACGTTCCAGGCAATCACTGTCTCCGCGCTGACCAGCTCAGCCTCTTTTGCCTGCCTGGCAACCGCGCAGAACCCGGCATTGCACGCGTTGGCAGGGACTGTCTCCCCCGGTGTAATGATTGGCTTTCTGCTTTGTCCGGTTATGTTGCGGGCGGCACCTCGCCAATAAGAGCCTGTTTATAAATCCCTCATGCGGCACAATCCGGCGTTAAAAAATAGGCTCAAGATGCTCATTTATTCCATATAAACTGCGCTCTTTCGCCGATTTTTGCCTTGTCTTGCACTCGCCTGAGGGGTTTATAAACAGGCTCTAATGGCCCGCATCTTCTGCAAACCCTCACCGGGTTCAATCTCATAAATCCTGCCTGCAAACAGCTCCAAAAACTCTTCTTTGTGGCGCGCATGGGCCATGTGGGCAAACCCCCAGGGATGTGCCCAGAAATAGTTCAGCATGTCCTGAATCACGCTCTGAGCATTTGCGGTGACATCCATGTATTGGCGGGCGT
>JAAETJ010001044.1 GCA_024228495.1 bacterium | reverse complement strand
GGGAAATCTTCTTCTGTGTCATAGGGATACTCCGATTTACAAGGAAAGTGTTTCAACAAACACAATTCTTGCAAATGAAGTTCCACCCTATCCACACGCACCATTACCGCGAGAGCGGTTTAGTCCTCTGGTGAAAATGACCCAGTGCGGAAGTTCGGCTCTGTTCCGTTTGTCGCATGGACTTTCAAAAAATCATATCTACTTTTCAGATTTAGATCGTTTTTACCAAATCCAGTTTTTCATACAGCTTTCGAATTGACTGCCCTGCAACTGACGTTGGGTATTTTTCCGCGTCTTTGTAAATGGGAATATTCAACTCCAACACTCCCGGCTCATCAATACGGCTGGTTGCATCAAGCTCCCCAAACAGATCAATCATCGAGTGGTTTTCAGTAAGGACCGTTGCGACAAATGCCGATATGTTTTGAGCCGAGGCGGCATAGGCCACTGCAGCCAATAAAATTGTGCCAAGCCCCCTGCCTTGATGGCTGTCGGCAACGGTTACGGCGAATTCAGCCTGTTCCGGCTGCTTCGACATCCTTATACAGCGGGCAACACCAATAGGATAATCTTCGTCATAGGACAAATCGATCGCGCCAATGGCGATGTGATTGATTTGATCGACCTCGGTGAAGCCCTTAAGTTCCTCATCACTCAGGTGGTGGACAGGACGGAAAAACCGGAAAAAACGCCCCTTTTCCGACAAATGCTCAAACCCGATCTGCAACAGGCGTTTGTCGTCTTTGCACACCGGGCGCACCAAAACCGGTGTTCCATCACGCAAATCTGTGTTGATTGAGGAAAACATCATATATTCCTTTAGGCTCAAAATGCCACTATATCGTCGATTTTATCTGATTCGGTGGGTTTTGAGCCTAGTTGCATCATGTCGACTTGTTGAATGTTGTTCCACATAAATCTTTAATATCGAGTTGCATATATACCGATCTGGCCCGATAGCCCTATGATTTGAATGGGACTCGTGCGAAACAGAGTCTTGGAAAAAATCGGACAGTTGTTATATCTGCCGAATAAACATCTAAAGCACGGCAAAAAAGAAAATTGCCAACCAAAAGGACAGGTTCTATGGGGTCCAGCCAACTTGAACCGCTTTTCAACCCAAAATCGATTGCAGTCTTTGGAGCCCGCAAGGCTGGTGCTTCCGTGGGCTCCAGGGTGTATGCAAATCTAGTGGCCAGCGGATTTGACGGTCCTGTTGTGCCGATAAACCCGAAATATCAGGAGATTGACCACAAGCGCTGCTATTCCTCAATTGCCGATGTGGAAGAAGATATCGACCTTGCGATTCTCGCGACACCAGCCGCGGTCACTGTCGATATATTCCGGGAATGCGGCATGAAAGGCATTCGCAATGCGATTATCCTGTCTGCCGGATTTGGGGAAACTAGTGATGATAGCAAGGCGCTCGAAGCCGAGCTCCTTGATGTCGCAAGGCAGTATGGCATCAGGTTCCTTGGTCCCAATTGTGTCGGACTTGTACGGCCATGGCTGTCGATGAATGCGACCTTTTTGAAATCGATCACCCCCAAAGGCCATCTTGCACTCGTTTCGCAGTCAGGGGCGTTATGCTCGGCTATTTCGGATTGGGCCGAGCCTCATCACTTTGGCTTTTCAGCACTTGTTTCAGTGGGTAATTCCACCAGTATTGATTTTGGGGACGTGCTTAAATTTCTTTCTACCGATGTAAAGACAAATGCCATTCTTCTCTATGTCGAGGGCGTCCGTGATGCGCGCTCCTTTATCAGTGCGCTACGAATTGCGGCCAGACTAAAGCCCGTTATCGTATTGAAAGCAGGGCGTCACAATCAAAGCGCGCAAGCGGCTCACACGCATACCGGCGCGCTGATCGGATCGGATGTGGTCTTTGATGCTGCACTGGAGAGAGCTGGCGCCGTTCGTGTCGAAACTTTCGGACAGCTTTTTGCCGCCGCTGAAATCCTGTCTGCAAACTCCCGGTCCAAGGGGAAGCGACTTGGCATTATCACCAATGGCGGAGGTGCGGGGGTTTTGGCCGCCGACAGCGCAGAGGACTTGCGCCTGGACCTGCCTCCCCCGTCAGTTAGCACCAAAAATGCATTAGATGAGATTCTCCCTCCCTTTTGGTCTGGTAGCAATCCGGTCGACATTCTTGGGGACGCCCAACCTGAACGCTTCGAGGCGGCAGTCAAGATCTGCGTTAAAGATCCCAATTTCGACGGGTTACTGGTGATGCTGACCCCGCAGGCAATGACAGATGCAGAGGAAACTGCGCGGGCGATCAAAAAAGCCATACCTGAAGGTTCGACCAAGCCAGTCCTTGCGTGCTGGATGGGGGAAAGCTCTGTCGCCAAAGCGCGCAAAATCCTCGCCGAGAGCGGCATTCCCAACTTTTTGACACCTGAACGCGCCGTTGAAGCTTTTTCCTATCTCGTCAGGCACGAGCGGAATGGTCGCCTGCTGCTTGAGATGCCCGGACCTCTTTCCGACCTGGAGACCCCGGATGTGGAGGGCGCGCGAATGATCATACAGGCCGTATTGTCGGAAGACCGGACCATGCTGTCTACCATTGAGTCAAAAGCCGTGCTGCACGCCTTTCGCATTCCCATCAACACCACTCTGGAAGCCAATAGCCCGGCAAAGGCGCTTATTGCGGCTGAAACCGTTGATTTTCCAATTGCCATGAAGATTAACTCACCGCAAATCACGCATAAAACGGATGCTGGCGGCGTGCGGCGCAACATTATGGGGGCCGCAGATATTGCGGCAGTCTTCCACGAAATTACCGACAATGCCAAGGCCGCGCAACCTGATGCCGAGATCCTTGGCGTAACAGTCGAAGCAATGGCAAATGTGGAAGAGGCCCGTGAGCTGGTTGTTGGCGTCAGCCGTGATCCGGTATTTGGCCCGGTCATCCTGTTTGGAGCTGGTGGCACAATGGTCGAGATTTTAAGTGATAGCGCTGTTTCGCTCCCACCGCTCAATGCTGTTTTGGCTGATCGTCTTATCAACCGAACTCGGGTTTCGCATCTTCTCGACGCGTTCCGTGACCGGCCGGCGGTTGAGCGAACGCCGGTGATCAATGTGCTGCTGCGCATTTCAGATCTCGTTTGCGAAATTCCCGAAATTGAAGAGCTTGATATAAATCCACTTTTCGCCGGACCTGACGGCGTGATCGCGGTTGATGCCCGCATTAAAGTGAGCCGACCCTCTGCCAGTGTTGGTCGATACGACCATATGGCGATTTCACCCTATCCCCGCCATCTCGTGCAAAATGAAATTCTCGCCGATGGGACACCGTTGACGATCAGGCCGATCCGTCCGGAAGATGCCCAAAGCGAGCAGGCATTCGTCCGGGACCTTTCATTTGAATCAAAGAAATTTCGCTTCATGCATGCTATGAATGAACTCACTCCAGCAGCGCTTGTTCGATTCACACAGATTGATTACAGCCACGAAATGGCTTTTGTTGCCGTCGCCCATGAAAAGGATAATGATGCGGACAAGCACGTCCAGCTGGGAGTGGCGCGCTATGTGATCAACCCAGATGAAACAAGTTGCGAATTTGCCATCGTTGTCTCTGATAATCGCCAGCACGAAGGCATTGGAACACGGCTCATGAAGGTGCTGATGGATGCCGCACGGGATCACGGGTTGACCATGATTGAAGGTTCTGTTCTTGCCGACAATCATAACATGCTACGGCTGATGGACGAACTTGGTTTTACGAACAAACGTTCGAAAGAAGATCGCGACCTTTTTCTGGTGAATCGCAGAATTTGATCCAATGCCGACCAATAAATTGTAAGGACTTATGCTCGCTGTTATTTCACATTCGGATTGCCTGTTGCATGACAATGGCCCCAACCACCCAGAAGATGCTGATCGGCTTCATGCGATCAATAATCAGACTATCATGTCGGGGCTGGAATATGTTCTTTTGCACTATGACGCGCCTCTGGCGACCAAGGATCAGTTATTACGTGTTCATGACCAATCCTATATAGAACGCATCCATAAAATGGCACCAAAGGTGGGATTTGTCGATATTGATGGGGATACCGTTATGTCTCCTGGAACACTGCAAGCCGCGCTGCGATCTGCGGGCGCGGGCATCCTTGGCACAGATCTTGTCATGAGTGGCAAAGCCAACCCTGTCTTTTGCTCCATTCGCCCGCCCGGACATCATGCCGAACATGACAGAGCAATGGGCTTTTGCCTGTTCAACAATATTGCTATCGCTGCAGCCCACGCCCTTTTTGATCATGGCTTGGAGCGTATCGCCATACTCGACTTTGATGTTCATCACGGCAATGGCACCGAAAACATGTTTGCCGGCGACGAGCGGGTCTTGTTCTGTTCGAGTTTTCAACACCCGTTTTATCCTCACACTGGACACGATTCCGATACCCGCAACCTGGTGGATGTGCCGCTTAAAGCTGGTACCAAAGGCCCGGAATTCCGTCAGGCTATTGAGGAGCACTGGTTTCCGGCCCTCAACGAATTTCGCCCTCAACTAATATTTATATCTGCCGGTTTTGATGCCCATGTTCTTGACGACATGTCTCACGTCAACCTGATTGAAGCGGACTATGGCTGGATAACCAGCGAACTGGTTTCAATTGCCACCAAACACGCGCAAGGCCGGATCGTTTCCATGCTTGAAGGAGGTTATGAGCACGGTGCCCTGGCGCGTAGTGTGGTTGCTCACTTGAATGCCCTGCTCGACTAACCGTGTTTAACTGAGCAGATGGTTGGGATGTCCGCTTCTGTTCTCTGTTCAGGTTTTCGGATGCCGATTGGGCAAGCTCTCGTTCTGCGCCAGCCTATCAGGTCGGCGTTCGAAAACCCCCAAGGGACGAAACCGCGGGTTATATGCCTTGAGCGACCGTTACATTATGGGGAAAGTGGCGCGGGG
>JAAETJ010001043.1 GCA_024228495.1 bacterium | reverse complement strand
GGTCGGGGCCATTGAGACCATCGAGATCCGCCGCTGCAATGTCGTGTGGCCCCAATATACCCAGAGGATAGTTCACCGCTGCCGAAAACGTCCCGTCACCATTATTGAACAGCACGGAAACGCTATTTGCGTCGAGGTTATCAAAGCTTGTGTTATGCACGGCAATATCAGGGCCATTGACACCATCGAAATCAGCGCCCGCTATACGCCCGACCAGAGAAGGAAGTGTTCCAACTGGATATGTCACAGGTGGTGCAAAGGTCGCGTTGCCATTGTTAAGTAATACAGAGACGTTCCGGGTTCTGAAATTCCCTGTGGCTACGTCTGGTCCGTTGATACCATCGAAATCCATAGCAAAGACCTGTGGCAATCCTGACGGTACCGCCACAGCGCCGTCCGGTCGAAATGTCCCATCGCCATTGTTAAGCAAAAAGGCTACTACCGTAGCAGCGGCAGTACCCGTGACCAGGTCTGGTCCGTTGATCCCATCAAAATCTGCTGTGGCCAAAGAACCCGGCTGCCCTTCAACCGGGTATTCCACAGGATCTTCAAACGCAATCTCTGCATGAACAGCAGTCGTGCCAAGACCATAGGCAAGAAACATGACCCCAGTCATAAATGTCCCTACAATTCGCCACATACTATTCCTCCCAAGAGTACAAGAATGATTAACGCCCCTTTCATTTGGCTACTTTTAGAGTATAAGTAAGATAAACACCCTTTTCCACATAATCAAGAAGTATCAACCAGTCCAAAAAACCAGTAAATCTTTTGAAAAATACACTCGATCAAGCCAATTATGCCTGCCGGTACCAACAGTAAGCATGGAATGCCTTGTGAATGGGTGTTTTTTGAACAAATCCTGGCTCTACGAATGGACAATACCCTGCCGCATCAAGCAGC
>JAAETJ010001042.1 GCA_024228495.1 bacterium | reverse complement strand
CCATGGGCTTCTACAAGGGAAATTGTTTCGGGGTGAATGCCAAAACGCTGATAGACCCTTTTTTCTAAAGCAATTTGTGAGTTTACACTGGGAGCGGTAATGCCGTTCGTCCGTCCATCTTGATTAATACCCCAGCCGCGAATGACGCCATAAATATGGTCATGCTCGCGCACAGCGTCAGAGAGCCGTTTTAATAACATCACACCCACGCCTTCGCCGGGAACAAATCCGTTGGCGCGTCCATCAAAGGTGAAACAGCGACCATCTTTGGATAACATGCCGGCTTTGGAGGTCATGATGTGCATGGAAGGTCCTGTTAACACGCACACTCCGCCGGCTAACGCCAGATTGCTGCGTTGGAAGAGCAAACTATCACAGGCCTGCGCCATGGCAACCAAAGAGGAGGAACAGGCCGTGTCAATCGCCATGCAGGGGCCTTGTAAATCTAAAAAATATGAAATGCGCGCGCTTAATATCGACGTTGAGCCTCCCACAAGTCCCTGGGCATTTAATCTCTGCGCACTCATGGATTGTCCGTAATCACCGCTTCCGCATCCTACAAAGACACCGCAAAGGCTTTCAGACAGCAATGCGGGGTTCAATCCGGCATCTTCGATACATGCCCAACAATTTTCTAAAAAGAGTCTCTGCTGCGGATCCATCAATTGCGCTTCAGCCGGTGAAATATTGAAAAAGAGCGGATCAAAGCGGTCTGCATTCTCCAACACTCCCATCCATTTGGAATACGTTTTTCCTGAGATATGCGGGTCAGGATGATAATATTCGGAGATTGACCAGCGTGTATCCGGAATTTCTGAAATACAATCTTTGCCATGCGCGAGGTTGTCCCAAAATTGAGCCAACGTGTTTGCCTCTGGGAATTGACCTGAGATGCCGATCACGGCAATAGAGGAATCCGTATCATCAAAAAGAGTTTTATTGCTCTTGTGTGATAACACCGCTGAATGCCGCGGTACTGATTGCACCGTAGACGCTGCCTCGCTTTTGCCTGCTCTCTCTTTTTTGCTCTGTTCAGGATGTACCTGCCTGTGTTTAGACAGTTCTTTTTCTAAAAAAACGGCCAATTTGCTGATGTTTGGATAATCATAGATTTTGGTTACGGCAATTGAAATCCCGTACTGTTCATTCAGCGCCCGAATCCACTCCACGCCGATAATTGAGTCCATGCCCATATCAATAAACTGTTCATCCGGATCAATCTCTTTTTGTTTAATATACAACATCTCTGACAGGCTTTTTTTCAGCTCTTGCTGTAATCGTTGCGCTGAGATATCTGTTTGAACCGAATTCAGAGAGGATGTTTTGCTACTGTCCAGGGCTTCGGCTTCAAGCAGATCTAATCTGACTTGTTGCTGCGCCTCACCGGGCGGCTGCTCCGGCATAATCGGCTGCTGTGATAAAGATGGTAAGGAAATCTTGTCCGGTTTAGCGGATATGTCAGAAGAAATCGTGGCAATTG
>JAAETJ010001041.1 GCA_024228495.1 bacterium | reverse complement strand
TTCCATAATTTCCCGTTGGGCTAACAGTCGCTCTTTTCCTACCACTTCTGAGTAAAACGTCTGGGCTGCAGCATGTTCAACATACTGTTTAGCCAAACTCTTTTTGGCGGATACCGAGCCCTTCTTGAGTTGTTTCAGTAACGGCATCGCTTTTGCTAGTTTTCTCACAAATTGCGTGGCATGCTCTCGATCATCCCGGCTAAAACGAACTTCACCAAGGGCCGGCACCTTGAGCTTGACCGGTTTTTGTTTGCTTTTTTTGGCAGGCGCTTCAACACGTAGGTTGACTTGCTTAACAGCAGCTCTAACGCCCTTCTCATCGGTCACGTACTTTATGGACTTCAATGATTGTAGACGTACTTGATCAAGTGCCTGCATCACATCAACTGCGGGTTTGGCCGGCTGAACTCGCGACTGCATCTGCCATTGAGATTTTGCTTTTGAAACCGCTTTGAGATCGTAGTTAGCCGTTAGTGATTTGTAGAGTTCGACCGCCTGAGATTCCAATTTGTCGGTCAAAGGTTCATCACGCTTTACACTCTTCAAACGTGAGGCAAATTGAACCACCTCTCGCTGAAGCTTGGGTTGTTGAATTTTCTGATAGAGGTGTGCGGCGGATACGCCATCTTTGGTTTCTAACAGTGGATGTACGGGGAGCGCCCCTTGAGCCACCCGAGATGAACTGACAAGTTTCCTAAATGTCTGAATGGGTGGCTGCACCGTCGCATCAACTACACCACGCTCTATTGCCACAGACTTGCGATACTCAGCTTGCGCCAGATCAAGCTCCAACTCATCACCACCATTGGCCAGCAGACTCTCCACCTGCATCTGGGCCCGCTGGGTCGATTCAATTGATCGATCTTTCGGTATTAACTCTGCTCTGGCCTCTCCATACTTGGTTGCCACCGCCTTGTCAGCACCAAACTTGGCCGCGATAACATCAGGCGGTAGTTCACTATACTTCTCGGCCGTAGCACGGCAGTTAGCCGCAAAATTACTGGCGGGGCCACCTGGACCACCTCCCCCACGACCACCGCCGCGATCATCTGGATCAGGCTTGGTCTTCTTTTTCTTTTTTTTCTTCTTCTTTTTGGCGGCGATATCAATGGTCACCACTGCTGTGTCAGAG
>JAAETJ010001040.1 GCA_024228495.1 bacterium | reverse complement strand
GTTAATTCGAACCAGGCGATTTCAAGGCAAACCCATTGATCGGGATCGATTCCGGGCACAGATCAACACGGATCATCCGGTGATTGTAAGAGCAGAGCTCTTTAGTTTTTCAGGCGGCTTTCTTCCACTAATATCGAAGATGCAGCCCACCGACCCGCGGCAAAGCGATAATCTTGCACTTGCCGGCAGGTCTGGATTGTACCGGCCGACCGCCTGGCGTGCCCTTTTCAAGGCTCAGGTGTGTTCTAGCATTATGATAATATTGGAAATACGAACGAAGGACGCTTGTTAGGTGAGCTTCGTTCAAGATGATGACATGGTCTGTGCACTCTCGCCTGATCGAGCCTATCATTCGCTCGACAAATGGATTTTGCCAGGGACTTTGCGGGGCCGAGACCACCTCTTTGATGCCCATGCTGTTCACTCGATTGCGGAAGAAAATGCTATAGATCGAGTCTCGGTCCCGCAGCAGATACTTTGGCGCCGTATCCCAGGGGAAAGCCTCCACGACCTGCTGGGCTGTCCATTGCCCACTCGGATTTGAGGTCACATTGAAATGGACCACATTACGGCGGCTGTGGCGTAGAATCACCAGAACGAATAAGATATTGAAAGTGGCTGTCGGGACAGTGAAAAAGTCAATAGAACACTTGCCCGCATGATTTTTCAGGAAAGTCCGCCAGGTCTGAGACGGCTTTGTATTCCGTGGGCGCCGGGGCATCAGGCTCGAGATAGTTCTCTCCGAAACTTCAAATCCCAGCCGGAGCAGCTCTCCATGAATCCTGGGCGCACCCCAGCTCGGGTTGGTTGCAGCCATTCTCTTGACCAGACCACGGATCTCATGACTGACTCGAGGCCTTCCCGGTCTTTTGGATTTGAGTTTCCAGAAGAGCTTGAAACCCTTTCGGTGCCAGCGGACAACAGTATCCGGGTTGACAATGACCAGAGATTTACGCCAAGGGCTCCAGATTCGGGAAAGCAGAACCCAGAAAAGTCGATCCGCCATTCGAATCTTCGGCCGCCTGGTTCGTCCGTTTCATCACAACCAGCTGTTGGCGAAGCACCAGGTTCTCGGCAGCGAGATACGAGGTGATCCTGAATCTCAACCAAATGAATAAAAGAAGATTTCCAAGCATTTTTATCATGACCGCAGCTTGGCAGGCGTGTTCAAATTTGTCAATATTTTCCGAAAGTACGAATAATTGCGAAGGACAGGACTGCATCATCGATATGAGTGGAAAAAAGCGGCCTGAAAACTCAAATCGTTCTGATATCAAAAGCATCAACCGATCTTTGCTGATCTGTGCCCGAAAACGGTCTCAATCAAAGAGTTCGCCTTGAAATCGTCTGTTTTAAAACCTGAATCTGGAGAATTGTATTCAATCACTGCACAGAGTATGATGTGTTACGACATATTTGCCACGTGTTAATTTTTGCGAAGGACACGGGTCATGCCTTTTGCATAAAAGTAAAAAGCCACCCTCATTTCTGAAGGTGGCTTTTTACTATATATGGTACGCCAACCAGGATTCGAACCTGGGACCTACGGCTTAGCTTACCACTTCGGATTTCCCCACCTTGCCTGATTGCAAGTTCGTGGTCTGGACTATCCCTTCATCGTATTCAGCGAATTGCTGAACTTAGATGCCAACCGTCTAGTCTCTACACCTTCCCATCATTTCTGGTGGGCTTGGCTCGGGATTGCCATTCTGCTTTTGAGCAGTGAAGGTTTCCCCGAATTTGGCTGGTTCTACTCTTGAGGTTTCCCCCAAGGCACTCCAATTGAAGGCCGTTGCTCTATCCAGCTGAGCTATTGGCGCGTATTTAACTATTTTTTTTGTACCTTATTCTTCCCTACTTGTCCCGCTAAAAAGTTACCTAATGGTTACCTCTTCTCTTAGCACTCTTCCAACCACCTGCCATCACTGCAAAACTTTTAACACCATTCTGGCTTATAAAGCCATTGCTCATCAAATAATTTTTAGTTGGGGCAGTACTCTTCCATCAGTTTATGGACGGCTGTAACTGAAGTAGAGTCGTCAGGAAGCTCGATCAATGATCGCTGTTCCATGTCAAATTCCAAAAGAGCAGGATCGTTTGGAATAATTCCACC
>JAAETJ010001039.1 GCA_024228495.1 bacterium | reverse complement strand
GTTGCAGTTCCCATGAAGCCCGTTTCTGGCCAAGGGCCGGGTTCTCGATGGCCAGATCTACCACCGCTTTCTCAACATGTTCCGGAACCCGATTCTTGAGGATTGGCTTCTTACGCGATATGTCCATCAACGCCTGTTCACTGCCGTTTTCATAAAGCTCCTTGAAGCGATAAAAACTGTCGCGTGAATAACCCATCACGTTGCAAGCCTGGCTGACGCTGCCAAGCTGTTTGGCCAGTTCCAACAGGCCCAGTTTCGGTTTGATGATCTTCTCTTGTATGCTTGTCATGATTCGACACTCCTTGGTTTAGCGCAGTATGCGCAGAAATGTCAGATCAAGTCGTGTGTTTTACAACTTGTGTGATCGTCCAAACCTGCCACCACCTGCCCGCCCCTCTAAACCCGCAACCCCGCCAGCAACTCCTCCCGGCTCTTCAAAAAACCGCTGTCCACCCATTCATCTTCAAGCCGCTTTAATTCCTCCCCCATCTGTGGGCCGCCATCCATACCGGCTTTGCGCAAATCGCGCCCTTTCAGTGGAAACACCGGGCGCTGCCAGTTCGATGTCCAGTCAAGCAGGTTGGCGAACGTTTCCGCTTTGACCAGCGCTTCATCATTGTCACGGGCAATATGCCGCTGGCGGACAATTTCGTTGCGGATACGGTCATGGATTGCTTGTCTGCCATCTCGGTAGAGAATTTTTCCCAGATCAGCTTTGCTGATAGCGGAATTTGGCAGTTCGGCTTTCGCCCATTCCAGCAAACGTTTCTTTTCAAGTCCTGAAAATTTCAGACGAGAGGCCAGTTCTTCCATCTTCTCAGGGTTCGGCGGTAACATGATCTGCAAACGTGCCATCATCTCGACGCCCCAGCCCAGGTCCTGCTCGGCAGAGATCAGATCAGCGATGAAATCGATAC
>JAAETJ010001038.1 GCA_024228495.1 bacterium | reverse complement strand
TGCGGATATTGCCATCCATCTCATACATATAGAGGTGACCACTGGTATGGCGGATCAAGATATCAGCCTTGCCGTCTCCCCCAAAATCACTTATGCCTTCCACTGACCAGACAGTACTCAGCCCGCCTACATTCTTGCCAGCACGGACATTGCCATCCATCTCATACATATAGAGCTGGCCACTGGTATGACGGATAAGGATGTCGGATTTGCTGTCGCCGTTGAAGTCGTCTTTCGTACTATCAACATCGAACCATTTAGCGATAATCGCGTCAGAGGCCTGACCATCATACTTGATCGCTATGCCCGCAACCATGCCCGCTTTTTTCGCTATATAGGTCATCCAGTCCAGCCAATAATCCGCAGCATCTGGATTATTGGTTGCATCATTCAGCGCAGTATCTGTCGCAAATCCCCCGTGAAACAGTATGGTATTTCCGTCATCACTTATGAATGCAGATCTATTGTTGCCACCTAGGGTAAAAATTACTTTTCTGGAGCCTGGCGCAGCCAGAGCATAGGTACAGCTACGATCGAGCAACTCCTTTTCGGTTGAATGATAGGCCCCTGTATAATCATTGTGCAGCAGATGCAAGGTTGCCAACTGCTTGTACTCCTTCCAGGTACAACTTCCAGCACCATCCATGGCCACCACTACTCTGGCGCTGGCAATGGTGGTTGCTTTTCGATCGTTCTCACACGGCAGGTCTGAAGCCAACATACATTCATCCCAGAAAATCGTTTTATCGTATATACCGAAATATGTGCCAGCGTGGCCCGAAGCCAGAGGCTCCGCATTAACCTTCATACCGCGAACACCACCACGGTTGGAAAACCATTCATCGCCTGCTGGCGTGGGGAGATCGGTTGAAAAAATATCATCGCCGCCAGCCAGATAACGCTTGGTAGACGACACCTT
>JAAETJ010001037.1 GCA_024228495.1 bacterium | reverse complement strand
CAGTTACGCTTATGTGACATACCAAAAGCCCTGGCCAAAACGCACTTATTAGGCGCAGGGGTACAATTCAACCTAAAGTTGAGCGACCCCATTGAAAAATACCTATCCGCAGATGCGCCCTGGCACGGTATTGGGGGGAGCTATATTGTCACGCTGGGGCCTGAGTCTGGGGCAGAAATGGGGCATGATGATGGCTTGCCCACTTTAACTGCCTCTGTGGGAGCCTTTACCCGTCTTTGGATTGGTGTTTTAAATGCTACGGGCCTATCCATTACCGATGAGTTGACTGGCCCCCCTGAATTATTGCAAGCCTTAGATGGCATTTTACGCTTACCCCAACCGCAACTGGGTTGGGACTTTTAAGCAAGGAACTGGGGGGAACTTGTAGGAATTTAACGGCGGTCAGCCGTCAACTGTCTTATTGACTTGCATTCCGTACTTCTCTGATAGGGTTGAAGTATGGTAAGATTGAGGTATAAAAGCTGATAGCGAGGTGACCCAATGATCGAAATCTTGGATGAAGTTGAATTTGAAACACGAACAGTAGGGCCATTGGTGTTGACGACCCCCTTTCTGAGAAATTTGGGTCTGGCAGAGATAGTGGATAGATTGTGTCCGGTGGGGGAACAGGCGGAGATGGGACATGGGGTGGTAGCGGAGATGGTAGTGCAGTGTCGGTTGACGGAACCGCGGGCGATCTACGATATGGTAGATTGGGCGGAAAGGTACGATTCGGTAGCCTTGTATGAGGAGTTGGCGGAGGAGGGGAAACTGAACGATGACCGGGTGGGACGGATGTTGGACAGCATCTATGACCAGCGGGCGGTGATCTGGGGAGAGATGGTAGGTCGGGCCAGCCGGCAATATGAAGTTGATATGAGGCGGTTGCATGCGGACACAGCCCCGATCAAGTTTGCGGGTTTGTTTGCACAGCAAGCAGAGGCGGATAAAGGAGTGCCACGCCTGGAACCAGGCTACAATCCGCAAGGAGAATGGGTGCAGCAACTGAAACTGTTTGCCTTGGCGACGGGAGACGGGGGCTTGCCAATCTGGTTCGATACGCTCAGTGGTGGTGAAGGAGACAGTCCGAACTACGTACCGCAGTTTGAAGCCTTCAGCCAACACGCCCAATTGGCAACAATGTTGCCGTTGGAGGAGATCATTGTGTTGGGTGACCGCAAGATGCCGACAGCAGATAATCAACTGGCCTGGTTGCGGTTGGGGGTCGGGTACATTGGGCCGACAACGATGCAAAACCATCATCGCCAAACATTGCAGGAATTGCTCAAGCAAGGACAAGGGTGGACAGAACTGCCGTATGTGGCCGGACGGGAGGCCAACAAAAAGAAGGAGGAGCGAACAATTTACCAAGGGGTGGGCCACACTGTCACCTGGACCGACCCTGAAAATGATGACGAATATCCGGTACGCCATCTGTATATCCGCTCCAGTGCGCTGGCCCAACGAGAAGCCAAGTGTCGGGCTGACCAGATGAAGGTTATTGAGGCAGAAATTCAACGCATTCAGGGGCTGGTTAACAAATACGACTATAAAACGCCAGAGATCATTGCCCAACGAGTGCAGAAAAAAGCCTTCAAGAAACGTGCCGCCCAAGGCTACTTTGAAATCAAAGTGCTTGAACATCCTGACCGCCCCCAAACTCCCCTGGAATTGTTGTACACAATCGACCACCAGCAAATAAGCCAAGATGCCGAGTTGGATGGGGTTTATCTGTTGGTAGCAGGGGGGCCAGCCACCGCCTTGGATGACGCTTGTCTGTTGCAAGAGTGGAAAGGACAGTACAAAGTTGAACATTGCTTCCGTTTGACCAATCAACTTTTCCTGGTCGGCCCCCTCTTTTTGAAGACCCCCCGCCGGATTGCCAGTCTCATTTTCTTGATTATGGTTGGTTCTCTAGTGGCCGGCCTGATTGAACGACAGATACAGCGGGCCCTGGCCCAACGCCAAGAACCGATCCACGGTTTGATGCCCGAAGGCCGCGACCATCTCAAACCAACCGTCACCCGGATTTTGCAAGTTTTTGCTCATTACAGCCTCGTCCGCATCCGTTACTCCGATGGCTCTCTGGGCAAACGCCACTTTGCCAAATTGGATGCAGTTCAACAGCAAATCTTGGACCTACTGGGTTTGCCTTGTCCGGCTGAACTCTTTGCTCGACCAGCTATAGCTTGAAGACTGCCTTGGGAGGAGTGCGTCTGCTACTCATTTAGCTTTGTGATTACACTTCGAGTTATTCATCTTGCGGTGTAATCCCTATTGAAACTTTTCAATTATTGTCAATCGAGGCGAATGTGGCTTCGGTTGTTGCCCCAGCTTAGATTAGATGTGGCTCAGGTTACCACTGAGACCACGGGCTATCTCAGTTGGATCATAACCCTTTCCGCAATCTGCGGAATGCAAGTTACAAGATGGCCTTGATTTCTGGAACCACGTTGTTGTCACCTTTGATGGCGTGGATTTTGTAGCCTATTT
>JAAETJ010001036.1 GCA_024228495.1 bacterium | reverse complement strand
CTGCTCCGGATAAATCTTGAAATCAATAGTGGCAAATTGAGAGAATACGCAGCCCGTCAGGCAAGGTTGATCGCAGAACGTGACAATCAGGAGGTGATCATCTGGAACAACAAACTTCTGACCATGCTTGACATTACAAAGGACTATTCTGTCAACTTTGGGCAGAAAAAGCTGTTTGAAGCCGGAAAAAGTGCCCGCAATGGACAGATTTCGCAGTTGAAGGAAAAAATTATCCAGCATGAAAGCCGTATCAAGGGCATTATTGCCCAGGTCAAATCGATAGATGCACAAATCAGGTTCATGGAACAGGAACTTGAGGGGCTCAGGGCCTTGAAATTGAAAGGATTGATATCAAACACCAAATTATTGGAATATGAGCGGGACAGGGAGGAACTGTTGCGCCAAAATGCGGCGGCTCAATCAGAACTGGAGAATTCGCGTAATCTGATCAATGAAACAGATATACAGATTACACAGATAGGCCTTGAGTTTCGCCAATCGGTATTGAAGGAACTGAGTGTAATCGATCAGGAGATCAACGATGTCGTCCAGCAAATTCATGCCTTGCTGGAGAAACTAAAGCGGGTACATATCCGCGCACCCGTGCCCGGCTATGTGCATGAACTGAAATTTTTTACCATTGGCGGTGTCATTTCTCCGGGTGATGCGATCATGCAGATCATCCCCCACAATGACGCCTATGAGGTGGAGATCAAGGTTGAAACCCAGTTCATCGATGAACTGGCCATGGGCCAGCTATCAACTTTACGATTTACCTCTTTCAATCAGAAAACCACTCCGGAACTGAAGGGACAAATAAAAACAATTTCAGCCAACAGTATAGAAAACCTGCAATCAGGCATCCCCTATTTCAAAGTCAATATCAAAATTCCCCCAAACCAACTCAGCCGCCTCAATGGCAAACAACTCGTCCCCGGCATGCCCGTGGAAGCCTTCATCAAAACCCGCGAGCGCACGGCGCTAAACTACTTGATGAAGCCTTTGCTGGATCAGGTGAAGCATGCATTTCGTGAAGAGTAGGGTGAGCAAAATGAATATACTGAATAAGAATTTGACAATAAAATCAAATTGTAAATACACCTGCTTTTCCCAATTTGACTTTGGAAACGTTGGCTCTGGTGTCTACAATTTGCCGAAATACAGGTATTACACCTTGATCATAACCAATAAATTGTGTTTTGCCTTGCGTACCTATTCAAACATTTCGAAATCGGTTGCATCACCGCCTTATTATGGTGCGTTTGGTCTTTGAATCTAGCCTCCCCAATGCAGGTTGAAGCTGTAGAAGTATCCATTCTACTGGTGTCGCGCCAAAACACGATTTTCCAGGAGCAGACAGCTATTCTGGTTTACTCTAGGCGGCTGGGCGGGCGAGCATGAATATGAGAGCCGCTAGGCGTCACTTCAATGTCAAAACCTTCGGTAATCAGCGCTTTGACTTGTTCTGTATGAGAGATGAGGCCAACAGCCCGCATTTCACCCGTCAATGAACACAAGGTATCAAGAGCGGTATTCAGCGTCTCTTCGTCCAACGTTCCAAACCCTTCATCAATAAAAATAGCTTCCAGCTTGATGCCGCCGCCATTTTGTTGGACTATATCAGACAGTCCCAAGGCTAGCGCTAGTGAGGCCTGAAAACCTTCTCCTCCTGATAAGCTCTTGGTTGAACGAGACCGTTCTGTGTTTGAATCAAACACCGCAATATCGAGACCGCGTTTCGACCGACCGCCAGTATTTTCTACTGGCCGGTGAAGTTGATAGCGGTGATTGGTCATCGGCCCCAACCGAAGATTTGCAGCATCCAAAATATCATCGAACATTGCAGCAATTGCGAAATCCGGCAGTCTGATCTTCAGGTCATTGTCGCCATTCACCAAATCGGATATCGCACCCAACGGTTTGAATCGCTCTTCCAAACGGCTGATATTATCGGAGAGCTTTTTAACCGCCGCCAATAATAGGTTCTTTGCGCTGAGCTCTGTTTGCAGACGGGTTTTCTCTTCGCGTGATGCTTTCAATTGTTCAAAGCCTGTTTGAGCCGCGAGCTTCAGATTGGCCAGATCAGGCTGCTCCTTTTCACCAATCTCTCCATTGAGCCTCTCGATCCGGTCAATATTCGCAGCAACACCTTTTTCAAAGATCCGAATGGAGGTCTCCAGTTCATCGAGCTGCTCAATGTCATCCTTTGCAACCGCGAATGCCTCGTTGTCTAACGCAGCCACCGCGAGCTTCTCGACAAATATCGTGCGCGCTTCCTCACAATCGGTATTGGTCTGCTTTAGAATGCTGGCCGCATTCTTCTGAGCTTCTTGCGCGGAGGCAAGTGCAATTGCATCGCTCTGCACAGCATCAATCGTCTTCTGGTGGCCATTTTGAAGTTGATCACGATCGGTACGTGCTGATCTCACTGCCTCAGCCAGCTTGTTCGTGTCGCGCCACTCTTGCGGAACATCTGCCAGTATCGTGTCGAGTGTTGTTTGCGCCGTGGACAGATCCGCTTTGCGAGCAAGCGTGTCCTTTTGAGCTTGCTCATATGACTTCGCAGCATCGCTGGCATGTGTCTGCGCTTCACCAAGGCGTTCATTCAAGCCGCTAAACCGGGTGTCATTTTCCAGAGAGGTCTTTTGCTCATGGGCTTCAGCAAGCAAAGGCACTAGAACGTCCTGTCCTCGCTCCGGAATATCGAGCGCCTGTTGTCGTTCCGCGAGTATGGCTTTTGCAGAAGACAGTTCGCCCCGTACCGTACGTTCTTGCTCTTGTGCCTCTACAAACTCCCTTTCAGTGACTTCGAATTTCTCATGCCGGCCAAGCCGCTCTGGACTGCCGATAGCTGGTGCTGGATGATCGATTGAACCACAGGCTGGACAAGGCTCGCCTCCTACCAGTTTCCTGGCGATATGAACCGCTTGAATATCAATCAATTCGGTTTCAGCTGCTTTGAAATTCGTCTGACAGGTGGCCAGATGCTCCAGGGCATCCTCGTGGGACTTCTGCAGGATTCCGACAATTTGCGCCTGTTGGGTTTTCAACGATAGCGTTGCTTCATAGCGGCCCGCGAGAGCGGCCTCCTGTTCCAGTATTACAAGCAATGCACGCGCTTCACTTACAGCCTTTTCGTGCTTGGGATGTTCCCCTTGAAGATCCAACAGGCTCTTTAAACCGGTGCTCGCCTGCTCCGTTTTCAGTTTGGCAGCAGCTTCCAATTCTCCAGCCGAGTCGAAAGCCTGTTTTGCATCTTCAGCGGGTTGTCGCAAAGCAGAGGCCTTATCGAGAATGCCCTGCCAGCGCTCCAGTTTATGAACCTCTGCAAATGCCTGATCACGCAGCGGCTGCTGCTCTGTCGAAAGCTGGAGGGCGTTCTTGGAATCTTCATGTTTGCTAACAGTCTCGTCAAGCAATTTGTCGGCGATGCCCTTTTGTTTCACCGCTTCGAGCTGAGAACCCTGAGATCGATTTCTCAGGTCTTCTGCGGGCAGGACCGATTGCGCTGCACGCGCTTTCTTCACCCGTTCTTGGTATTTTTTGATGGCCTCTTCTTCAGTCTTGAAGTTTGCCGCATCACGCTTAGCATCAGCCAACGCTGTGAATTTCTCCGTCAACGCTTCAGCAATTTGCAGATTGCGCTGTTGTGCTGAGTTGTCGGCTTCCTTCTTTACCAACACCTCCTCGAGATCAGAGATGGCTTTCGAACGTGCACCGATATCTGCTTCAAGTTCAACAATGGTAGATCCTTCAAGTCGCTCGTCCCTGCGCACGCGTTCTTCTCTTATTTCCTGGCGCATGGCATTAGCTTTGAATTTTGCCCGCTGAACAATTCCTTCATAGAGCGAAACATCAAACAGACGTTTGAGTATTGGCGAGCGTTCGTCAGAATCTGCCGTCAGGATTTTGCGAAATTCGCCTTGCGGCAGCAAAACAATCTGCCGGAATTGCGCTGCATCATAACCCAATAGCTCCCTGATTTTTGGATCCACCACGCTGACGCGTTTTTCGGCCATGATCTCACCCGACTTGTCGCCGGTGATGTCCTCAAGCGAAAGACCTGTCGCATCAAATAGATAAGCTTCATGAGCCTGCGCGGTGGTACCGTCACCACGATTTGCTGCGCGTTCCTGTTTGGGTATGCGCTGAATAACATAGCGTTTCTCCCCAAGATCAAAAACCAGCTCCACCCGCGTCAATTGTTTAGGATCGGCATGGTGGGAAATCATATCATCTGATGATCTTTCAGCGCCTGAGGATTGGCCAAAAAGGGCAAAAGCAATGCCGTCGAAGATGGATGTTTTCCCCGCACCTGTTTCTCCGTAAATTCCAAAGACCCCGGCATCCATGGCTGCCCGAAAATCAACAACCTCCGTGCCAGCATAGGGACCAAAGCCTGTCACTGTTAAACGAAGAGGACGCATTACTCTTCCTCCCTCTCAGGTTGGTCAATCAATCCGGTGACAATGCTGTTTTCCGCCTCACTGGGTTTTTCACCGCGGACAAATTCAACGAACTCTTCAATCACACCCACTGGATCACTTAGCTTGGATTGCGCACGTCCGGCATTCGCTTGAACGAGATCGCGTTTTTTTTCACGCAGTGTTTGCAGTATGTTTGGATAGTGCGGCCTTAGCTGTGCCTGGGGTTCTACTAGTGCACCTTCATCCAACAATATGGCACAGACATAGTCTTCGCTCGGATCCAATTGGGCCTCAGCAACCAAATCTGCCAGCAACCCCCTAACCTCGCGGACACGGCGCAAGGGCATGAAATTAATCTCCTTGAGGTCTGTAACTGCTCCATCAGAACTAAGCTCAAACACCGTCATGGATTTTGTGGTGTCGGCCTCATCAAAGCCAAAGGCCAAAGGCGAGCCGCTATAACGAATGGTATCACCGCCCGCTGTCTGAGGCCGGTGAAGATGACCAAGCGCGACGTAATTCGCACCCTCAAAAAGAGAATAGGAGACGGTCTCAACGGTTCCCACCGTCAGCCTTCTTTCGCTTTCGCTGGGCAAGCCGCCTGTTACAAACGCATGCGCAACAATGACCCATCGCGCTCCGTCCGGAACGTTTCCACGAGCCGCATCCACCTGGCTCCGCAAGACATCTTCTGGTGTCTTGATCGTTTCATCTTCGAACGTTCGGCGTGCAGCGTAAATCTCCCCATAGGGCAGGGCTGAAAATGCAACCGGCCCATGCTCATCTTCCAGCACAAGCGGAGCCTCATTCTGTTGCAAAGGTCCACGGATTAAGATCCGCTTGCGGTCGTACAGCTTGGTGAACGCCCCAATGCGTTGTCCGGAATCATGATTGCCGGCAATCACAATGATGGCGGCTTCCGTCTCCTCATAAACGCGTTCAATGAACGAGCTGAATATCGAAACCGCCGCTTCAGAAGGTGAAGGTTTGTCGTAGACATCTCCAGCAACAATCAAAACCTCAATGCTTTGCGCCACTATCGTGTCAAGGACCTGATCAAGCACATGACGCTGATCTTCAAGAAGCGAAACACCACGAAGAGTCTTCCCAAGATGCCAGTCTGCCGTGTGGAGGATTTTCATAGCTACACCATCAATTATTGTATGTGTAGTTTTTATATGGACAAATGGAAGGAGTCAAGCTAGGATAACTGCATGGCCTTCAAAGACCTCAAACATGCTCAGCGTGAGCGCCTGGAATATCTTGACCGTCTGCTCTTTTGGGAGGGCGCCGCTACGCGCGCCTCGCTCATCAAACGGTTTGGCATTTCAAATGCGCAAGCAGCGATCGACTTTAGAAACTATCTGGGTGATGCCGATGAAAATGCCCTTCAATATGACGCCAGCTCTCGGCAATATCTTGCAACCGAAGACTTTACACGCCGTACAGATAGCGCCTCGCCCGAAGAGCTGCCCGAACTTCTAAGGGGAGCTTCAGCTCCCCTTTTTGATCAATTGCCAGACTTGAAACGCACTCAGAATATTCGTGTGCTTCAACCAGTCTACCGCGCGATGCGCTCCAAAAATGCCATCGAGATTGTCTATCAATCCATGCGAGATCCGGAACCGGTTAAGCGCATGATTGCTCCGAAGCGATTTGTTTCAGACGGCGTTAGAATTCATATCAGAGCTTGGTGCTTTCTGCGCGAAGCCTACCGTGATTTTCATCCAGCCCGTATCGACCCAGACCACTCATTCAAAAAGCATAGTGAAACCGGTGACATACCAGCAGATGATGAATGGTACACTTGGTCCATCTGGAAACTGATCCCTCATTCCCGGTTGTCAGAAGCGCAGAAAAAAGCTGTACGGATAGAATTTGATATCACCGGAGATTACCTCGAAGTACGTATTCGCAAAGCCCTCAATCTCTACGCGGAACGTCGATGGGGCCTCAAACAAGAAGCCCCACGCCTTGAATGCCTGTCCGTTGACCATGTTCCCATAACGGAGGATGAAACCAATGCAGATTGATATGAAACGGATTGATCCAAGCCAAAATATGAACCGCTTTTACTCAGTTCAACTGACGCAGGATCTGTTCGGCGAACACTGTGTCATCCGCCAATGGGGACGTCGCGGAACGCGTGGCCAGAGTCTCATCCGTAGCTATGGGACTGAAGATGAGGCCGAGGGCGCAGTGTCCAAACTCATCAAGCAAAAGCTGGGAAGAGGTTATCTTCTCAATTTCATGCCACCCAAAACCAGAGAGTAGTCAAATGTCTTCTTTTGGAAAATGGTCCCAAGCCGGTGTCCCTAAAAAAGGATAGATTTGTATCGGGTTTGAAGACCTGGGTGAACCCTCGGTCGAATGTGAAATGTGTGAAAACCAGACAATACGCTACGTCCACCACATGGAGCACCCCGGCTATCCTGAAGCTCTCAACTGCGGATGTGTTTGCGCCGGCAAAATGGAAAAAGACTATACAGCTGCCAAAACACGAGAGACTGATATTAAGAATGCAGCTCGTAGAAAAGCCAATTGGCTCTCATGCAAATGGAAGATATAGCAAAACGGAAATCACTATCTCAAGACAGATGGCTACCACATCGTGGTTTTTCAAAAACCCGGTGGATGGAGCGGCTCAATTATCGAAGCGAGTACGCAGGAATGCACCCAGGCGCGAAAGCTCTATCCATCGCATGTTTTGATGGCATGATTTGGTTAAAAGGACGCCAACCCGCGCTTGATAAAGCGTCCAGCGATTGTTACCCGAGAGCCATTCTACGGTGATTGTGGTGTGATGGCTTCGAAGTAAGGCCGTTTATGATAAGTCTCAATTGTCGTATCTAAGAAATTTGAGCCGCGAATTCGCTGATGTATGGGCATGTCCGAAATATGCAGCAAATTTCGGACTCGCATTTGTCCGAAAAATGTGACATATTTCGGACATGGTAGCTTTAGACAGTCAAAAAACCCTGCCTGAACTGATATTGGACCGCATCTCAGGTGCGTCCCACAAAGTTTGGACGCCCGGCGATTTCGTTGATGTAGGCAGCCGAGACGCGGTCGACAAAGCGCTTCAGCGTATGGTCAAGAACGACCAACTACGCAGGATAGAGCGGGGCCTCTATGACAAACCGTCTTTCAATTCACTGACAGGGAATATGACTGTGCCAGATTACCGTGCGGTGATCGACGCAGTGGCGCGACGCGATAAGGTAAGATACTTGGTCGACGGCATGACGGCCGCCAATGAACTGGGTTTTACCAATGCCGTACCTGCAAAGATCGAGATCTTTGTAGATGCACGGCTAAAATCAATCTCCCTCGGCAACCAAAAGATCGTGTTCAAAAACACTGTCCCAAGCCGACTATATTGGGCGGGCAGGCCAGGGATGTATCTTGTACAGGCTCTGCATTGGCTTCATGACGTCATGTCCAGTGAGGTGGAAAAAGACAAAATTCATAAGACAATTCGTAAACTTCTAAACGATGAGCAAAACGGGGTTAAATTGGCCAACGATCTCAAAAGTGGACTCTCGGCGATGCCCATTTGGATGCAGGATATTTTGCGCAAGCCTCTTTTTCACTCTGATCAAGCTGCCTGACGATGAGCACTGAAGGATTTTTACAAGTCATCAGTTCTAAACGAGCCGAAAGAGCAGATCTATTTTTGACGACGGCACAGCGCCTGGGTGCGCCCCTCATCAACGTTGAGAAAGACTTCTGGGTTTGTTGGACGCTCAATGCACTCTATCATCGACTGCCAAAAAATGGCCCGCGACTGCTCTTCAAGGGCGGCACATCCCTGTCGAAAGCCTATGGTCTGATTAGTCGGTTTTCAGAAGACATCGATGTCACTGTGTTCAGAGATGATCTTGGACACCCCACCTCACCTGCTGAGCTGGCAGCTCTTTCCAACAAGAAACGCAAAGCCGCACTTGATGCGATTGCCGAAGATTGCAGAAGCTACATTACCACGGACATGCTGACATCAGTTTCAAAATTTCTGCTTGAAGATACCAAAGGCGAAGGTCGAGTTGAGATTGATGAAACAGATCCAAGCGGACAAACTCTGCTCGTTTGGTATCCACGT
>JAAETJ010001035.1 GCA_024228495.1 bacterium | reverse complement strand
GTACCCTGCGTGGCAATCACAGTATTTCCGGAGTCGCCTCCTACGCGGATGGCCTCCGGAAGATCGATGCGCTTGGGGCTCACCGCGAAAAGCGGGGTTATATTGGCGTGTCTTCGTTCGCCGGCTGGACATCTCAGATAGTAGCAATGGAGAAGGGAGTTTACTCACCACCAGACAAGCTGATGCAAAGCAGTGATACACCAGCGGCAGCGTTTGTTTTGGAATGAGCCCAGAGCAGCCGACCCGAAAGGATCAAACGCCCCGATGACGAAGGGGATCGCACAGACGCCAGATTACCGGGATTTCGTTCGGTCCTTGAAACAGAAAGCCCAATCTGCCCAAAGCAAGGCGGCACGGGCGGTCAATACTCAGCTCATCGCACTCTACTGGGAAATCGGCAAACTCATCATCGAGAAGCAGCAGGCAGCGGGCTGGGGCGATGCGGTCATTAACCAGGTGGTGCAGGGACTCACCCTTGAGTTAGGTGGGCTCAAGGGTTTTTCCCGGGCAAACCTGTACCGGATGGAGAAGCTGTATGGGTTCTATGGAGACGATGAAAATGTCGCACAAGCCGTGCGACAAATTCCCTGGGGCCACAACATCGAGATATTTCAGAAGATCAAGGAGCCAAAGACGGCCCTCTGGTACGTTCATAAGACCTGGAGAACAACTGGTCCCGTAATGTTCTGACGCTACAGATCGATAGCCGCCTATTCGAACGCCAGGCCTGAATAGTGCCTTCTTTAATGTTCTTTGATGCTACCCGGCGCACTATAAATAATCTTGCAACGATGTATTTTTCTTGAAAGTTACCAAATATTAATATAATTTGGTAATGGTGGATATGCTTTAAGAAGAGGCCATCATGCAGAAAAATACCAGTGTGAGCTTGGGCGAGCATTTTGATGCGTTCATTGCCGAGCAGATACAAAGCGGGCGGTATGCTTCAACCAGTGAAGCCATTCGGGAAGGGTTGCGATTGCTCGAAGAGCGAGAAACCAAGCTTTCCGCGTTACAAAAAGCCATTACAGAAGGCTTTCAAAGTGGCGTAGCTGAACATTTCAGTATGGATGAACTTCAAAGGGAACTGGATGCAGGGTAATGCCGCTTTATCG
>JAAETJ010001034.1 GCA_024228495.1 bacterium | reverse complement strand
TATCATCATCGCCAAAAATCTTTCGCTTTCAGATTTTCCGATAAAATGGATGATCTTGCAAACGGCTCTGAAGGATTCGTCTCGAAACCCTGAAAACCGTTGCAACTTCATCCATCTCAAGCATTGTCGTTCTCCTCATCAATGGCTCTGAGCTGGGCAAGGGTTCCGTTCACAATCTCGCCAAGAGGGAAGGGAATCACAGGCTCTGCATGAATGCCCATTCTGGCCCAATACTCGCGCTTGTCCGGGTTCATTGGTCTGGGGTCTGCGGCTAAACTCAGAACACTGTCCTTTGCAATTCTCTCCTTGCGCTCCTCTGGCGTTTCTGCTGTCTTTTGATCTGTAACGGATTGAACGGTATTTCTCAGGGTGTCCTTCCGGTAGTCTTTAACTGCCTTTTCAGCCCTCCGCAATTCATCCCAATCATTCCTTCTATCGCGGCGTTCAATGTGAGATGCACTGAGTGATTCAATGGACATACTCCTTGGATCGCATACAGTCGGCCCGTACCCAGACAATCGACCACCCGAATAAATAACTGTCGGATCTGGACTGTTATGCATGCGAGGATTGTAGATCAGATAAAAATCCCAGGAGATTTCACCGTTTTTGAGAAGCTCCTCCGCGGCACCCTCAGCCCAATCCCTAGCTACATTCAGACCTATATTGAGATTATCAGTGCGTCGCATAATCGCCAATTTGACCACATCAATTGGAGAGTAGTGGCGTTGTCTACCCCGTCCAGGGTTGTGATCTGCGAGTTCAATCACATTTCTGTTCACCCAAGTCTGCAATGTTTCGGGTTTCAAACCAGTGACGCTAAGCGTAATCGGCTGTGGATATTTGGGAATCAGAAAATAGGTCATGTATCGCAAATAGCATTGCCGTTTATTTTGTCAAGAATAACAATGCCATTTATTGGGAGACGTGGGGAAATTTCCTCACGTCTCCTTGTCAATTACAGATCAGGATGAAACCGGGTTCTTTGTTGATCACGCTGCGCCAAATGCCACCAACCTGCCTTTGCATTTCCTTTCACAATTGTCCTGTGTAGAAATGAACCCACTCCATTGGCAAACTAACGTCAACTCGGGATAAGGGCTGCATTTTCGACTGCCTTGAGATTGATTGAGGGTTTTCTTGGTTTGAGGGTGTAAGCGGCCAGAGCTGCAAGCAGGTTGACGAGGAAATTGTCTGGTTTTCGGTGCCTTGAGTGTTCAATCTGGCAGATTTCTTTTGACTGTCCGATCACAGCCTCGACGATGGCCCGTTTGGCGAGAAAGAATTTCTCGAACGATGATCGTTTGATTTTCTTCATGTTGCGCCTTGTTTTTGTGATGAAATTGACCCCCATTTCAGCCAGTTCTGTGGCCATCTTTTTAGAGATATAACCCTTGTCACCAGCCGCCAGTCCCTGCAGTTTCTTGAACAGATTTGGCACCGGTTTGCGGTCATCAGTATTACCTGGAGTCAGGCAAAAGGCCATCAGTTCACCTTGTCCGTTGATCACAATATGCAGCTTGAAACCAAAGAACCAGCCCATAGAGGATTTACCTCTTTCGGCAATGTTATCAAATACCTGATGCTGATTGATGCGTTGGTTACGGCAGACTTTGATGGTTGTGCTGTCGACATAATATAGTCCACTTGCATGACCCGTCTTGGCTTTCATAAAGGCACAGAGGGCCGCGAACACACGACCCTGCACCTCAACGAACCGGTTGTAGGACAAAAGCTTTGGGAAGCAGTCTGGCATCTGCCGCAGCACGCAATCAAGGTAGAAATTCTTGAAATCCCGATAGTGGCTCAGGTGAAACAGCACCATGATCGTCATGATCTCGCTGGCGCTCATGGAAAGTG
>JAAETJ010001033.1 GCA_024228495.1 bacterium | reverse complement strand
CTATCCCGGGAGAACAAGTGTGAGTAAAATCGGATTTATCGGCCTTGGCAATATGGGTCTTCCCATGGCCAGGAATCTTGTAGCTGCGGGCCATCAGGTGAGTGCCTTTGACAGGGTGGAGGCTGCATGCGCAGAGGCAAAAGCGGCAGGAATAAATATATGCCCGAATAATGGCGAAGTTGCACGCGATGCCGAATTCATCATAACCATGCTGCCAAACGGACCCATTGTCCTGTCCGTATTCGAAGAAATCCTGCCCTCGGCGGCAAAAGGAACAATTATCATTGATTGCTCCACTGTCGATGTTTCAAGCTCAAAAAAAGCCCATGATATGGCCACCAGTGCCGGGCTGGGTTGCCTTGATGCACCAGTATCGGGAGGCGTTGGCGGAGCGACCGCAGGAAGCCTGACTTTCATGGTCGGTGGTAACAAACAAACCTATGACAAAGCGTTGCCCATTCTTGATATTATGGGTGGCAAGGTGGTTCATTGTGGCGATGGTGGTGCTGGTCAATCCGCAAAAATCTGCAACAATATGCTGCTTGGCATCTCAATGATTGGTGCCGGGGAAGCTTTTGCCCTGGCTGAAAAACTTGGTCTGGACCAGAAAGCCCTGTTTGACGTTATCTCAACCTCTTCCGGTTTCTG
>JAAETJ010001032.1 GCA_024228495.1 bacterium | reverse complement strand
CCAAAACGATAACGTTCCTTGACGCGGCCATCGACGGGGTCAGCATGATTGTGACCGGCAATTACATCCGGCACTACGCTGTCTTGCGCACTAATTTCGTAATCTGTGGATGGTGCAAACCAGTTGGCTCGCTCCCAGCCATAAACTGATCCAAAAACCGCACCTAGATCTTTTTGTCGTGAATACGAGGGCGAGGTTTTCAGTCCCCTGGCAGCACCACGCTCCTCCTCAGGATAATGAATAGTGAAGACATTGCGATAGGCCTCCTCATTCTTTTCAATCAGATACCCCTGGGTGGCATAAGGGCCGTATCGACGCGGATCAACGCCCATCATGTCAATCGATGGTTCTCCCTCAACAATCCATTCGGCAATCTGCCAGCCCGCACCGCCGGCAGCGGTAATACCGAACGAATGCCCTTCGCTAAGCCAGAAATTCCTTAATCCGGGAGCTGGTCCAATGATTGGATTTCCATCTGGTGAATAGGCGATCGCACCGTTGTAAACCTTTTTGATACCCACTTCACCGAAAGCCGGAACCCTTACAAAAGCAGATTCAATATGTGGCTCAATGCGCTCCAGATCTTCCTGGAACAAT
>JAAETJ010001031.1 GCA_024228495.1 bacterium | reverse complement strand
GTTGTTCCAGTTCGGCAATAGTCAGATCGGTGTCAAGACGATAACCCGCCACCTTTTCCTCGACCTGCCCGGTGGTCTCATCTGTCACTTTGAGGGTGACCGGATGTTCTTTCGCCAAACGGAACAAGTAACACAGCAAGAAAAAGGCTAAAAAACCATAAATCTGGTATCCTACCAACAAAATCTAAAAGTTGAAGGTGTCGGATGAAAACGAAATTGATGGGAAGTGTTACTTCGGCTTGGCTCAGCCCAAGTTTACTTTTGTTGGTGATGGTGGGTGTAACAGCATTGGCTCTGTTACAGGTAAGCCAGTGGAGTTTGATCGAGACGTCAGAGAAACAGTGCCTCAGGGAAGGTGTGGTCAGGATAAGCAGGTTACCTTATAGCCCAGAGCAAGGGGCTTGGTCAGAGCAAATTAGGGCCACAAGTCGAAAGCGGCGACCCTATCGAAACCCTAATCGCCCCTATCGATTAGGCAAAAAAGAGTGGCGACAAATGCAGGGTGAGTGGTATCGTATGACAGCGAGAGCAAAGAGGGCAGCTAAGATATCGAGTTACGGGGTAGGGTATAAATTGGGGCAAGTATACCTGCCCGAACCAAGTTACAACATAATCCCTTGGCGAATAATCGTCACGAAGTCGGGGTTGCGACCAGGTTCAGCTCAGGAAACGGGGGGTATAGAGCTGGGCAAGGTGGCATTTGTGCTAAACTCAGGACAAGTCACCATAATGAGGTGGGGCTAAGGGCGGCTCCAAGAAAGTAATCTGTAGCAACAGCCAGCATTACCAAGCAGAATTTGATAAATGTCTAATCTGCAATAAGGTCTTGAAAATGCAGGGACATTTACAGTGGCGCAAAGGAGTACATACGCTCAAAGAGAATGTCTACGTGACCAGCCGGGGGCGATATTGCCCGGAGCATCCCGAGTTGATCTATGTTTCAGCCGCAGCAACGCATCTGACGTTGCCCAACAAGAGCTATGGACTGGATATATTGGCCCGGATAGGATATCAGCGGGATAGTCGGCAGATGACAATGGTTCAAATCAAGGAGGATTTGCCAAGACACATTCGGGTCAGTGAACGACATTTGAGAACGTTGTATCAAGAGTATTTGGCTTTGTTGGCTTGTGCCGAGCGGCTGGATGTGGCGGCCTTAAAGGAGGCGGCCCAGAAATATGGGGGCCTGATATTGAGTATAGATGGGCTGGAACCGGAAGGGGGTCAGCCCCAATTGTGGGTGGTGCGCGAAGTATTGACCAACACCGTGTTGGCGGCAGGCTGGATACCGCGCGTTGATGAGCCGACATTAACGGCCTTTCTGGCTCCGGTGAAGGCTCTGGATTTACCGTGGCTGGCCACTGTTAGCGACAAACAAGTATCCCTGATTAAGGCCTTGGCGGCCACTTGGGAGAAGATACCCCACCAATATTGTCAGGCCCACTACTTGAGCAATGCCGTCACGCCGATGTACGAGGCCGATGAGCATCTAAAAACGCAGCTACGTAAGCAAATCAGAGCCAAGGCGGGGGTGACAATGCGTCAAACACAAGCCGAGGCCAAAAAGCAAAAGGTAGACGATGACAAACCGGGGCTGGTAACAACCGGCTTGGCAGTCAAACCTCCGCCTGGCTTAGAAGAAGTCAGGGCCGCTGCACAAGAAGCATCAGCGGCAGAAAAAGAGCTACAGCCCGCCCCCTCGCTCAGTGAGGAAACAGTCTATCAAACAGTTGACGAGGTGCTGACTGCCTATGCCGGTAGCGACAAAATTGTTCTGTCTCGGTCGGCCAAAAGCCAAGCCCAAGCAGTCCCGGTCGAGGGGCAAACAGAGCCAGTCAGCCCCCTGACCCGACAGCAAAGCATCGACCAACTTGTCGAAGCTTATGCAGCCAGACTGCGTAACGTATTGTCTCGCCGCGGACGCAAACCATTTCGACTAGCCGGTTTGCGCCTTTTCAGCGACCTCCTGGCCTTGCAAACCTCGCTGGAAAACAGCCTGGTTCACCTGCCCAACGAACCTCGTTTGACCTGCTTCGTCGAGGCCATCAGAGAGACCTTGCTCGCATTTGAAGAAGATTACCTCACTCTCGCCGAGGGCTACAATTGGGTGCTGGATATCAGCACTATTCTGGACAAAGAGTTGCCTCAAGCGGGGGCAGATGCCCTTGATGAGCCTCTTTCAGCCGCTGTCCAGACTGAATTGAACCAATACCTGACCCACTTGGAACAACGCAGCGACCTCAACCACACCTTGCTAGCCTTCCGTGGGCATTTGCGCAGACTGACCACGCGCTACGCCCCGGGCCTGTTTCATTGCTACGATATTCCAGGCTTGCCCCGCACCAACAACGATACCGAAGCACTCTTTGGTCGTGTTCGACGCCAAACTAAGCGCACTTCCGGAGCCTATCACGCTAAACAACGGCTGCACGAGCAAGGGGCTTGGTTGCTCTTTGACCTGATGGGCGACGAAGACGAACAACTGCAACGCCTCCAGCAAGTTCCTTTAGCCCAATGGCGCGACGAACGGCAGCGTATGCAAGCTCATCTGCTCTCTTTTTGCAACGACCGCCGCTTTCGCAAGCAACCCGTCGCCTATTTGACCCAACTCGAAACTCAAGCCGCGGCAATTACCTCCTTAAACTGAGGTCAGTCTGAGAGGCAAAAATCAAGCAGGGAGCAACACATCCTCAAAAGGATATGTTGCTCCCTGCTTGATGAACACTATCAATTGGTAGCTATACGCCCAAGCTCTTGATACGTTTCAGGGGGTTGAGGCCTTATCCCACTCTTGTAGCAAGTGACAGTTGGCAAATAAATGCAAACTTGGTGGTAATACTTTGGGTTTGCGACTTGACCAGAACTCCCAGAAACCCATATTGAGCTACACCTATTTTTGCCTTGACTTTCACCTCAATCCAACGATGTTTTTTGACCCCTTCTCTTTGATCTGAAACTTATTGCGTTTGGTAGGTTGTGCTACTTGTTCCGTTTGGCGTTATTTCTGGGTAAATTTATAAAACCATATCCGCGGTAACCGTTCAGTCCCCTCCCCGCCTTGTGTAGCCTAGCCCCTTGTGGGCGATGGGCACAAGGCCCTATGCTACGGGGGAAGTAAACGCTTACTATCCGGGCTATAATTGATGCAAAAATCTAACTATTTTGAGCGATACCGCCTCCTTATTGATGATTGGGTTGGCTTTCAGGCTATATTAAGCCAACCGTTGCCCGCCTGTATCTGGACAAACACCCTGCGCATATCACCAGAGTGGCTGGTCAAAATATTTTCTGCTGATGGCCTTGTGATTGAGCCACTGGCTTGGTATCCGGGTGGGTTTAAGCT
>JAAETJ010001030.1 GCA_024228495.1 bacterium | reverse complement strand
TGAAATTTCGCAAGATCTTCAGATTTTGGATGTTTGCCCTGGCAAAGAAGAAATTCAGCGTCAAATTGACACAATATCCGAAGGAAAATTCCGCCGTCCCATCCTAATGATCGGCCTTGACGGTGCCCATGCACCGACTCGCCCCGAGCCTTCGGCAAGAAAAGGACCCAGGGGTAAAGGTGAATGGAAAGAGGTCAAAGGGTTTCGTCTGTATCTGCTTGATAGTGAGCGTATTGTCCATTTAATCAGTTGGCATCAGATCAAAAACGACAAAGAACTGGCGGCTGATCTGTTAGGCATTAAACAAGCCGGTCTGATCCCTGAAGAAAAATTGCGCATATGCGTTATCGGTGATGGTGCCCCTTGGATATGGAATCGTATCCAGGAGGTTTTCCCAGATGCCAAGATGGTATTGGACTACTATCATTGCAGCGAATATTTATATGATACAGCGCATGCCCAATACGGTAAAAACAGCCAAAAGGCTCAAGAGTGGGTAGAGGCGACACTTAC
>JAAETJ010001029.1 GCA_024228495.1 bacterium | reverse complement strand
TCCCCATACTTTCCCTGCAAGCCCTTCAACAGAGTAAACTTAATTTGCTTTTGCAAACTCCGGCCTTCTTCTCTGGCCACACGCTTAAGCAGCGCGTGTTCGTAGTGGTTGAATTTGACGTTGATGCCAATCAACGGCTTCTCGTGTGGATCTAAACGCTGAAGTTTTGGGGGCACCGGTTGATCGGCTTGATCAGCTTGATCAGCTTGATCGCCAAAAACCTCGATCTCCTGGTCGGTAGGTCGGTCTTCTTTGATGACCACTGTTTTGGGGGTACGTTTGCGAACCATTACAAACCTATCTCTTGCACTAGAGTTTCAATTTCTGCTTTCGCTTTGTCGTTATCTTCCTCGACCACACCGCTGCCTACGCTCATGCAGTCACGGTAGATTTTGCGATCACGGATCACGGTATTAAGTAGCGTTATTTTTGGGTAGTCACTCAGGTAATCTTGGGCTTCTTCCACTTCGTGGACCAAGGGATTGGTTGGAGCGATGTTGAGCAGCGCGCAAACGTGGAGTTTAGGATTCAAGTCTTTGGCTTGAGTGATGACCTCTTGCATCTTCGGTAGGGTGTCCAGATCAGGCTGAGAAGCCCGCAGAGGAACAATCAGAATATCTGCTGCCAGCATTCCGGTGCGCATTTCGCGCGAATCACGCCCGCCGGTATCCGCCACCACAAACCCGTAACGCTGCGCTAGGTCAAGCAGAGTGCTATGGATGTTTTCGTATTTCTGAACGCAGTGAACTTTTGGCAGATCAGTTCGCTCAGTCCGATCCAGCGCCCAATTAGCGGCAGTACATTGTCTGTCTGCATCGACTAGTACAACATCCTCGCCGCGCTGGGCTAACAGCGCACAGAGATTAGCCGCCGTGGTAGATTTACCGCAGCCACCTTTTTGGGAAGCAATTAGTACTATCATAGTGCAATAATAGTACTATTTTAGTACTTAAATAGCACTAATTTTAGTATTGAGCATCTTGGGCGCATCAACCGTAATTTCATCATGGGTATTTTGGCACAACGCCCAAAAAGGTGCATTTTGGTGATGGGTCGTTTTGCCCAAACGACCGGAACGGCCTATTTCACGGATTCTCAGAGAGTGTACTTTCTGAGACCGTAGTATTTCTATGTCTCAATTCATGTCTCATTACTGGAATCTCATAAAGTCTAAAACATTTGTAAACATCATGCTGCTATGTCGCCACGACTCCTATGACCTAGATATAGGGGTTCTCTGTAGTCTGATTTATCAGAGATAACACACCCTTAAATAAATCATATATTTCAATATATTATTTTATCTTTATGTTGCCTCTCAATGGCTGAAATGCACCTTTTTGGGCGTTGTGCCAAAATACCCATCATCAAACCTCCCCACAGCCGCGCCGCCAGCCGCCGTTCTTCTTCGCCGACCACCTGCAAATAAATTGCTGTGGTGCAAATATGAGTGTATCCCATCCAGCGCTGAATCACATTCAGCGGCACCGGCGGTTCTACCAACACACAGGCCACCGCGAAGCCATGGCGCAGTCCCTTGGCGGTGGCCTGCGGTCCCTTGATGCCAGCGGCTGCCATTGCCGATTTGATCTGCCGCCAGGCCGTGGTCCGCGACACATCTCAAATCGACCGCTTTTCATCACAGTGTTTAAATTCTCGGCCATAGACCAGCCGCAATTCATCCAGATAACTATCCGGTAACGGAATCGCCCGCCAGTGCTTACTTGGTCTAGTCTGTTACATCAGCGGAGCGGAGCTGGGGCTTCTGGTCGCGCCTGCTCAAGCGCTGGTTTGTTACCCAGTAACGCTCCCCAAAAGCCGACTCTAACCCCCCCGAAAAAACATTCAAGATGTTAACCATAATCTTGAATTTTTAGAGGACGTTACCGGGTGACTATAGATTCAAGCTTATGGGCCACATCTGGAATTTTCACCGGGAAGGGGGGCCGTTATCGGGTAACGGAGAGGATAGAGTAGGCCGAAGGCTGCGGATCATTATCCGTATAACGGTGC
>JAAETJ010001028.1 GCA_024228495.1 bacterium | reverse complement strand
GAGGCCCGGCAGCGCCACGAATGCGACCATCCCCGCGCCTATACCAGCCGAACCGCCCAATGGAGCCGCTGTGTCGGACGCCGCACACGCTACATCTTCGGCGACCGCTACTATCATCTGAGCGCCCATGTGAACGGCCGCGTCCTGATCGGGACGACGCCTAACCCTTTTAAGATAAAAAGCTTACTGGATTATTCTGCAACAAAACAGACCAAAATTGCCGGGTTAATTTGCTTCTATGGAATTATGGTTGTATGTTGGAGACATGGAAACGCAAAATTATTTCAGGCAAGCAGAAGAACAATTTTCTACAATGCGGCAGTTCTTACAAAGCGATGATTCCCAACACCTTGATTTGAGTGGGCTTGAAGAGTTTCTTTTCTCAGACGGCAGGACGTTGCTTCGGCACCTATTGCTCGCTCATCTCGCTGAACGGGGTGTCGGAGATATTGGGGCGAGTGTGCAGGGGGCGGACGGTGTCAATCGAACGCAGAAACGTCTTCGGCGCAAAACCCTCAAAACGCTTTTCGGTCCCATCGAGATCTGGCGTCTTGGGTATTCAAAACCACAGGTGTCCAGTGTGTTCCCGTTAGATGCTATGCTCAATCTTCCTCACGGTCACATCTCGTATGCCTTGCAACGCCATGTCGTGCTGGAGATTATCAACAATCCCTTTCATGAATCGCTGCACTCGATTTTCCGTTGGACAGGCGTGACGATCACCAATGCACAAGCCCAACAGATTATCCTGGATGCCGCACACGAGTTCGCCTCGTTTTACCAGCACCGTGTATCCCGAGAGGCTGAGAAGGCCCAGAGTCTTCCCCTTCTGATTCTCACAGCCGATGGGAAAGGCGTGGTGATGAAAACACAAGATTTACGTCCGGCAACCCGCCAACGCGCCCTGCGGAAAGCACGTGTAAAGACGAAGCCACGTTCCAAAGCCGAGCACCAGTATGCAAAACGGATGGCCACGGTGGCCTCTGTCTATGAAATTGAACGGTATCGTCGAGAACCGAGTGACATTGTCACGGAATTTTTTTCGGCAACGAAGGGCGAGAAGAAGAAGGCAGCCCACCAGCGTCCGCGTCCGTCGGCAAAACGCCTGTGGGCCAGTCTCCAAGCGTCCGGCAAGTCCGTGATTTCGGACATCTTCCAAGAAGCCTTGCAGCGGGATGAGCATCACACCAAGCAATGGGTGGTGCTGGTGGATGGCGACCTCAATCAAATCACACAGTTTCAACAACTCGCTCAGACATGGCAGCTTTCTGTGACCATTGTGTGCGATATGATCCACGTGTTGGGGTATCTCTGGAAAGCTGGCAAGGTATTACGCTCGAAAGACGAGATTGACGACTGGGTGTCTCAGAAATTGCAGGAGATTCTGGAAGGCAAAAGTCGCCAAGTCGCTGCCGGAATCAGACGCTCGGCAACGTGCCGTCATCTTGCGAAATCGACGCGAAAGCCTGCTGATGTCTGTGCCCGGTATCTCACCAACCATTCCCCGTACCTTGCCTATGATGAGTATCTGCAACAGGGGTATCCGATTGCGACAGGTGTGATTGAAGGCGGGTGTCGGTATTTGGTCAAAGATCGCATGGAAATCACAGGCGCACGATGGAGTTTGAAAGGAGCTGAGGCCGTGCTGAAATTACGGGCCATTAAAGTGAGTGGAGATTTCGATGCGTATTGGAAATTTTATGAGCAGACACAATACGAAAAGACGTATCGCCGTCTGTACAAGGATCCAAGTTTTTTGCAGCCTAAAAACGTATCAGAAAAGAGCGGGTTCGCGAAGTAATGCCGGATAACGTGTGGGACAACATGCTGACAAGAGTATTCAACACCTAACGTGTGCAATAAGGCATCATGCGTCGTCCTAATCAGGACGCACTCCATTCGCTTTTGAACTTCTGCGATTACGCTTCTTCATACGCGATATTCGCTGGAAATGACGGGAAAAGTTCGGACGTTTCTACCTGTGAACCGGGAATATAAAATGTCATATCGCCGTCCTGATCGCAAATCCACATTTCTTTGGCTCCCTGTGCGAAATATAAACTTCGCTTATCCGCAATTTCTTCCTCAGTGTTGCTCGACGACAAGACTTCAATGCACACTTCTGGAGCGACAGAACATTCCACGTCGTTTTTGATGCGATGGAACGTGATCGTTGACGCCTAGGCTACATCAGCCACCTTTGTCCCACGGTGCGTCCAAATAG
>JAAETJ010001027.1 GCA_024228495.1 bacterium | reverse complement strand
TTTCTTAGTGATAACTGGAGTGGCTGGCGCTTCACCGATCCTGCTACAGGCAACAGCCTGATCAAAATAGCAGAAAAGGTGAAACGGCAACGGTACATCAAGATCAAGGGAGCGGCCAACCCATTCGACCCGCAATGGGACGATTACTTCCAAAACCGTGGGCTAAAACAGCCACGGGTCATCACCACAGGGTTCAAGGCAAGGATCTTCGCCGTTCAAGACGGCCTCTGCCCAACCTGTCAGCAGATGATAACGGATGAGGAGGACCTCGTTCTGCATCATCGGGATGGCAAGCGTAGCAACAATGCGCTTGCTAATTTGGTATTTTACCACCCTAACTGCTATTTTCAGGTGCACAATGAACCAGATAGTAAAATTGAATGGTCGCGTCTTTAGGGGCGTTTGACAGGCTTGAGCCGTATACGGTGAAAATCGTACGTGCGGTTCTTAAGGGGCTGGGCGGCAGTGATGCCGCCTGGCTACCTGGCTCCTAGTCGGGCGAAACGCCCCTTAGGGGCTGGTCGATTTCTCCGGAATCGGTGGTCGATTTACAGCGGAATCAGTGGTCGATTTAGGCCGGAATACCCAGTCCACGACCAGATCCGTGGGGACAAAGCCAAAACTAAGCCCCGGATTCGGGGACGTGGCGGTGGTCGTCGCTCCTATGAACAGACCCGGGGACCCTCGTTGGATGGAAAGTTCCTGGAGGTTCTCCGCCACCATACGACAGGCGATCCGATGGATGAAAAGGTCCACTGGACGAACCTCACGTTGAGACAGATCGTGGCGGCATTACGAGAAGATCATGATATCCGAGTCAGCTCAGGGGTCGTGCACAAGCTATTGAAAAAAAATGGCTATCGTCGCCGCAAAGCCCAGAAGAAAACGACCATGAAGGACGAGATCAAACATCGCAATGCACAATTTGAGAACATCACGCAACTCAAAGCCGACTATACGGCCGCAGGCAATCCGATGGTCAGCATGGATACCAAGAAAAAAGAAAATCTCGGTAATTTTTACCGGGATGGGCAGTTATACACCTTGGAAGCCATCAAAAC
>JAAETJ010001026.1 GCA_024228495.1 bacterium | reverse complement strand
GGTGATGAGCACTCGATCTACTGTGTGCAAAAACGGTCGTTTTCACCTCTGTTCTGCAAGACAACCAATGATGGAATTGATCGATTGGACATGTTAGAAGCTTCCAGAGGCGCGAAGGCCAGCTCAGCCGGACGAAGGAGCCGTTCGGCTTGATCACCTCAATGGCCGCTTTTTGAATCCGCTTTCGGAATTCGATCGAATCATGCGCGTGAAATGATGCAGTATACTAGGGTTGGGGGACCTGAATACCATTCGAGGCACCGGTAGATCTAGAGGCGATCAGGGGGCTAGATGCAACGTTTAGAGAACTCATTTCCATTCCAATCAAAAAGCGGCATCAAACCTGGGGGCTGCAGATCCAGGTTCGGGGAAAGGTCATGATGGAGGCGCCAAGATAACTGTTACCAGGAAGCGGGGTGTCACTAGGAAGTGCCCCTCGAGTTTGCCTATTCTTGCAGCGGTCTTTAACCAAGGCGAGAGAGTAGAACTAAATTGGCCTTTCTTAATATCAAATCGGATTTCTGCAGCCTCGAAACCGAAATATGACCCGACTCGCCCATGTAGTGCCTTGAAGACGGATTCTTTGACACCATACCAAAGGCGGTCAGGCAAATCAGAACAGGAGTGGGCGTGCCGCTCTGTGGGCAAAAGAACAAAGCTTTGCAAATCTTCGGGCAATGGCAGGTTAGGTTCGACATCGCATGCGATGAACCGCCAGCGATTGGTTTGCGCCACAATAGCCAAACATAAGCCCTCACAATGGGAAATTGAGCCTATAAATCCCGGAGGCCATGTAGGTCGCCGGTCATCCATCCTCCCGAGCGCGCGTTTTTCTTTTCCCAGTACGTGAAGGGCATGCAAGGCACAATCTCGCCCCGCCAGAAATTCATTGCGCCGCTTGGGGACACAGCGATGTAGATAGGAAACCTCCTTCAAAGTGAGGCCCGGTTGGCATTCAAAGTCGTTGCGGGCGCTCCACATGACGCCGTCTTCGGGTTGGATGAGGCCGTTGAGGAAGCGTGAAATTTCATGCCTTTCTCTTCGCGCATCGGCCGGCGTAGATTCGATATCGATCCAAGTCACCATCCTATTCCTGGTTTCGCGAGCGGGTCAAACTGGACAATCGATCACTGCAGAAAATCTGATCGCAGTCATGCCTGATCCACAGCCGGGACAAGCAATGCGGAGTAACTTAGAGTAAATCCGGATATGCGAATGATGAGCAATTTATGTAGGTCGCGTCCGGTGTCCTCTGGCAGTTGAATCGTCCACCCAGAACTTGCGAAATCATCGACAGTTTTGCGCGCGCGTTGAACACGCTTACAATAAGTGGACACTTGCGGGGTGCGTAAATTGGCTAAGAAACGGGTACGGCGGACATGGGGCGATGATGAGAAGCGCTCAATTTGTTTGCAAGCCTTTGCTCCAGCTGTATCAACAGCCCAGGTTGCACGACGTTATGCGATGAACGCCAATCTGATCTTCAAATGGCTCAAAGACCCGCGTTTTACGCCAGACGATCCCGAGATTGAGGAAACCGCATTTCTGCCGGTTGAGATTTCTACTGAACTTGAATCAGCATTGCCAATCGTTCCCCAGTCAATGCCGGTGCGAGAAGCATATCGGAAGCGGAGAGTATCTGGGTGTCAGCGGTCATATCAAAACCATATCATCCAATTCAATTATTGACGAACAGACTGGTATTGCATTTTATCGTGCAATTTTAATTGCGCCAGATAGTGAAATTGTCAAACTGAATGGAATCAAACTGATTCCTGGAATGCCCGCAGAAACGTTCATAAAGACTGGTGACAGAACGCCACTAAACTATCTACTCAAGCCATTGATGGATCAAATCAGGCGGGCTTTTCGTGAGGAATGAAGAAATTGAAATGATCTTTGTTAGACGAGGTTAGTGGTTCATTTTAGAGAAAATTACTTTGTGCACAATGGGAAATTGTACAAAAAAAAGGTATAAGCCGAGTGAAGAAGGTATACAAATAGGCGAATAGGGTAAAAATGGTAATTACTCACCCCCTATAGGTGGAGAAAATCGACAGATCACCACAACATATCGTAGCGACTGCTCATTGAACAACGAAATATGACTGCTGAGACATCAATTCAAATCCAAGTCATCCGATGCGGAGGCAGGGCGAAACCAAAAAAATCCAGCAAAACTGCACGTTTCGGTGGGGGGTGAGTAATTACTAAAAATGGGTAATATGTTGTAGTAGACTCGACTTTTAGTCAAACTTTGCGAAGGATAATTAAGATGACGGTGCTCGCGAACCCAAGCAACTCTTGCTTGTTAATTGTAGACCCATTGAAAGCTCGTTGTAATCTTTTAGACGCAGTACACTCGGCGATGGTCAGGAAGCAATTCGCTATGCTGGATGATG
>JAAETJ010001025.1 GCA_024228495.1 bacterium | reverse complement strand
TCAGTATCATGCCGGACGATATTTCCGAAGTTCTGACGGTCAAGGAATATCAGGATGTCCTGTCATTCCTGATGTTGCAAAAACCGGCGCAGGAGGAGTGATGATGAATTTCTTTATGCTCCATTTGTTGGTGATACTAATTGTAGGTGGTCGGTCATGAACAAGAAAATAATTGGTACATTCCCGATGGTAGTCATCGTTCTTGTAGCAGTTTATGGCCTGGCGAAGTGGGGTATTCCGGCATTTTCACGTCAGGTGACTACCCTTCCCTTCCCGTTGCCTGTTCCCGGTACGCTGATGTTCTTTTACATGACGCTGACGGTCATTGCCCTGTTTTTGATGGTGACATTTTCAGAAGATGGACTGAGTGACTTTCTCAGACCTATCAAGAAGTTGCTGGCTGGTGGATACGGCAAGGTCTTACGCGCTATCGTTTTGTTGGCGATTCCGCTTGTGGCTGGATGGCAGACTTATGATATGACGGTGCCACGCGCGCAGGTTCCCGCATCTTTGCGTATTCAGCATCCCTCATCCAACTTCCCGGTTGCTATGGAGGCATTAAGCAATCCTTTTGAAAAACCAGGGGAAGACCAGATTACCGAGTTCATCGAACAGGCGAAGGCAAATGAGGTAAGTTTCATACAACAGGTGCAAGACGATATAGACGCCTGGGCGGAAGAGAATGATCCAGATCATGTGCTGGAGTTTTTTGCTGTCGAGTCGACTAAAAAACTGCTGGCTGAAATAGATGCCGGTGAGGTCAGCCAGGAAACGGCAAAAGCCGCATTGCACGAGAAATATCTATTTGAAGGCCGCGCCTTGTATGCAATGAATTGTCGTCCCTGTCATGGTGATAGTGTAGCGGGTGATGGACCGATGGCCGATGGCTTCAAACTGCGCCCGATCAATTTCACTGATAATGGCACCATTGAAACCATTGTCGAGGGCTATACCTTCTGGCGTGTAACAAATGGCGGACCGGGTTTGCCGACCGAGGCAACCCCCTGGGATTCTGCCATGCCCGAATGGAAACTCAGCCTGAGCGAAGACGAACGCTGGAAAATCATTCTTGCCGAATACAACCTTGCCCAGAAAACACCAAGAATTCCGGAGGGCCACTAGTGAAGCGGATGATGAACAATCTCAAGGTGGTGTTGCTAGGCATGCTTATCGCATGCGGGCTGCATGCGATAGCTTTTGCGGCCAATGTTCCGTCCGGACCAATGCCGGAGGCAACTGAGGAATTTGTTGAAAAGGGTCGAGGAATTTATTTCCAGCGTTGCAGTTTTTGTCATGGCCTGCTTGGCGATGGGGAAGGGCCGGCTGCTAAATATCTTGATCCCAGACCACGCGATTTTACTTTGGGAACATTCAAGTTTCGCACAACCGAAAGCGGTGAACTGCCCACAGATTTGGATCTGTTTCGTACCGTCAGTCGCGGGTTATCGGGGACAGCAATGCAGTCTTTTGACAGCGATCTGATCAAGAATGGCCTGAGCGAACTGGAACGCTGGCAGGTGATTTCCTATATAAAAACATTTGCTGCCGAGTTTGAGGATCCCGAACTGGATCCGGTGGCAACCAACAAGGTCATTTCGCTGCCGGCAAACCGTGCTCCCTACGATGAGGAAACAATAGCTCGCGGCAAACAGGTTTTTGAAAGAGCCAAATGCTGGAGTTGTCACGGCAAGCTGGGACGCGGGGACGGTAATAAGGAATTTCGCAAGGATGACTGGGGATTTACTATCCGTATCCGCAATGTCACCCATCCATGGAAGATAAAAGCCGGCTCTGAAATTGAAGATATTTACATGCGTTTTACCTCGGGTATCAGCGGTACTCCGATGCCCTCGTTTGTGAAGTCTCTGAATGAAGAGGATCGCTGGGATCTGGCCAATTATATCAAGTCCTTGCAGCACAAATTGACCAGTCATCAGGCGCTGCGGGTCAAACTGGTTGATGTTGAATTACCCGAAGACCCGGCTGATGCCATCTGGGAAAATGCCGAACCGATGGACATGCGCCTTGCCGGACAGGTGGTTGCTCCGCCACGCTGGCAAAATCCCAGTATTGAAATGGTTACCATCCAGGCAGTTTACAATGATAAGGACATTGCATTCAAGCTTACCTGGGATGATCCTTTCATGGATATTGTGCATGATGAAACCCAGGAATTTGATCCGGTGGAACTGGCCAAGGTCGGCGGTTTTAATTCATATGTGGAAACCATCGATATGATTCCGCGCAAACTGGAAACGCTACGTGATTCAATTGCCTTGCAATTTCCGGTGAAAGCTCCCAGCGGGACAAAGAAACCGCATTTTTATCGTGGATCGTCTTCTGAACAGGTGCATCTTCTGGTTTGGAAAGCCGATCAGGCGTCGGTTGGCGAGCGCGGTACCCAGGAGGGAAATGCACGTGGCTGGAAACAACCGATTAAAGCGCAGGCCGACGACAGCCAGCAGGTAACGGGCAAGGCGAAATGGGATCAGGGTCGCTGGACTTTGGTAATGAAACGACCGCTGACTACTGATGACCGAAATGATGTTCAGTTCAAGCCGGGTATCTTCATTCCGATGTCGCTCAATGCCTGGGACGGGTCAAACGGAGAGCATGGACTGATCATGTCACTCAGTACCTGGCATTATGTATTTCTGGAGACATCTACCCCGGTAAGTGTTTACATAAATTCCCTGCTGGCCTTCCTTATTGTGGGTGGTCTGGGATTATGGCTGATGCGAAAGACGATAAAAGGAAAACAAGATGAGGAGGCAGGTGCGTAAACGCTTGTCCAAATTCATATGACGGGAGAAAACCGATGAGAGCATTACTTACGGTAACAATAAGTGCCACCTGTCTCATGGCAATGGTGTCGGTGAGCAAGGCTGATCCGGCTGCCGGCCAGGCGGTATTTAAAGCCAAGGAATGCGTGGCTTGCCACTATACCGAAGGCCCGGCAAGAGAAAAAACCATCGAAGATCAGTTGGCCAAGAAGGGTCCTGAGCTTTGGTACGCGGGAGATAAATTCCAGGCTGAGTGGTTGGCTGGCTGGCTGGCTGATCCAAAACCGATACGGCCGATGAAATTTAACTCTCTGACAGAGGAAAATGCCGGTGATCACCCTGCTCTGGGTGCAGAGGAATCCGCAACGGTAGCTGAGTTTTTGATGAGCCTTACTTCGGGTGAGGTGGAAGCGGGAACAGTGAAAGTAAAGAAGAACGCCAAGGGGCGTCAAATCTTTACCAAGAAAATGCCCTGCAGCGGTTGCCATCAGTACACCGGCCGGAAAAAAGTTATTGCTGGCGGACGTAGTGGTCCTTCTCTGGTTGATGCCGGTGTGAGGTTGAATGCGGACTGGATATTGGCATATTTGAAAAAGCCGGAAGTATTCAAGCCAGTTAAAATGATGCCGGTATTTGTCGGTCTGTTGAGCGACAAGGATATGGCAAATGTTGCCAGCTATGTCGGAAATTTCAAACCAAAGAAGAAAAAATAATCAGGCCCGGGAAGGAGATGATGATGAAAAAGATCACGATAATCGCAACCCTTGCAGGGATTGCTTGCCATGTGTTTATAACGCCGGTTTCGGCAAGCGATACGCAGATAATTTACAAGTTTTATTGTGCCCAGTGTCATGGCTTGACTGGCAAGGGAGACGGGCCGAATGTGACCAAGGATTTTCCGGTTTCGCCCCGCAATTTCACAGATGCAGCGGAGATGAACAAGCTGAGTGATGCTGATATGAAAAATGTCATCCTGGATGGTGGGCCCTCGGCCAGCAAGTCACCAATGATGCCACCATGGGGAAAAACGCTTACCGGTGAAGAAGCGGATGGACTGGTCAAGCATCTGCGAACATTATGCAAATGCGAAGGAAAAAAGAGCTGAGTAATTTCGGCTTAGTTACAGAACAAAGTAATAGAGGATCAAAAGGATGACTATCGCATTCACCGCCATTCCGGTGAAGATCACAATATCGACGATACGTTTTTTCTTGGGTGGCTGCATGGACGGTCTCTTTGATTTCCAGGGTAGTGAGAAGCTATCAGTGTACTCTACAGCAGGTGGTCCGTCTATTACTATCGCCAGACTGG
>JAAETJ010001024.1 GCA_024228495.1 bacterium | reverse complement strand
CAGGCCCGCCGATAGAGCATTCATCTTCACATCAATATTGGTTGCTTGAGCGTCCGATTGGACCTTCATCTCGTTCCGGATACCTGCGGATTGTTTATCCAGCATGGCTCCCATAAGGGCGAGGAAATCCCCCGGAGGTGCGGCGACTGGCGTTGGCGCTGGCGGAGGTGCGGCGACTGGTTCATTCCCATTGTCGGCTATCACAAAGTTATCGTCCTCAACTGCCAACGGGGCTGGCGCTGCCAAGAAACGTTCCATCCCGTTTCTCTGCTTGTTCACAATGTAGCACTTGACTGTGCCCTCGGTGATCACCGAAGGGAATGCAAACGACATCCTCCCCGTGGGTAGCGCCAGTTCTTCCGTGTCGTTCAAAAAAAGTTGTCTTATCGTCCCAAAGAATCCGTCTCCATTGCGTATCAATTCATTGAATCTTTCCATAAACGACGTCAACGTGTCCGCTGGTTTAAATAGGCTCCCGTCGGTTTTCTTGATGTTGAAAGATTGTGCGATCAAGAGAATGTCTGCCTTCGTCACAGGCCTAATCGTCACATCGATCTCTCCCGCTTTCGCCATTTCCGCCATTTTGTAGGATAAAACCGATAAAAGGGATAAAATAATGTAGGATAAAAAACCAATTTCCTTTAAATTTTTCCACCCCGGCGGTCGACGAAACTTGGCGAAACAAACTTGGCGGTGAGACTTCGCGGCACACAGCACTCGCCACAAACGCACATCTAGGATACTGTAGGATACTGTATGTCTACGCACACACACGGTAAGCAACCATGCTGACCCACTTCTGACTAAGCCTGTTATGTCCAGAAATCCTTTGTTAGTGCGCTACAACAGGAAATGAAGAATATTCGACTTTTAATCAAAAT
>JAAETJ010001023.1 GCA_024228495.1 bacterium | reverse complement strand
TCCGGGACGTACAGGTATTAACATGACACCCGAAACCGTGGCGCATCTTTCAAAAATAGCCGAAGTGGCTGCAATCAAGGAAGCCAGCGGTGACATTGCCCAGATGGCTGAGATCAAAAGACTTTGTGGTGACCGACTAACGCTGTTATCTGGCGACGACGCGATGACACTACCGGTACTGAGTGTGGGCGGCAAAGGTGTGATCAGCGTTATCAGCAATATTCTTCCCGACAAGATGGCAGAAATATGCCGAGCCTGGCAGGCGGGCGACGCGGCCAGGGCCCTGGAGAACCATGCCGGACTTCTGCCCTTGATGCGGGCCATGTTCATGGAGTCCAATCCCATTCCCATCAAAACGGCATTGATGATGAAGGGGTTGATTAAAAGTGCCGAACTTAGGCTGCCCCTGTGCGCAATGTCCGAGACCAACAGAGAGAAACTTGCTCAGGTCTTGAAAGAAGCCGGCGTACTTTGAGCAGTTACCGGGATACAATCCTTCCAGCCAAGGGGAAAATCGCATGCACGGATTCTTCAACAAATTTCATTGTAAAACGAACATAAGGAGGGACCAAAATGCTATCGATTTATGTATTTACCATCACGGCGATATTTTGTGGGATTTTTTTGTGGGTGTCTATAAAGGTGAAAGACAACGCCTCATCGAGCTTCGCCATGTATGCCATCGGCGGGGGCGCTTTGCCGCTATATCTGATCCTGTTCAGCGATATCGCAACGATCATGGGAGCAGGAAACTTCATCGGCCATGCCACCCACGGCTTTACAAAAGGTATTAGCCACATTCCATTTATCTTTGGAGAGCAGGGTTCTAAAATCATTTTCGCTCTGGTGTTTGCCGGCTTTGCCGGACGTTTTACCTACAATACCGTTTCGGACATGATGTACGATCTGATGCATCGAGATAAAATAACCAAAGCCATCACCGGACTGCTCACCGCTTCAATCATGGTAGCCTGGCTGGGTGGTCAATCCAAGGGACTGGGCTATATCTTTCAGCAGTTTACCGGCATCAACCCCATTCCGGTGATCATATTTTTTAATGTGGCGTTCATCGTTTATACTTACCTCGGCGGGATACTCTCCGTGGTGTGGACTGACTTTATCCAGGGCGTCATCGTTGTCGCTTTCGGTATCGTTTTCTATTATTTTGCGCTTGCACCGATCCATTGGAGTCTAGCCGAATTGGGCAGCCGACTGACGGAAGTTGCCGGGCCGGATTTTTGGGATTTCAGTAAAGTCCCCATCGGTACGATACTGATAAAATTTTTCACTGGCTGCTTTGGGGTGTTAGCCGCCCAAGTCTACTGGCAACGCTGCTTTGCGGCTAAAGATGCAAATACCGCCCGAACGGCAATGCTCATCAGCGGCGTGTTTGTAATCATTGCGGTCAGCCTCACCGCTTTGGTGGGGATGACGGCCAAGGCGTTGAATCCGGGCCTTGATCCGTCGCTTGCCATGCCCTGGTTGATGATGAATCACGTGCCGATGTTTGTCGTGGCTATCGTCTTCGCCTTGATTTTGGCAGCCGCCATGTCTTCGGCCGATTCTTTGTTAAATGCCTCCGCAATCATCGTGATCAATGATATCATCTATCCTTTTAAACCCGATCTTACGGATGCGCAATTGGTTTCCTGGGCCAAAAAGGCGACCGTTATCATCGGTGTCCTGGCCAGCTTGTTAGCCCTTTATGCCCAGACGATTATCGGGATGTTCTCCAAAG
>JAAETJ010001022.1 GCA_024228495.1 bacterium | reverse complement strand
GTCTGATCAAGATGCGCAAGGATTTGGAGGGGCATGTTCGCGGTGTTTTGAAAGTCTTTGGGGTCTGCATGTCAGGCGTGCATCGCGCGAACATGCGACAGGGCTTTCGCGATCAACTTATCAAAGCGGGTGCCGTCGATCCTGCCATCGGTGTGATGTTGGACATGTTTGGCCCAATTCATCTGGCACTTTGTTCTGCAGCCGATGCAATGGACGTTGAGCTCAGGGCTATCGCGCGAGGAAGCAGCCTTGCCGTGCGCCTTATGACAGTTCCGGGCGTCGGTCCCATCGTCGCTCTTGCCTTCATCTCAACACTGGATGATGCGGCGCGGTTCAAAAAGTCAAAAGATGTTGGCGCATTCCTTGGCCTCACGCCGCGACGCTATCAATCTGGCGAAATGGATTGGTCGGGGCGCATCTCAAAATGCGGAGATCGTGATCTGCGGCGATTGCTATACTCGGCAGCCACGACTTTAATCACACAAGTCAAAAAGCCATCACCATTGCTGACATGGGCGACGCGCCTGAACGAGCGAAAATGCTTCAAAAAAGCTGCCGTCGCTGCCGCAAGGAAGATCGCAGTTATCATGCATAGCATCTGGCGCAATGAAACTGTTTTTGATCCAAACATGGAGGGTGTGGCCTAAGCGAAATATTACGAATACCTGCCCGAGAGATCAT
>JAAETJ010001021.1 GCA_024228495.1 bacterium | reverse complement strand
TTTTCCAGAGTGTTTTCATTCAGCCATTTGATCGCTGCCAAATGGGAATCCCTGAACGAGCGGGCAATCCAGATAACACTTTTGGCCTCCAGCCCGGCAAGATAAGTTAGTACCTGTCCCAGATGCTTGTGATCTGAGCCTTCCAACTGGTTTTCGATCAACACATTGGTATCGTCATAATCATTGCGTGCCAATATGTCAGCTGAGAATGCATCGTCATCCGTTGGCAGGCCTGCTTCTGCTTCGACCAGTTCCAGCGACAAGCCGACTGCTTCCCCCAGCTTATCGAGATTTGACGCCAGCCAGGGTGTGAAATTATGTGCTTCATGTGCCCAGGCTTCGCGCAGGGAGATATCTTTGAGGGTGCCAAAGGGAGGTTTTGTCATGTCACACCTTCCACGATGTCAGCTTTCGCAACATATTTATCAACCAGCGCATTGAATTCTCTTTCCATATCAAATACGTCACCAAATTCCTCAAATGCCCAGCGCCCGTAATTACCAAGATTGTTCACGCCCGGTATCCATTGGGTTTTTGTGGTTTCGGATTTGAGTTTGACATTTTCATTGCGGTATCCTTTTACCTCACCGATCAGATGAAGGGGATCGTCAAGCCCATGTCCATCCTTGATCCTGACGATAAAATCCGGAATATACAGGCGTGAATTCGAACCGTCCTTGTAGGGAATTTCCAATCCCAGCCCCTGATTTTTAACATAGGATATTACTCTTGGGTGATTTTCCGCGATGCGGGCAAATTCTGCTTCCCAATCGCTATCCAGCACCACATAATTGATATGGCACTTGCCAGCTATAGTGTCGTATAAATCCCTGGTAGTATTAAATCCCACATAGGCGGTTGAGGATTTTGGATTGTAGGGATCAAGGACAGCCTTTACTTTTCGGGTGTCACCAATGGAACTCACAATTGCATTGTAGATGCGCGCTGCCGCCTGGCTGCCGACGGTCTGATATTCCAGCATCCAACTGGCTGTGCCGCCCTTGCAGATGAGGTATCCCTCTTCAATCCACTGTCGCGTGATGCGTTTTATTTGCGGAAACAGGTGCAGTTTGGGTTCGCCGTCTTCATCTTTGAAATATTTGAACAGAAGCAACTTTGCCAAATCGAATGCGATGGTGCTTGGGCGTTTGGCTTTTGCTTCAGCTGCAGTTATTGTTATTCCCTCCCCGACAATACCCTGCATATGTACTTTGCCCGGGCCGACCATTTCCGGATCAAGCACAAGTCGGGAATTCTCGGTAAAATTTGCGGTCAGCTTTTCGGCGGGCAAATCTACACGGTAACCAGTGACACGGGGATATATTATTTCATGGACCGCCCGTTCTTTGATGGCGTGGATATGGGTTGAGGGCTTGGGTGCTGTTGGTTTGGCGACTTGTGGTTTGGCAGTAAAGTCGAAAGGTATACCCATAATGTCGGCATATTCGACATTAAACAGGTCTTCATCATTCAATTTATAGGAATAACGACGCAGCCCTCGCCCGACGACTTGTTCGCATAACAGCTGAGTACCGAAAGCGCGTACGCCCAGAATGTGGGTGACCGTGTTGGCGTCCCAGCCTTCGGTCAACATTGAGACAGAAACAACACAACGTACCTGTTCACCTAATCGGTCTTTCTTGCCAACTGTATTCATTACTTCACGCAGGAGTTCGGCATCGGACAATTCACCAACCTCGCCGGAACCCGAACGTTGTTTCATTTCGCGCTTGAACTGTTCAATCTCGGAGGCAGCCATTGCCCGGAAATTTTTATCCAACTCACCGGATTCAATCTGATGACTGTCAATCAGAAGCGTTTTAGGACGGGCAAAAGGATCGCCATTCTGATCAAAATTACGAAACAATTCCAGATGGCCGTTATGCTTGAAAACCTCTTCTCCATCCTCGTTGGGACGTGTCCAGCCGGATATCCATTCATGAACCAGCCTGGAGGTGGAAGTATTATTGCAAACAACAATAAAAACGGGTGGTGTTTCAATCCCGGCCTGTTCCCATTTCTTGTATGTTTCAGAATAATGGGAATAGAGCGCATTTAGAGCTGTTTGAAGCATTGGTGGAATGGTTAGCGGGTCATTTATTGTTTTACCCTTTTTCGGCATGTGTTTGGCAATGTGTTTCCACAGGTCTCGAAAGGCTGGCATTTCTGGGCCGGGTATATTATCGGCCACCGGCACGCGCGGGAGTTTGACGATACCACATTCGATGGCGCCCATCAGTGAGAAGTCACTCACGGTCCATGGGAAGAGTGTGCCTTCGGCATAGCCTGATCCACTCAGGAAGAATGGTGTTGCAGACAAATCCAGCACAGTGCGAACGCCAAGTTTTCGCTTGAATGCCTCGATGCCATTGATCCATACACGTGCAGCCTCATTTTCCTTTTTAGCTTCTTTCTTGTCATCGCCTTTCAGATCATCGAGACCCTCATTGTCGGGTTTTTCGCGATAACAATGGTGGGCCTCATCGTTGATCACGACAATATTCTTAAGCCCCATCAGGTCGTTGGCCACTCTGCGTACCATTTGTCCTTCTGTTTCCAGCGTTTTGAGAGCTTCACCGCGCCCTTGTAGTAGCGATCTTCCGACCTTGTTGGTGTCTATCGTCTCGCGAAGCTGAAAGGCATGATAATTGGTGATGACTATCTTGGCCTTATTGATGTCATCGAGCATGTCGGTGGGAACCAACTCGTTCGACCGATAATAGGCGTTCGGGTCATTGGGCTGGAGAACCCGCAATCTATCCTTGATGGTGATACCGGGAGCAACAACGAGAAATCCGCGCGTGAACAACCTGCTGGTGGGCGAGCGAACTGAATTGACCGTCTGCCAGGCAATCAACATTGCCATCACCGTAGTCTTGCCGGCACCGGTGGCCATTTTCATTGCCAGGCGTACCAGTTCCGGGTTTGCTAAATCATTGGCACCCTGAATATGGCTCCAAAAGTGTTTGTATTGCGGTTGGGTGCGAGCCACCTCGGTTAACCAGATTATGGTCTCGACGGCCTCTATCTGACAAAAGAAGGGACGAATGCCCTGAAATACATGATGCCTCCAGTGACTGAGCAGTCTTGCCGTGGCGGGCGTGACGCCCCAGTCATTTTGACTTGGCAGCAAGCGCCAGGTTGCCACATGTGAGCGAATTTCGTTGATGATCGGAGTCGGATTGTATTCCTGTTCTGCAGATGAAACACCATCATCAGACACAAGTTCCAGAGATGCCTGTTTTGAATTATTTGATTTGCGCCGCTTTCTTGGTTTGGGAACCGGCGTTATCAGTTCGGACCGCCGTCTGCCGACAGCTGGAGGATTGTCAGTCGGTTGGCCATCCGCATCCAGCGCATGGTGTAATGCGGGTTCCTCATAAGGTGAATTGAGGATCGGTTTTTCGTAAAACGTATTACCCATTGCCACTCTGTCTCATTCTCATTTGGCTATCGCAAATACTCAGGGTTTTCTCCTGAAGCTCCCGTTGCGGGTGCATGCTGAAACCAGAATTTTCGATCATGTGAATAAGGTACACTCAGGATACACGTTTGGGTAGAGATAATTTTTGCTTTCCCCACACCTTCCGGCAGGCTGCTGGTGTCTTCTTTGCCAACGTGGCTTTGGGTGGGAATGCACATCTTGCAGAGTGTTGTATAGCAGAATACTTTTTTTTGCTCACGGCTATTCGGGCTTGCGCCCGGCCTCCGCCAGGGCGGCGCACAGGCACCGGTCGCTTTTCGCTCCTGATTGCATGATCATTTTGAAGGTGTTCTGCTATATTTGATGAGTGGCCAACTAAATTCTAAATCCATACCACCCAGCTAAAAAACCTTGAGACTTGGCACCTGATAATGATACCAATCTCTCATGCGCTTTCCTCCTTCCTTTCTTGATGATATTCGTGACCGGCTTCGTATATCCGAAGTGGTTGGGGCGCGGGTGCAGTTTGACCGGAAGAAGACCAATGCGGCGAAAGGGGATTATTGGGCCTGTTGTCCGTTTCATGGAGAAAAAACGCCGAGTTTTCACTGTGAGGACCGCAAAGGGCGCTATCATTGTTTTGGTTGTGGTGTATCGGGGAATCATTTCAACTTCCTGATGGAGCTTGATGGTCTGGCTTTTCCCGAGGCGGTGGAAAGGCTGGCGGATCAGGCGGGTTTGCCAATGCCGATCATGGACAGGCATGAGCAGGAGCGCGAGGAGAAACGTGCCACGCTGTTTGATGTGATGGAAATGGCTGCCGGTTTCTTTCAGGACCAGTTACAGACCTCAACTGGAGCGAAAGCGCGGGCCTATCTTCGCGACCGGGGGCTTAGCGTTGATGTGCAGCAACATTTCGGGCTGGGGTTTGCGCCTGACAGCCGTAATTTGCTGAAAGAGTTCCTGGCTTCCAAAAGGGTTGAAAAAGACCAGATTGAAGCCTGCGGGCTGGTCGTGCACGGGGAAAATATAGCGGTATCCTATGACCGGTTTCGCGATCGCATCATGTTTCCGATTCCTGATGCACGAGGCCGGGTAATTGCTTTTGGCGGCAGGGCAATGTCGCCTGATGCGATGGCCAAATACCTGAATTCGCCGGAAACAGAACTGTTTCACAAATCGAATGTACTTTTCAATTTCGCCAGGGCGCGCAAGACTTCCTATGAGCGCAAACAGGTTATTGCGGTGGAAGGGTATATGGATGTTATTGCGCTGCACTCAGCCGGGTTCACCAATGCCGTGGCGCCGCTGGGAACAGCGCTGACAGAACGCCAGATGGAATTGTTATGGCGCATGCATGCAGAACCGGTATTGTGTTTTGATGGCGACAGCGCCGGCCAGAAAGCGGCCCACCGGGCGGTGGATATGATTTTGCCAAATTTGCAGCCGGGACGTTCTGTCAGGTTTGCCATGTTGCCGGAGGGGCTCGATCCCGATGATCTGATCCAGCAAAACGGGCCGCAGGCATTTGAGGATATTTTAAGTTCAACCCTGCCTCTGGCAGATATGGTGTGGGATCGCGAACTTCACACGGGGGCGGCGCTCGATTCACCTGAACGCAAGGCGGAATTTGAACAGAGAATAAAACTGGTTGTTGGCAACATCCGCGATGAAAATGTTCGCCGGCATTACGCACAGAATATTGCGGAGCGGCTTTCGGCATATTTTGGTGGCGGGAGAAACAACAACAACTGGAACAAATCCGGCAGGCGGGGTGCCGGCGGCAAAAGCAGCTGGGGGAGGGCGGACAAGAAAAATACCGGCTCGCGGGCGATCGGGGCGTCTCCCTCGCTGATTAATTCCAGTCTGATTAAAAGGCGTACTTCCCTGCCGCCACTGCGTGAGGGGGTGCTGGTAATGGCGGTTGCCATGCATCCGGCTTTAAGCGTGATGTTTTTTGACGAGATTGTTTCACTGAAACTGGAGCACAGCGGCCTGCAGCAATTACATGCAAGCATCGTTGATGCGCTTGCCTCTTATGATGGCAATGACGATTGCATGGACCGCGATGAATTGCGCCAGATGATAATTGATGCAGGTCAGGGTGAAATATTTGAGCGTTACGAGCGCCAGT
>JAAETJ010001020.1 GCA_024228495.1 bacterium | reverse complement strand
TCCCAGGGCCATCGTTTATATCTCAATGCCGATGAGCGCCACCGTTTCCTTGAAGCGGCCCGGGAAGAAACCAGGGAATATCGTGTGATGTGCCACGTCATGCATTATACAGGTTGCAGATCAGTAGAGCTAATTGGCGTCTCCCCTGCCCGCATTCATCTCGCTGAATGCGCAATCCTATTCCGAACTGCCAAAAAGCATAAGAGAAATCGCAAAGGTGAAATCAAGGCACCGTCATATCGACAAGTAGAAATACCAGAACGCTTGCTCGATGACCTGGACCTGGTATTTGATCTACGTGCGCGACTGCGCTCTGGTGATCGGGTTGATGACTCACTCTGGCCAATCTCCAGAGTACACGTCTGGCGTATTATCAAGCGTGTGATGATTCGCGCCGGCATCGAGGGGCCACAAGCTACGGCCAAGGGCTTACGACATGGTTTTGGCATCGCCATGCTCACAGGCGATAAACCGCCGCCGCTGCATATCGTAGCGGATCTGCTCGGCCATGCTAGTACAAAGACAACTGAAATCTATACCCAGGCCACAGGCGAAGAAAGGCGCAAGATGGTTATGCAGGCCTGGGATTGAATCGGCGCATTGACGATATTGTGGTATGGTTTCATCATGGTGGAAACGATGTGTAACATAAGCCAATATTTTTGCGTGAAACATATTC
>JAAETJ010001019.1 GCA_024228495.1 bacterium | reverse complement strand
TCAGTGAAAAGCGGATATTTTCTTCATCATCCAGGGTAAGCTGCAGTTCAACAGCATCACCCGGCAGGATGCGCTGTAGAAATTTTATTGACTTGCCGCCACGAATATCGTTGTTCCAGCCGGTATGCGCTCGCAACAGCGCTTCAATCATCTGGATCTGGGCAACAGCCGGCATGATGGGCTGACCCGGAAAATGCCCCTCAAAAAAGGGCTCATCTTGGTCAATCCGGCAAGTAGCGGAGATCGAATCCCCACTCGGTGAAAGCCTGATATGTTTGAAGTCAAACATCTTGTTTCTCATCCAGCCGGAACATCTCTTCCAGCACCTTGCGGGGTAGTTTTCCGTTACTGTTTCGCGGCAGCCTGTCAACGATCAAAATCCGCCTGGGAATCTCAACGCTATCCAGCCTTTTTTGCAAAAAAGCCTGGATAATTTGTGTTGAAAGCGCATGTTCCGCCGACGCTGCCACAACAGCCCATAGCGCTTTGTCTCGAATAATTCCATTTACCGGCACAGAGATGACCGCAGCGTCATTCACACCGGGACAGTAGGTTAGGATATTTTCTATACCTGTCAACGAGATACGTTTGCCTGCTATCTTGACCATGGAATCCGCTCTGCCAAGCAGATGAAACCTGTTATCCTCCAGC
>JAAETJ010001018.1 GCA_024228495.1 bacterium | reverse complement strand
TTTTGGAGGCAAATTATGAACATTTTTGCCAAAAATAATTGGTTTCTATGGCAGCTCGTGAGCGGAGTTACCAGATGATACGAAGTAGACAATGTCAAAGGAAGTCGTAGGCGTCACCGTGAGCATTCCGCTCTCTGCACGCATCGATTGAGGCGACCGTATCCAAGCTCCCCCTGGTCGATCCTGTGGGATTGCGTGAATATCGAGATAGAACATCTCTGGGCCAACGAGATTGAGCGCTCCTTCGAGGCTGTCACCGGAGACATCGGACAGTTGACCATAATCCCCCGTCTCGCCACTATGAAGCGTTGCGTGTATGACGACATAAGAAGAGCCGAGCGCGGCATCTAAGTCACTACCCATGATGGTTGAGGTGCCTCTCAACTCAAATTGCTTACCTACCGAAAAGACCCGATCAGGATCACTGCGATGAATGTGCAGATTATTGGCCCACAACACCATGGTTTGCCCCGGATTCTGGTCAAGAATCCAAAGTGCGTTATCCGCCATTGCCGGATCCCTGATTTCAGAAACAGCAAGGATTCGTTCAGGCGAGTTGGGCGACCCCGTGCTGGCTTGGATGG
>JAAETJ010001017.1 GCA_024228495.1 bacterium | reverse complement strand
CGCCACAACGCATCCGGATTTTCCGCATCTCTGGGCGGTGGTGCACAAAGGTATTTGGCGGCTTCCCAGCCTCCCTTCCTGTAAACCTCATCGGTTAAAAACAAATATTGCGGACAGGTCTCCCCGTAAATCTTCAACCCGCGGTCCGGCCCCCAACGGATTTGATCCATCGCCTCCCGGCCAGAGACATGAACCAGCAGAACTGGAACATCCACCAACTCACTCATCGAAATGGCGCGATGGGTGCCCTCGCGCTCAACGCACATCGGTGCCATCTTCGGGAAATTATCAAGCGACGTATGGCCTTCGTCATCGAATTTCTTTGCCATGTGGCGGATACAGTGCTCGTTTTCAGCATGGATCATGACCATTGCCCGTTCACGTTTGGCCACCTCCATGGTTTTCAATATCTGCCCGTCATCCAGGTAGCCATCATAAGTCATGAAACACTTGTAGGAGGTATAACCGTCCTCAATCAGGGCAGGGATTTCCTGGTTTGCCACCTGTTCATTCGGGTCGTTCAATATGACGTGAAAACCGTAGTCTATGACCGCATTTCCCGATGCTTTGGCATGATAATCATTGATCGAGCTCCGTAACGGACGGCCCTTTTGTTGTTGAGCGAAAGAGATAATCGTCGTCGTACCACCGCAGGCCGCCGCTTTGGTACCTGTCTCGAAACTATCGTTCAGCAGGACACCGTAAAAGGGTGGCTCGTCAAGATGAACGTGGGCATCGATACCACCCGGCAATACATACATCCCGCTCGCATCGACTATTTCCCTTGCGTCAGTCAAACATTCGGCCAGTGCCGCAATCTTTCCGTCCTTGATGCCGATGTCGCATTTTATGGTATCTGCCGCGGTCACGACGGTACCGTTTTCGAT
>JAAETJ010001016.1 GCA_024228495.1 bacterium | reverse complement strand
ATTGTTCGTTCGTTGCGGCTGCAGGGTAACAGTTCCTGTTTTTGTAACGACCAGAATGGGGTCAGCGAACAACTTATCCCAATATTTATCGATCTGTTGACACATCTTCTTGTAGGCGATGGCGGTTGCCGATAATTCTTCGATCTCATTCGAAAGGCGAAAAGCTATGACACGCGATCGAATGGTCTCGATATCCGCATCACCCTCATCATTCAATCCAGATTGGCTATCGGGTTGTGCAATTCTCATGGCCTCTCTCAATTGATCAAATATCCTGATCTTCTCTTGCATCCTCAGCAGGGTGCTGGCGAGCGCCTTATCTGCCAGCGTCTTGCTTAACGGCGCCAGTAGAAGCAAAGAGGCGTCGGCGGCCATTTGCTGTTTTAGCTCTTTCAGGTCGGGGTAAGCTTCCTGTAGGCGCAGGTAAAAGTCAAAGTGTGGTCTGTCGAATGGAAAACCAAAGCCATGAGATTCGTTCCGGGCCTCCAATATCCAACAGATCATAAGATAAGCCTTTACCAACGGCATCAGAGGCGTTTGCGGTTCGAGTAACGTCTTGCTTTCCAAGTAGCGGTGAAGAGATTGCAGTGAGTCCGGGTTACCGTCGATTGCCTTTTTCAGTCCCTTCACGATTTTGCGCAAATCGCTTCGGATACGGTGCGTTTTCAGGTGCCTGCGTATTGTGCTGTAATCATCGCCAAACAGATCTTTACCGATGTCTTTGAGAAAGTGAAAATGACAAATGTAATCCGCTATGCCAGGAAAGACTTCCTTGACGGCATTAAGTATTGCGACGCCCATGTCGTGCACCAGAGCAATGGGGTTACCATAGGCCTGCTTGATCTGACGCAGAAAAGGGATGAGTTGGCCGGCGTTTTCCGTGGGGATTTTTATATTGCTCAGCACAATCTCGGACAGCCCGTCCATTGAACTCATGAGATGAGGACTATCTCCTTCGCAAGTCCCGTCTAGATGTAAGATATAGCCGCCCCGTGCGTCCATGAACTGCTTGAGTTTCGCTTGGCTCTGCTCATGTACCAATGCCAGATAAACAATAAATCGCTGGCCAAGATAACCAATGGCTCGCTGGGAGAT
>JAAETJ010001015.1 GCA_024228495.1 bacterium | reverse complement strand
TTCAACTTAATAATGCTGATAATGATGAAGGCGCTTCGAGCCGAAGCTTTTTAGCATGAAATTTTTGCTTACAATTAAGGAAGCTTTTTCGCTGAGTGCACGTAGTTTATAATTCTTGTTTCCGTTTTGATAACTGTCCGGTTGGCGGCGCTTGCGCCGCGCCCGTCCCTCTTGCCTGTGTACTTTGTTTGTTGGTAAAATTCTTGTTCATTCTGGTGCGTGTATCAGAAGTGCACGGTCTGTTCAGTTCTGGCGTTACCGTGTGTGAATTTGATGTTCCGTTTGTCTTGTCGTTGTTTCCGTCAATTGGTCAAGTTGTCCCACCCACCCATCCCTGTCTTTCTAATTCGCTTCCGAGGTTTTGGGTTTTTGTCCTCAGCATAGGAATCGTATAATTAAAAAACCTGGGTTAGGGCTTGAACCCATAAAAAGCCGCACACTAACTCACTGTGCTTTTCACTGCTTTCTTGGCAAGGCGCCAAGCGTGCTGCTCCTAACCTGGGTTAGGGCTTGAACCCATAAAAAGCCACTTACTGACACACTGTGCTTTTAACTGCTTTCTTGGCAAGGCGCCAAGCGTGCTGCTCTCCTTTTCTTTTACGGTTGGTGCGGTTGTCCTCGAGAAAACCCACAAGCAGGTTTTTAGTGGTTGCCCTTCGAATAACCACTCTCGTTTTAGTTTGAGTGCTACACTAGAGGTGTCGAATAATGCACTAGAGGTGCCGTTTTTTGCGTGAACAGTTTACCTGCTTGAATATTTTTCAGGAATTGATTCAAGGGACAGTGTGTTTGCGGCTGTACAGGAGCTCATTAATCGTCTCCCCGGGAATTCTGTACCGGATGCCCAAACTGTGTTTTGTCAAATTCTCGCGACGAGAGCCCCAACCACACAACGGAGTTACCTTCGTGAAATTTCTGCCTGGCTTGATTGGTGCGAAACCTCTGGAATTTGCCCTCTGCCTGCTTCTGTGGCCTCCGTGGGACTTTATCTCAGCTTTCGGTTGGTTAATGCGACTTCAAAGAGTGCTGTGGAACTCTCCCAGGCGGCAATCTCATGGCTTCATGACATTTTTGGCGTTTTTCCGAACCCAGCCAAATCCAGCTTCTGTCGGTCCTTTCCCGAGTCGGCACGGCGTTCAGTGGTCGCCACGTCTCGTCAGAAAGCCGCTCTCCCCCTTGCGGATTTACACCGGATGCTGGCGCGCTTGCTGCGCCCTCCGGCTGACGGTATGGTGTCGGCTTTGCATTTACGAACTGCGGCCCTCGTAGCCCTCCTTTTTCATGGGTTCCTGCGGATTTCTGAAGCTCTCGCGATTCGTTACTGCGACA
>JAAETJ010001014.1 GCA_024228495.1 bacterium | reverse complement strand
GTTGGAAACGGTCGCCACAATTGATCGTGATCTGGGACTGGGGTAGGATAATGGAGGGCACGCCCTCGGGCGTAAAGACGGGGTCGGCGCCAGGTCGACCATCACCTGACAAACGGGTGCCCCCGTCACTCGCGTCTGTCACACCTTGTGCTGACGCACAAGCTGCGCCAGCCACGCTTGCAGGTGAAACCAACGTTAGGTGAGTCTGGAAAATTTTATTGCTTAAGAAATTCTCGGACGCCGTTGTCCGTGCGTGGGGCCTTGGTTTCAACAACGTCGGGCTTTCGACTGTTTTGAATGGTACCCGTTTTACAAAACTCTCGGCCTCGAAAAAGCTCTAGAAACACCTTCCTTCGGCCACCGAATTTACGCCTGGGCGGTGCGGCTGTTCTTCTTTCATTTCTGATCGAAGGCCGAAGCAGTTCCTGGCTGGCGATTCTTTCGAGTTTGTTTTGTGTTTCACGAATTGTGCTCGCAAAAAGTGATATGTTTGTTCGGTCGTGCTTGCTTCTGCCAGGTGCTTTGGTGGCTGGCAGTGCAAATATCTATATTAAACAGCTGCAACCATCTTGGTGTTCCGGTTTCGCGGGGAAAATGGCCTGAATTTGGTGGTTAGCGGCGGTTTTCTTTGCTTTGAACAGGTGGAAGGGCCCAAAATTTGCCCCTCTGTATCCTACGAAATTGCATCGAACAGGAGATCGTTTCACTATCTGGGATTTGACCACCGCGAGTTGCCGACGGCGGTCTTAATTGATCGTGACCTGAGAATGCGGTAGACTCATAGAGTGCAGGTTCCTGGGTATAAAATCGGAAAAGACATTTGGAACGAGATCGGAGATCACCTAACAAATGCTTGAACCTGTCAATCGCGTCTGTCACGCCTTGTGCTGACGCACAAGCCGCGCCAGCCACGCTTGCAGGTTAAGCCAGCGTTAG
>JAAETJ010001013.1 GCA_024228495.1 bacterium | reverse complement strand
TTATTCAGGATTTCCCCCAAGGAGTACAATTTCTAGGGAGTGGTTTCATATTTGAGGCGCTCAGCGAGCCCTAGGTCTGTGATCAAATAGAAAAACACCCCATCCGATGTTAATTGCCCCCGATCAACCTCTGCCCTTTATCAAAAACTACGTAGAGCATCTGGATAATGGTTTAATAAACCACGCAGGAGACGGCCTGAGCTTAGCTCAAAAGGCCTGGTTAGGGTTTTGTCTGATGGGGATACTGATCACCAATAGTATCTGTTGGTCAAGATTTGAACGGGCCAGTTTGCGCTGTTACCGGTTTAGCGCGCTGTCGTGGATGTTTCGAAACGCGCGGATTTGCTGGGCAAAGCTGTTGCCCAGCAGTGTTCGTCTCATTCTAGAGGCTCACGGTATCACGGACGGGGTTTTAGTCGGCGATGAATCCGATAGAGCCCGCTCTAAAGGGGTAAAACAGATCCATAAGGCGCACAAGCTCAAGGATAAAAAGACCGGTGGTTATACCCTGGGGCAATCGATCGTGCTGCTGTTACTGGTGAGTCCGGTCATCACGATTCCGGTGAGTTTCGCATTTTATCAACCAGACCCGCGCCTCAAGGCCTGGAAAAAAGAGGACAATCGTCTCAAGGCCCGCGGTATTGCCAAGAAACAACGCCCCGCCAAGCCGAGCAGAGATCCGCGCTATCCGACCAAAGCCGCATTGCTATTTGAGCTGTTGGTGCAATTTCAGAGCGACTTCCCAGGGCTTGAGATCAAGGCTATTCTGGCCGATGCCTTATATGGGCATAAAGGCTTTATGAAACCGGCCTCCCAGCTATTTGGCGGCGTTCAGGTGGTAAGCCAATTACGTGCGAACCAATTAGTGCACAGTCGAGGGAAATGGATATCACTGAACACCTACTTTAAGCGCCAGAGCGGCGTGGTTCAGAACCTGCCTATTCGAGGGGCCAAAACACCCACGACGGTGACGGCGAGCGCCGCCAGACTGGGAGTCAAAGCCCATGGTGGCAAGTGCTTTGTCATTGCATTGAAGTATGAGGGAGAAACGGATTACCGATACCTGGTGGCCACGGATCTGAGTTGGCGGCATTTGGACATTGTGCGAGTATACACCTTGAGGTGGCTGGTTGAGGTTTTCTTTGAGGACTGGAAGCTCTATGAAGGATGGGGGCAACTGGCCAAACAGACTGGCGAAGAGGGGTCAAGCCGAGGCCTGATCCTGAGCC
>JAAETJ010001012.1 GCA_024228495.1 bacterium | reverse complement strand
CTCTCGACAAGGTTTTCAGGAATGGCACCGCAATTGACGGTGATAAACGGCTTGCCAGCACGTTCTGAACAACCCTGAATGGCCCGTGCAATCATTTCCTTGCCAACGCCACTTTCCCCTTCGATCAGAACCGGGATATTAGAGCCGGCGGCGCGTACGCCAAGATCGACCACGCGATCCATATTGGGGCTTTTGATAATCAGATCATCAAAGGTCATGGTGCCGGTGGTTTTGCGCTTTATGCGCTTGATCTCGACTTCCAGCAGATCAATCTTAAGAGCGTTTTTCAGCGACACTTCAAGACGCTCTGGGCTGACAGGCTTAATGACAAAATCAGAGGCACCGGCCTGCATGGCCTTAATGGCGGTTTCTATGGAGCCATGGGCAGTTTGCACGATCACCGGTGGGCGACTGGGGCTTTGGCGCATGCGTTCAAGCACTTCCATGCCGTCCATTTCGGGCATGACAAGATCGAGCAAAAGAATGGAAATATTTTCACCGGCACTGCTCTCCAAAATGGAAAGGGCCTCATCGCCACTGGCTGCTGCTTTGGTCTTGTAGCCAAACCGCTTGATGGTTTCGGTCAAAAGACGGCGCTGGACGGGATCATCATCACAAATCAGAACACACTGGGACATTACATAAATCTCAACTGGTAACAAACACCACAACAAACATTGAGCACATCCAAAACGAGGATATTGGCCGAAAAGGAAAACTGGTTTTTCGACAAATTGTGCGACAACTCACAAGAAGCTTACAGCGTCCCGGATTTATATGGGCTGTGCAGGACCCCCGGGAAAACGCACTTAGCTGCACATTTGAGATCTATCATGAACAGTTTTGGTTAACAGCCGGTAACCGGCAGTCCGATTTCTGGAATTATTTAAGGAAATGCCAGTATGCATGATGATGTCCAACGAGCAGCAAAGCAAACAAGAACGACAAGATGGCGGCTTAAAAAGAGCAAGAGACATATGTCTTGTAGAAAGCAGTCAATCCTGAACTGGCAGCGACATATATTGATAGACTGAAAAAAAAGATAGGTTCTGATGTTATTAGATCATACCCCAAGAATTATATGCCGATCATAAATTGATATCGATTGATCGTAGCATCGTGATCATTGATCTTTTCCGTCATCCTCAGGGGGAGAAATACTTTATCTTTGCCGAAAAATGCCAGCTGGGTAAGATTTTGATTACCGCACACTTGATGTGGGCTCCCGAACAACGCACATTAGCTCGATGGAAAAAAAGGATTCGTTTGAAGGGATTTGATGAGATGAGTGACGCCGCCAAGATTGACCAGAAAATCGATTTGGGAGAGATGCCGGAATGGGATTTGAGTGACCTTTATCCTGGAACCAAATCACCAGAATTAACAGGTGATCTTGAAAAGGCTGCGAGTGACGCCATCAGTTTTCAAGAGGATTGGCAGGGCAAGCTCGAAGAGATTGCAGCAGGATTTGAGGGTGGCGAAAAACTTGCGCAAGTCATTGCCATCTACGAAGCCATGGGAGACTTGATCGGACGCATCGGTTCCTATGCCGGATTGCTTTATGCGGGCAATAATGAAGACCCTGAAACAGCAAAATTCTACGGTGATACACAAGAAAAGCTCACCAATATTTATAATAGCCTGTTGTTTTTCGAGCTTGAATTTAACCGCATTGATGATGCGGTTATGGATGAGGCTCTTGAACGTAAAGAGCTTGCTCATTATCGCCCGTGGATTGATGAGCTGCGCAAGGAAAAACCCTATCAGTTGTCCGACGAACTGGAAAAATTGTTTCACGAAAAATCAATCACGGGACGCGGTGCCTGGAATCGTTTGTTCAATGAAACAATGACCAGCCTTCGCTTTGAAGTAGATGGTAAACAGCTGGCACTTGAGGCGGCTTTGAATCTTTTATCTGACCCGGACGGTGACAAACGCTGCAAGGGAGCCGCTGCTATTTCTAAGGTGCTGGGCGAAAATATCCGCCTGTTTTCGCTTATCACCAATACGCTGTCTAAAGATGTAGAGATTTCCAATCGTTGGCGCGGTTTCAAGGATATTGCTGATAGCCGCCATCTGGGGAATCGCGTCGAAAAAGAAGTGGTGGATGCCCTCGAAAGCGCTGTGGTGGATGCTTATCCGCGACTAAGCCATCGCTATTATGCCTTGAAAGCCAAATGGTTTGGTGAGGAAAAACTGGATTTCTGGGATCGCAATGCGCCGCTGCCAATGGATAGCAACCGCGTCTATAGTTGGGTGGAGGCGCGCGAAACGGTGCTTGGTGCATATGACGGTTTTGCTTCCGAAATGGCGCAGATTGCGGAACCGTTTTTCGACAAGGGTTGGATCGATGCACCGGTGCGCAAAGGCAAGACCCCGGGTGCATTCTCGCACCCCACGGTGCCCAGCGCACATCCCTATATCTTGCTGAACTATCTTGGCAAGCCACGTGATGTGATGACCCTCGCCCATGAGCTTGGCCATGGCGTCCATCAGGTGCTGGCTGCCGGGCAGGGACCGCTGATGGCCCAAACACCGTTGACCCTGGCAGAAACCGCTTCTGTGTTTGGCGAAATGCTGACCTTCCGTGCCCTGCTCGACAAGGCCAAATCACCGACCGAGCGCAAGGTGATGATCGCTGGTAAGGTGGAGGATATGATCAATACGGTAGTGCGCCAGATCGCATTTTATACGTTCGAGCGGAAATTGCACACGGAGCGCAAGTCAGGCGAACTGACCTCAGAGCGCATTGGCGAACTTTGGATGAGCGTGCAAGAAGAAAGCCTTGGTCCCAATATTCGCCTGCATGAGGGCTATGAAAACTACTGGTCCTATATCCCGCATTTTATCCACTCGCCCTTTTACGTCTACGCCTACGCGTTTGGCGATTGCCTCGTGAACTCCCTTTATGCGGTCTATCAAAACGCTGAAGACGGCTTCGCCGAAAAATATTTCGACATGCTGCGCGCCGGTGGCTCCAAACATCACAAAGAACTGCTCGCCCCCTTCGGGCTGGATGCGTCCAATCCCGCCTTTTGGGGCAAGGGCCTCGCCATGATCGAAGGCTTGATAGACGAGCTTGAGGCGATGGAAGAAAGCGCATAACGGCCTCAATCGAGGCACATTTTGTTCCCGTTCCCCTCCAAAATAAAAATGGGGGAGAGGGGTGGGATGAGGGATTGCTGGTGGTGGCTGATGACCGTCCGCAGCAATTATTTGCTTATGAAGATCCCGCACCAGATTTGTGCGCACTGGCGGCGGCCTATACGATAGCTATTGTCTGAAATCATCCGTTTGTTGATGGCAACAAGAGAACAGGGTTTTTGGCCGCTTATTCTTTTCTGGGCATAAATGGACTCAATCTGACCGCAAGCGAAGTCGAAGCGAAGTCGAAGCGACCAGCATGGTGATCACCCTTGGGGCCAACGAAATGAACGAGAAAACATTTGCGCAATGGCTGCGTGAGCGTACATCCTGACTACCCCTCCTCCGGGTCCTTGCCATATTGCGGGAACTGAACGACACCATCACCGATATCGTAATAGTCTCCCTTGTCAGCGACGTAGATATGGCGCGTTGTTTTAAGGCCGGTGGGTTGGTCGGAGGATCGGTCCAGTGAGCCGACCAGAATATCGGTTTTGGTTGCGTTGTTACGCTCCCAAAACAGGCTTGATCCGCAGGTTTTACAAAACCCCCGTCTGGCCAGTTCGCTTGATTGATACCAGCCGATATTTTCGTCTCCATCGAGTGTCAATTTGTTCTTTTGTACTGTGAAAGAGGAAAGCAAATGCCCCGTCCAGCGCGCGCATTGCGAGCAATGGCAAACTTCGACATTGCTAAACGGCTCTGCAACTTCATATCGCACAGCGCCGCACAAACAGCCACCTTCAAGATTATCTTGCTTGCCCAATCTGGTAGCCTTCCAGTTGTTCTTAAAGCTATGGCCTTACCTGCCCAGAACCATGCACCACATATTTAAACGAGGTCAGCTGTTCGACGCCGATGGGGCCTCGTGCGTGCATGCGTCCTGTGGCGATGCCGATTTCGGCGCCCATGCCAAATTCTCCGCCATCGGCGAACTGGGTCGAGGCGTTATGCATGACGATGGCGCTGTCGACTTCATTGAGGAAGGTGGCCACCGCGACAGGGTTCTCGGCAATGATACATTCGGTGTGATGCGAGCTATAGCGCTCGATATGGGCTATGGCCCCCGCAACGCCATCGACGCATTTGATGGAAATGATCGCATCGAGATACTCGGTTGACCAATCATTTAATTTAACCGGGATGATCCGCTGATCTATGAGCCCGACGGTTTCATCGCCGCGCACTTCGCATCCTGCATCGAGCAAAGCTGTCACGATGGGCAGCAGTCGTTCCTTGGCACCATTACGGTCTATCAGCAACGTTTCGGTGGCACCGCAGACGCCCGTGCGGCGCATCTTGGCATTGAGGACGATAGCAAGGGCCATGTCAGGATCTGCGGAGACATCGATATAGGTGTGGACCAGACCCTCGAGATGAGCGAATACGGGCACACGCGCGTCTTGCTGGACACGGCTCACGAGGCTTTTACCGCCACGGGGCACGATGACATCCATATTGCCTTCAAGGCCGGTGAGCATTGCGCCGACGGCGGCCCGATCAATGGTTGGCACCATCTGGATGGCGACGCTGGGCAGGGCGGCATGTTGCAGACCGGCAAGCAAACATTGATGAATGGCATTGCTGGAATGAAAACTGTCCGAGCCACCACGCAAGATACTGGCATTGCCAGCTTTCAGGCACAAAGCGCCGGCGTCGGCGGTGACATTGGGACGGCTTTCATAAATAATGCCGATGACGCCGAGCGGGGTGCGTACGCGCGAAATTTCAAGTCCGTTGGGGCGGCGCCATTCGGCGATCAGCTCGCCAACCGGATCGGCCAATGCTGCGATGGCTTCAAGACCGGTGGCCATCGCGTTGATGCGATCGTGATCGAGCATCAAGCGATCTTTCAGTGCATCAGACATATTGTTCGAGGCAGCCGTTTCGAGATCCTTGGTATTGGCCGCAAGTATGATATCAGCCTGATCATGGATCGCGGTAGCTGCGGCCAGCAACGCGTCATTTTTTTTTTGCGTTGTGGTAATGGCCAGCGTATTGGCGGCCGCGCGCGCCTTGCGCCCTACATCAAGCATGAGCGCGGCAATATCGTCCTCGCTCGTTTGGCTGTGCGCGGCAACTTGTGGTGCCTGGGGGATGTCTTGCGTCAAGTTACTTATCCCTTGTACTTATCGTTGATCAGGACATTATCGAGTGTTTTTACGCGTTTTTCAAGTAGTTGTACGCGTGCAGCGGCTCGTTTGATGCCGCAACGGTCAATGGCTGTGGAGGCGCCTTTCAAGGAGGGCAGGATGTGTGCCTCCCATTCGCAGTCCTTGGGTATGAGTTTTTGCCACAAAGAATGGCTCTTGGCGATGGATTCACTCCAGCGGATTTTTTTGTAACGGCTATAGCTTTTGTGACCACCCACCATGCCCAATAGTTTGTCGACGAGAATATCAGCTCGTTTTAGCAGAATTTCATATTGTTGCAACAGGCAGCGATGAAGATGAAATCGGTTCTCGCCGCTATTTTGTTTGCATTGCGCGATCACCTGCCGAGCAACAAGGTCTGGTGGACTGTTGGCTGCGTGTATTGGTGTTGCAAGCAGGACGACAAGAGGCGCGAGCAGTAAGAAGTGACGAACGGACATGTTTCCAACCTTGTTACAAAACGATTTTCCGTAATCTAACATCTGTCCGACAAATAAAAAAGGTGAAACGAGCTTGTCGTTCCACCTTCTTCATTTTCCAGGTCTCTTTTGTAAAGAGGTATTTTACGCTCGTCTTACAACTCGTTTTGAGGGATTTACTACGCTCTACGAGGGATTAGCTATTGCTTATATGTTTATGCAATATTGACTGAGGCCACGGCTTCCATGCCATGTTCTGGATCAGAAATCATTGTGTTGAGGCAGGCGAGAGCTGCATCAAGATGCGACAGGGCATCTTCGTCGGTGATGCTGTCATCAAACAAAGCGGTCTCGGCTTTGTCGAGATGGGCTTCGGCGCTTTTGCGCAGCTCGGAAAGTTCTTCCATGCTGATACGGACATTTTCGCCGGGCATCATATTATCATTGTGAGCCATTGAGTGGACCTCCATTTACATTGTCATTAACAAAGCGGGGCTCGCTTGCATTTCAATCAACCTAGTCTTGCAAGTTTAAGGACAAGTTAATTGGCGTCTCGAAATGACATAAGGTGTATTTTGCGCTGCGGCAGACATTGACTTCCGTTCTGCTATAAAGCACAGACAGTTAACCTTCTGGTAACCCGGCTGCGTCTAAATAAGAACAAAGAACGTACGAAATGGTGCCAGAGCCTTCTCACACGTAGAGTTCAAATAGTAAGAACGGGATGAAGATCTATCATGGCAGGCCATTCAAAATTCAAAAATATCATGCATCGCAAGGGCGCTCAGGATAAAAAGCGTTCAAAACTCTTTTCCAAACTGGCGCGTGAAATTACCACCGCTGCCAAGATGGGGGTTCCTGACCCTGACGCTAATGCGCGTTTGCGCCTCGCTATCAAGGCGGCACGCTCCCAGTCCATGCCAAAGGATAATATTGAGCGGGCGGTAAAAAAATCTCAAGAAGCGGGTGGCGATAATTTCGAAGAAGTACGTTATGAGGGATTTGGTATTGGCGGCGTTGGCGTCATTGTTGAAGCTCTGACCGATAATCGCAATCGCACCGCCTCTGATGTGCGCGCCACATTTGCCAAAGCAGGTGGCAATCTGGGGGAAACCGGTGCCGTCTCGTTTGGTTTTGATCGCCTTGGATGCGTGACCTATCCAGCGGATACCGCATCGGCTGACGATATGTTTGAAGCAGCCATTGAAGCGGGTGCCGAAGACTGCGAATCAACAGATGAAGGGCATGCGCTTTATTGCGAGGTCGACCATCTGCATGAAACCGCTCAGGCGCTGGAAGAAAAATTTGGCGAGGCGGATGAAATCAAGATTATCTGGCGGCCACAAAACAATATTGAACTGGACGACGAAAAGGGTGAGAAGCTTTTGCTGCTACTCGATGCTTTGGAAGAAAGCGAAGACGTGCAAAATGTCTATGCCAATTTCGAAGTGTCAGATTCACTGATTGAAAAAATGAGCGGCTAGTTTAGCGGTGCTTCGCTTGCCAATTTTGTATGTTTAATGTTGAATTTTTAGTGAGAAGAAGAGAGCCGCGCTTTCTTCGCATTCAACCTTAAGCATTAAATATCTAACTTTAAAAAGGCGGGAGCTTTTTACGATGGCAGTTGTGCGCATTATTGGTATTGATCCCGGTTTACGAAAAACCGGCTGGGGCATCATTGAAACAGATGGTATTCGCTTGACCTATCTGGCCTGTGGTACCATTCGTTCTGATGCTTCGCAAGATCTCTCGGACCGCTTGATGTGCGTCTATAAGGGGCTCGCCATTCCACTTGCCGACTGGAAACCATCGGAAGCCGCCGTTGAGCAGACTTTCGTCAACAAGAACGGACAAAGCACCTTGAAACTGGGACAAGCACGCGGTGTCGCCATGGTGGTGCCGGCTAGGTGCGGGTTAAAAGTTGCGGAATATTCGGCGACGCAGGTCAAGAAAACGGTGATTGGCACGGGGCGGGGTGACAAGAACCAGATCGGCGCTATGATCTCGTTTCTATTGCCCAAGGCCAAACCCGACAGCGAAGACGCCGCCGACGCGCTGGCCATCGCCATCACGCATGCGCATCACCGCAAAATACAGGACCTCAAAATGCGGGTGTGTGCATAGAATACGCTCGCCGTGCGAGCATCTTGTGCAGCTGGCACAAAAGGCGAGCCTTTGGAAACCGGTTTCTGTCAGGTGAGAGTACTTCCCAGGTTGTCATCCCCGCGAAGGCGGGGATCCATAACCACAGGCCCTGAAAATTGAGAAGGGAATTTGCGGCTGGCTCTTTATTATAAATTGAGAGGGCAGGGAGTATGGATCCCCGCCTTTGCGGGGATGACACCTGGAGGCATATCTTTATCATGATCGGAAAACTCAAAGGTCTTGTAGATGATACCGGCATGGACTGGGCTATTATCGATGTGAACGGCGTTGGCTATGAGGTGCATTGTTCGCCGCGCACGCTGGCTGCGCTGCCTGCCAAGGGTGAGGCTGTTGAAATTCATATCGAAACCCATGTGCGCGAAACGGAAATGAAGCTGTTTGCCTTCACCAGCAAGATGGAAAGGGAATGGTTCCGCTTGCTGCAAACCGTGCAAGGCGTTGGTGCCAAGGTGGCGCTGGCCGTACTTGGCACTATGAGCCCTCATGATCTCGCTAACGCCATCGCCATGCGCGACAAGGCGGCGATTACCAAGACACCCGGCGTTGGTCCCAAAGTCGCACAGCGCTTGTTGATTGAACTGAAAGACAAGGTGCCATCATTGGGACCAATTGGATCGGGACCATCAGAAGTTGGCGCGGGTCCAGTGGAGGGCATGGCCGCAGCGGACGCCGTCTCTGCGCTCACCAATCTGGGTTATGCGCCCATACAGGCGTCAGACGCCATTGCTACGGCAGCCCGTGAAGCTGGCGACAAAGCCACCGCAAGCGAGCTGATCCGCCTTGGCCTGAAGGTGCTGGCGAGATAGAAAACGTAGGGTAGAACTGCGAAATTGGAAAGCTGCGGGAGAGTATGCTAAGGTCCTGACCTTGTACTAAAAATCTCGTTCAAAGTTTGCAAGGGTCGACATGTCTGGAAAATCTAACTTACCCAATAATCGCATCATCGGAGCCCTGTCAGCAGGAGGGGCGGTCGTCATGAGCTTGGCGAACCCGGTCAACCTGTTATTTTTTGTATTGCTTGTGGTGGCGGGATTTGCGTTGCTTAACGAGCAGATCATCCTTGTTGGCATCATATCGACACTTGCTTTGCTTATGGTGGCGGTGGCAGCCGGGGTGCTGGCGATATTTTTTGTGGGCTCCAACAAGACGTTGTCCTCGCGCGGATTTACGATTTTTCTGGGCTTGGCTTTGGTGGTCCCGGTCGCGATCTGGTCTTTTGAAATTTTCAATACCATTCCGCATAACCAGTGGTTTTATGTAGCAGAACTGGTTGCCATCATGCTTGTTTGTTCGCTTTATCTGGTACCTCGGCTGCGCGATATTTACCGCTCAAAATGCGTTATGGCGTAGCAGATATTCTTCTTTCGGGAAGGTTTTAGACGAGAAATAAGAGTGAGTATAACAGACGCTATCCAAAGCAGGCCATCATCAGCTTTCTGGTCATTACTCTTTTAGGGCATTGGCGGGGCATTTTCGGAAGTTCTGTGCTGCTATTTCTAAAAAAGTTCATTGCTTTTTTCTGGATAAAGAACAGTGAACCTCGGAATGAAATGCAACATCCCTTTAACTTGTCGCTGCCATAGTGTAAAAAGAACAAAGAGTGAAAAGGTGATTCGTTTTGGTGGAAGAAACAGATAGACAATTGCTGGATGGTGAGCGCTCGCTGGAGGATGAGCTCGAAGCATCATTGCGGCCGCAAGTGCTCGATGATTTTGTCGGTCAGGAGCTGGCACGGGCCAATTTGCGGGTGTTTATCGAAAGTGCCAAACAGCGCAAGGATGCGCTGGACCATGTCTTGTTTCATGGCCCACCAGGGCTTGGGAAGACGACGCTGGCGCAAATTATGTCGCGAGAACTTGGCGTGAATTTCCGGGCGACTTCGGGGCCGGTCATTCAAAAGGCTGGCGACCTTGCCGCCTTGCTCACCAATCTGGAAGACCGCGATGTCCTGTTCATTGACGAGATCCATCGGCTTAACCCGGCAGTTGAAGAAATCCTCTATCCGGCCATGGAAGATTTTGAACTTGATTTGATTATTGGCGAGGGGCCAGCGGCGCGCTCAGTTCGTATAGATTTGGCCAAATTCACGCTGGTTGGCGCGACCACCAGAGCTGGTTTGCTGACGACCCCCTTGCGGGATCGCTTTGGTATTCCGGTGCGGCTCAATTTTTATGAAGAGCATGAGTTGGAATTTATCGTCTCGCGCGGTGCCCGCGTTCTGGGCGTCGATATGAGTAAGGATGGGGCACTGGAAATTGCCCGCCGCGCTCGTGGCACCCCCCGCATCGCCGGTCGCTTGTTGCGCCGCGTACGAGATTTTGCACTGGTTGAAAAGGCTGGCAAGATCGACAAAGCTGTGGCGGATGGTGCATTGTCGAAACTGGAAGTTGATACACGCGGGCTGGATGCACTTGATCATCGCTATTTGACTTGCATCGCCAAAAATTATGGCGGCGGCCCGGTAGGCATCGAGACCATAGCGGCTGCACTGTCCGAACCCCGCGATGCGCTCGAAGAAATCATCGAACCCTATTTGATCCAGCAAGGTTTCGTCGTCCGCACCCCTCGTGGCCGCGTGCTCACAGGTCACGCCTTCAAACATATGGGACTCACCCCGCCATCTGGCGGCAAAGGCCAGTTTGGTCTGTTCGAGGAATAGGGCGTGCGCTAAGCTCATTTTTCCGGTAGATAGAGATGAAGCGGGTAATCAATCAAGCAAGCATTAATTGGATCGGTTTTGGCCAGGCTCCCGTAGCACGCGCAAAAGCATGTACATGCGCCGCCGATACTTGGCGTGCGTCAAAAGCAGATGCGCACAAGGTCTCCCAGAGTGCCTGGCGTTATCCGCCCGTGGGTTCTAAAGCCAGGGTTGAAAAATCGTCGTCAGATAAGTGTTCGAGCGTTGACTTCTCCTGACTGGGGAACATTTGCGCATTGCTTTGTGCCCGCTCATAACTTCATTGTATATGACATACTGTCGCAACGAGCGAATATATGCGTGCGTGAGATTGCTTCGTTATTATAGTTTTAAGATAGCGTTATTGGCGTTTGGTAAAGTAAAGATAATGCCTCTACTCACATATACCATTGAATAATACGTAGAAAAATATTTTGTTAGAAACCATATTTATTGAGTAGACAATATAAATTGCAATATTGATCATTTTCAGGTTTGTAATATGCTTGTTTGTTTGCTAGGTGTACTTTTGCTTTGTGCATTCGAATTTCAGAATATATGCGCATTTGCATTTGTATTTGTATCTGGCTTGCCAGGGAGGGTGGTGTTTGCATTTTTCTGGAGACATTAGAAATCTGCTGAGATGCTAACCTGGAATTGCTGACAAATCGGACAAACAAAGCTGAATTAATGGAATCTTGTATGTCCAAATCGTGGACTTGCAAAAAAGTTTTTTTCATGGCACTTGAACTATCGCCAACTGGCGTAGCCATTGAAATAACCACAGAAGAAGGAACCTTGAGTTCATGTTTACGATCAACCCCTTCTCCGAGCTTTCGGAGTTAATACCTGCCTATATCCAGCAGGGCTACGTCATCGCTATGGCGATTCTTGTTATCGGCGGTACAGTGATTGATACGCTTCACAAGAAAAGTGCCAAATGGTTCTTTCAAAATGCCAAGGACGCGCAGAAAAACGCTACCCGGAAAGTCGAGAGTTCCGAAAAACTGGTTATTGCCGCGCAGACAGGCATGAGTGAAGTTCTGACTTCCTCCGAGTTCTCGAGCAAGCGGCGCAGACTTTCTCATCTGTTTAGCATGTACGGTTTTGTGCTTTTTGTAGCCACAACCGCTATCATGGTATTCCTCTATCCCGGCGCCAAAGCTTCAACTCCAACGATCTGGCCAATACTTTGGCACCTTGGAGCGCTCATGCTCGCATTTGGTGGCTATTGGTTCTGGTTCTTTATCAGGGTAGATGTCGCGGCTGAGGGTCGCACATGGTATCATCTGGTTAAAGCTGACATGTTTATCCTCTCCCTTTTGGCGACGGTAACCTTCGGGCTGATCTGGTCTTATATGCAATCGGCGAACGTAGCTGGATGGGAACTCTTGGTCCTTGCCTTGTTTATCCTTTCTTCAACGATTTTGTTCGGTGGTGTCCTGTGGTCGAAATTCGCTCATATGTTTTTCAAACCCGCCGCGGCCTATCAAAAACGCATTACCAAAGCTGACGGATCTGCGGAAGATCTGCCTACGATTACCCGTGATGATCCCAAGCAACGAGAGCGCCATTCTATGGAGCTGTTGAAAGATGCCCCAATGAATATGGGACTTGGTATAAAGCGCGAACGGCCAAACCACTACTAGAAATCAACCCGAAAACTTCTGGAAACCAGTTAGTTTCGATCAAACATTTTAAGGAAACGAATATGCCTACTTTCGTTTATATGACAAGATGTGACGGATGCGGTCATTGCGTCGACATCTGCCCCTCGGATATTATGCATATCGACAAGACCTATCGTCGTGCATATAATATTGAACCTAATATGTGCTGGGAGTGCTATTCCTGCGTGAAGGCCTGCCCGCATAACGCCATTAATGTGCGTGGGTATGCTGACTTTGCTCCGCTTGGCAGCAGTGTCCGCGTAATTCGCGATGAAGAAAAAGGTACGATCGCCTGGAAAATCAAATTCAGAAATGGTACTGAAAAGAACTTCCTTTCACCGATTACAACAAAGCCATGGGGGAAATATATTCCCCAACTTGCTGATGCTACTTCACCAAGTAAGGATATGCGAGATGGCGAGTTGCTTTTTAATGAACCCAAATATATTCGCCTGGATGAAGGTGGACTACATACTTTGGAGTCAAATGGACTGACATTGAAGGAAGGCGTGTATTACTAATGGCTTATAAAACGATTATTGAAGACGATATTGATATTCTGGTCGCTGGTGCCGGTCTTGGTGGTACAGGTGCCGCCTGGGAAGCCAGGTTCTGGGGTAAAGACAAGAAAATCGTCATTGCTGAAAAAGCGAATATGGATCGCTCTGGTGCGGTTGCTCAGGGGCTTTACGCGATCAACTGCTATATGGGTACACGCTGGGGTGAGAACAACCCGGAAGACCATGTACGCTATGCTCGTATGGATCTCATGGGCATGGTTCGTGAAGATCTGGCCTTTGATATGGCCCGTCACGTTGATAGTGCCGTGCATCAGTTCGAAGAGTGGGGCTTACCCATCATGAAAGACCCTGACACGGGTAACTACATGCGTGAAGGGCGTTGGCAGATCATGATTCATGGTGAGTCATACAAGCCGATTGTTGCCGAAGCTGCAAAAAAATCAGCCGACAAAGTTTTCAACCGTATCTGTGTCACTCATCTTCTAATGGATGATGCCAAAGAAAACCGCGTCGCGGGTGCTGTGGGCTTCAATGTCCGTACCGGTGACTATCACGTTTTTAAATCCAAAACCGTTATTTGTGGTGCTGGTGGTGCTTCCAATATCTTTAAGCCACGTTCTGTTGGTGAGGGCGCTGGTCGCGTCTGGTATGCTCCCTGGTCGTCAGGCTCAGCTTACGGGCTTATGATTGGCGCTGGCGCCAAGATGACTCAGATGGAAAACCGTATCGTGCTTGCACGTTTTAAAGACGGTTACGGCCCTGTTGGAGCTTACTTCCTGCATCTTAAAACTTATACTCAAAACTGTAATGGTGAAGAGTATGAATCCAAATGGTTCCCTGAACTCTCCAAAATGGTCGGCAAGGCCTATCTGGATACGGAAGGGCAGCATGTATCGCATAAGCCAATTCCAACCTGCTTGCGTAACCATGCCTTTATCAACGAAGTAGCGGCTGGTCGCGGTCCTATTCACATGATCACCATGCATTCGTTCCAGGATCCGCATTTGGAGGAAGTCGGTTGGGAAAATTTCCTTGGCATGACTGTTGGTCAGGCCGTATTGTGGGCTGCTACAGACGTGGACCCCAAATATGAAAACCCTGAACTGACAACATCAGAACCTTATGTCATGGGCTCCCATGCAACAGGTTGTGGCGGCTGGGCCAGTGGACCAGAAGATCTTTCACCACCAGAATATTTCTGGGGTTATAACCGCATGATGACGGTTGAAGGTCTGTTTGGTGCTGGTGATGCTGTCGGTGGAACGCCTCATGCGTTTTCATCTGGATCATTTACAGAAGGCCGTCTTGCTGCCAAAGCTGCTTGCAGGTATATCGATGATGGTAAAGGAGACGGTATCGTAGTCTCCGATGATCAGATCAGAAATCGAGGTGAAGAGATCTTCAAGCCGATGGAACATTATAAAATCTATCGTAATGAAATTGTCGCTGGTGATGTCAATCCACACTACATTAATCCAAGGCAGGGTCTTGACCGTTTGCAGAAGTGTATGGATGAGTATTGTGCTGGCGTGACTGTTAACTACATGACCAACGAGAAGCTGCTGAACATTGGCCTCAAAAAAATGAAGATCATGGAAGAAGATTTTGAAAATCTGGCTGCCAAGGATATTCATGAGTTGTTGCGTGTTTGGGAATTGAAGCATCGCTTCTTGACATCCGAATCTGTCTTCCAGCATACGCTGTTCCGCAAGGAAACTCGTTGGCCTGGCTACTATTATCGTGGAGACCACATGAAGTTGGACGATGAAGATTGGCATGTGCTGACCGTTTCTCGCCGAGATCCCAAAACAGGTGAATACACGATGGAAAAAGCACCTTTGTATCATCTCGTCGGTGAAAAAGACGAAATGGAAGATAAAGGCCTCAAAGACATCAAGGCCAAAGAAGCCAAAAAGTAAAAAATCACAAACAGACGCTTATGTAAGCGTCTGTTTGAACAATCAAGAAGATCAACATGTTAAATGTTGATCTTTTTGGTAACGTGACAGATAAAGTCTTTTGCACCAGAGAGCACCAGTATTGAAGCTCCTTGGTGTAACTGCAGTAAAGAGTCTTAGATGAACATTCTTGAAAAAACCGATGATGAGATACTTGAGATCGCTCATCCCTTATGGAATGATCTTGTCAAGCAGTCTAATGCGGGCAAATACGGTGATTTCGTTAAGAACTTTTCCCGTGGGCTTGCGCATGGCCTTGATCAGGTTGAGGTAGGCAAGCAGTTCGCAAAAAGTGAGCTTACGAGGAGCCTGTCAGAAGAGATGGACTATATCGGCCTTATTCGTCGCGGTGAGCATGTCACTGTTTTGTATAGACAGCGCAGCACCAAAAAAGAAGGCGAATGGCTTGGCAGGTTGGTTCTTGGCTATGAAGAAGACGACATCAAGATTTTCGGTGCATCCATTTTCTAACTGCCCCTGAACCAAGTATTTCGACTTCGAAAGACAATGAATTTAAGATGTCGGGTTTGTTTTCAGCTGCATGTATCTTGCAGCGGCTGTCCCGGCTAAAATGAAAGAGGTGATATATGGGTAACGTAGACCCCAAAGCAAAAGTTCCTGATGGCAAGTCTCGCTTCCTGACAACCCGTCAGATGAAGCCAAATGAAAAGGGTTATGTTGGGTACGATCTTATCTGGGAACCCTTCCAGAAAGAACAAAAATACCAAACACCAAAAAAACCATAAGTAAGCTTGATATGATACGGCCACGCGATCTTTTTGTTCGCGTGGCCGCAAAATCCCCGTCGACATCATCCAGATGGACCTAGTTGCGAATTTGATATGAGCGAAACGATACAAGACAACAAATTTGTCGAACTTGCCTTCAAGGTGGTCGATCAAAAAACAGGCCAAATACTCAGTGAGGTTGAATTTCCGCTGAGTTATGTGCATGGCCACAATGACGTCTTGTTGCCAGCTATCCTTACCGAGCTCGTAGGCAAATCTGCTGGCGATATCATTGACGTACCAATTGATTGCAGTAAAATCTATGGCCCTAGGGATGAGTCGCTGGTGTTCACCGATCACATTGACAATGTTCCAAAGGAATTCCATGAGATCGGCGCTACTATTGTTACGCAAAATGAAAAGGGTGAGTCCAAGAATTTTATCGTGACAAGGATGAATGACAAGTCACTGACTGTTGATGGCAATAACCCGCTTTGCGGCAGAGAAGCCATTTTTACACTGGAGATATTGACAGTGCGTGAGCCAACCGATGAAGAATTCGAAGCCGGTGGGGCGATCATTGCACCGCCAGATATCAAAGGTGCTCGCAAGGTTCCTGTTTAAGGCACGGCACGCATAATACTGCCGAAACATGCTGGCGTCAAAATTGAAGATTCATCAGCTTCCATTCAAAATTTCTTAATTGGTTCTGCCCCCCTTGTGGGGTCATTTTCGTTTTGTCCGCTCATCTCTCGACCTCGCTGTCGAGCGACGGTGTTGCTTCATTCAGCAACAAGATGGGCGCGTCTTTGAGGAATATGCGGACAATCAATGGCGATGCGCTGGCGTTGACCACCCGATAGCTTGACATCGCGCTCGCCGACCAGCACGTCATACGCCTTGTTGCCTGTGATGAATGTGTGACCGAACCGCAGATTGTCCAAATCAATGGCATTGGAGTTATGTTAGCCTGCCCCCTCCATCAGCTTTCAAAATATTCAAGAAGCTTATCTGATAACACCTGTCTTTTTTTCCGGTCTAGTTCCGCGGTATTCCAGGTCGCTTCGATACCGTCATTTTTCCAGCGCGGTCTGACATGCAGATGAAAGTGAAAAACTTCCTGTCCCGCATCATGTCCATTTGATTGAATGAGGTTGAGACCGGTGCACCCGGTGGTCTCGCGGACCGCTTTGGCCATGGTCACGGCTTCACGCATGATTTGCGAGGCAATGTCTGGCTCTAAGCCGTAAATATTCTCAATATGTTGTTTGGGGATAATCAACGGGTGCCCTTCCAGCGACAAGATGGTGATAATATCGTCGGTCTCGTTGATGATTAAATCAGACACCTCGCCCTTGATTATTTTACAAAAAATACAATTATCCATATCTGTTCCACTCTATTGTCTCGCTACGCAAAATCATGCGAAGGGATCTTGTAGCGACATTCCTATAACTCATCTAGATATTTCGAGCTTGAAGGGTCATCGATAGCTATTTTATCACCGTCTAACGGTTATCATGCTTGAATCCATAATGGTCTCTATTTAAGATCTGAAATCCTCCAGATTTTTGTATAAGAAGATGAGTGAGCTGCGGGTATTTCGGTTAGTCATCATTTGACGAAGGATCGTTTGGACAATGACAGGTCGCGAGAGTATGCAATTTGATATTGTGATCGTTGGCGCTGGCCCGGCGGGACTGTCCGCCGCCATCCAATTGAAGCAATTGGCTTTGCAACATGGGCGCGAGATTTCTGTTTGTGTGGTCGAGAAGGGAGCGCAGGTAGGCGCACATATTTTGTCTGGCGCCATCCTTGAAACACGGGCGCTTGATGAACTAATGCCTGACTGGCAGCAACGAAACGCGCCGCTCAAGACACAGGTCACTAAAGACCAGTTTCTGATGCTGTCCAAAACTCAAGCGCTCCCCTTGCCGGTTGCAGCATCAATGAGAAATGCAGGCAATTATATTATCAGCCTTGGGGAATTTTGTCGCTGGCTAGCCATCGAGGCAGAAGCGCTGGGAGTTGAGATCTACCCGGGTTTTGCGGCCGCTTCGATTATCTATCATGATGGTGGCGCGGTCAAAGGCGTCGCCACCGGTGATATGGGTCTCTTGCGCGACGGAAGCAAAGGCCCCAGTTTTCAACGGGGTATGGAGCTGCGCGCCAGCTACACCTTTTTCGCGGAGGGCTGTCGCGGCCATCTTGGCAAGCAATTGATGGAAAAGTTTGACCTGCGCGCCAATTGCGATCCGCAAATCTATGGCATCGGTATTAAAGAACTGTGGGAAATCAAACCGGAAAACCACCGGCTTGGAGAGGTTCTGCATACGATTGGCTGGCCCTTGAAATCAGATACGTATGGGGGCTCCTTTCTTTATCATCAGGAAAACAACGTGCTGTCGCTGGGCTTGATCGTTGGCCTTGACTACCCTAATCCACATTTATCGCCCTATGAAGAGCTGCAACGCTTTAAGTTCCATCCCTCGATCAAACCAATCCTCGAAGGGGGGCGGCGCATCACTTATGGCGCGCGTGCCTTGAACGAAGGTGGATTACAGTCCATTCCCAAGATGAGCTTTCCTGGTGGTTGCCTGATCGGTTGTGAAGCCGGATTTCTCAATGTGGCAAAGATCAAAGGCACGCATACGGCCATGAAATCGGGCATGTTGGCAGCAGAGGCGGCTTTTGTTGCAATCGCTTGCGACCAGCCACCGCTCGAACTGGATCTGCAACAAAGGGTCGAAAGCTCATGGATCTGGCGCGAACTGACTAAAGCGCGTAATATTCGCCCCGGTTTTGCAAAAGGAGGCCTGTGGGGCGGTCTTGCCCATGCGGCGCTCGATACTTATATGTTTTTGGGCAGTGCACCATGGACGCTGCACCATCATGGTGACCATGAAACTTTGAAATCAGCTGCTGCCATGCGAGAAATTTTCTATCTCAAAGCTGATGGTGTCATCAGTTTTGACAAGGCGACCAATTTGTCCTTTGCGGCAGTCAGCCATGAAGAGGATCAGCCCTGCCATTTGCAGCTTAAAGATGAACAGGCACCACTCACTGTCAATCTGGCTCGCTATGACGGCCCTGAAGTGCGCTATTGCCCGGCTGGCGTATATGAATATGTTGAGGCCGATCAACGCGGTCAGAAAAAACTACTGATCCATGCGCAGAACTGTATTCATTGCAAGTGCTGTGACATCAAGGACCCCGGGCAAAATATTAATTGGGTGACACCAAATGGTGGTGAGGGGCCAAACTATGTCAATATGTAACGGTGACGTCAAACAATCAAGCAATGTGACAAATAGCAAATTCGTATTGCTCGGCCCTCTTTGGAGTACTATTGGCGACCAGAATTATGTTCTTTCATAAACGATTATAGCTGGCGATTATCCCTCGGTGGTAATCTGGTGCAAACGGTTCGGCGTGTTGTTCGCCAGCGTGACAGCTAGGTACCTCATAATGGATGATATTGCTCACCTATAAATATGCGCGAGAGCAGGTAGATAAAAATCCTCGTTTTGATTGTTTTGTTTTTAGCGTTATCTGATTGTAGTGCTTCTGTTGATCTCAATAAATTCAAACAAGACTTTTTGGCGAACCGACAAATCTATGAACAGATGCACGAAATGACCAGCGAGGACGTAAATCACCTTATTTTATACGGCTAATGATGCGCCGGGTTGTTATACAAGCTACTAGTTGAATGGTGATAGATCAGTGCTGAAAGCGGGCATGACAGAGAATTTCATGAGGGTGATTGTTCCCCTAGAAGATGGCCGGTTTGTCAGTCACAATTGCAGCTAGCTGTCGCCGCGGCCAAAATCATCTTCATAGCGCTCGATATCATCTTCGCCAAGATATGAGCCTGATTGTACTTCGATCAACATAGCCGGTAGTTTACCCGGATTGCCGAGGCGATGAAGGGTGCCGATGGGGATATAGGTGCTTTCATTTTCGGATAATAAGGAGATCTTGTCGCCGACCCGCACTTCTGCTGTACCAGAGACCACGACCCAATGTTCGGCGCGATGGTAATGACTTTGCAAGGAAAGTTGTGCTCCTGGATTGACCATCAGTACTTTGACCTGAAAGCGGTTGCCCGCACTCAATTGCTCATACCAGCCCCACGGTCGATAGACGCGCCGGTGTTCCACCGCTTCTGTGCGTCCTGACGCCTGCAGCTTATCAACGATAGCTTTAACATCCTGGGCATTATCTTTGTTGGCCAGCAAGATCGCATCCTTGGTGGCGATGGCCAGCACATTGTCCAGTCCAACCAGAGACAGGCAGGTGCCGTGGGCACTTTGGATAAAACTGTTTTTTGTATTATGAATAACCACGTCACCCTTGATGACATTGCCATTTTTATCTTTGTCCATGGCATCCCAGATGGCCGACCAGGCACCAAGATCACTCCAGTCAGTTTCAAGGGGAATGCATTTGATACCATTGGCTTTTTCCATGATGGCATAGTCAAGGGATATGCTTTCGCATTGCGCATAGGATGGTTTATCAAGGCGCAAAAAATCAAGATCACTTTGTGCTTTTTCAAGGGCCGCTCGGCAATGCCTGAGGATCTGCGGGGCATGATTGGCAAAAGCCTCGATCATTGATCCGGCGCGATACATGAAGATACCGGCGTTCCAGAAGAAATTACCAGCCGCCAGATATCCTTTCGCCTTGGCGCGCACTGGTTTTTCGACAAAGCGTTCCACGTCGAGCGCCATTTGGGGATCGCCGCTTGTTTCGATATAACCATAGCCGGTTTCGGGAGCCGTTGGCTTGATGCCAAAGGTCACGAGATGCCCCTTGTTGGCATCAGCGATGCCGGACAATATGGTTTCCTGAAATTTTTCTACGTCCTTGATGATGTGATCGGATGGTAGCAGCAAGATAAGGGCATCCTCATCGGGCTGCGCGCTGCGAAGGGCGGCGACCAGGGCGGCAGGGGCAGTGTTGCGACCAACCGGCTCAAGAATAATGTCTTTGGGTTTGACACCCACCAGCTGCATTTGCTCGGCAATGATAAAGCGGTGATCATTGTTCGCCAGCACCGATGGATCGCGAAAATTCGGGCCGCGCAGGCGTTTGGCTGTTTGTTGCAGCAGACTGTCTTCACCAACAAGTTTCAAAAACTGCTTGGGATAGGATTTTCGTGACAGCGGCCAAAGGCGTGTGCCTGAACCCCCTGACAAAATATAGGGATGTATAGATTGTTTATTTTTAGAACTCATTGAATTACCACCACGTTTTTCTTGCTTGAAACTATAGCGTCTAAAAACTAATGGAGCGACAATTGGAGGTAAAGATTGCTAACGACCTTAACAAATCACTAATGGGATTGCAGTTGCACTTCCAATGCTGTTTGAACGCTTTGTCTTTGCAACATCATTTGCCGGTGATCTCTGATTTTTAGCAGCAAGTCGGGATCGACGCTATCGGCCTCCAACCATTGCGTAAAAGTGAATAGGTAATGGTCGCAAATCCTATTGTGCTCGCCCCGCACATAGGGTCCTTCAAACATAAAATTTTCTGAAAACTGACAGGGACTTTGAATTTTGCTTATAAATCGATTGTTTGTAAGATGTAGCTCAACTATCGTGCGAGGGGAAGGTTACAAAAGGAGCTTTACGTCTTGGCCGAAAATATCAACTCCCTCCACGTCCCGCAAGTTGGTTTGCCAAGAGTTGCCTTGTATGTCACTTGCCTTGTGGATCTATTTCGCCCGGTGGTTGGGTTTGCGGCCATGAAACTGCTGCAAGAAGCGGGTTGTGAAGTGTCGGTGCCACTGACCCAGACCTGTTGCGGTCAGCCCGCCTATAATTCTGGTGATCGCCAGGCCGCCCAAGAGCTTGCCATTGAGGTCATCAAGAATTTTGAGAGTTTTGATTATGTTGTCGCCCCGTCCGGGTCCTGCGCCGGTATGCTGAAAACCCATTATCCAGAATTGCTAAAAGACACCGACCAGTATGAGCGGGCAATCTCATTTGCAGACAAGGTTTTCGAGCTCACAAGTTTTTTGGTCGATAAATGCGGCTTGCAAAGCGTTGACCGGGGTTTTGCCGGGCGCATCACCTATCACGATGCGTGTGCTGGATTACGCGAGCTCAACGTCAAACAGCAGCCGCGGGCATTGCTCAACTCCTTGCGCGGCCTTGAGTTATCGGAGTTGTCAGACGGGGAGGCCTGTTGCGGGTTTGGCGGTATGTTCTGCGTTAAATATCCCGAAATTTCGGATGCGATGGTCAGTAAGAAATGTGCTAATATAGAAGCTGCGAATACGCAGATGCTACTAGGCGGCGATATGGGTTGTTTGATGAATATGGCGGGAAAACTATCCCGCGATGGCAGCTCTATCGAGGTGCGTCATGTGGCAGAAATATTGGCAGGTATGAGTGATGAGCCGCCAATTGCCGGGATGAAGGGGCCAAAGCAGGGGAAGCAGAAATGAAATCTACCGCTGGCTCCTTTAAAGAAAATGCTCAAGATGCCCTCAAAAACCAGCGCTTGCAAAAATCTCTGAAAGTATTGGGCCGTGGCTTCGTCGAAAAACGAGCAAAAGCGCGAGCTGCATTGCCGGAATTTGATGAGCTTTGTCAGCAGGGCCAAGCCATAAAAACGCATACGCTGAAGCATCTGGATCTTTATTTGGAGGTCTATGAAAAACAGCTTGTCGCCAGCGGTGGGCATTTGCATTTGGCGCATACGGCAGCGGATGCCTGCGAGCAGATATTACAGATTTGCCGCGATAAAAATGCCCGACTGATTACCAAGGGCAAGAGCATGGTGGCCGAGGAAATCGGTCTCAATGACCATCTCGAAGAAGCGGGATTGCGGGTTCTTGAAACCGATCTTGGAGAATATATTATCCAGTTGCGCAACGAACCCCCCAGTCATATCGTTGCCCCTGCTGTGCATGTGGGTGCCGATCAGGTCGAAGCGGATTTTCGCCGGGTGCACAAGGAGCTGCCTGCGGGGCGCGATCTTAGCGACCCGGCCGCGCTTGTGTTTGAAGCGCGTAACATGTTGCGCAGTGAATTTATCAATGCTGACATTGGCATCACCGGTGCCAATTTCCTTATCGCTCAAACTGGCTCATCGGTGATTGTTACCAATGAGGGCAATGGCGACCTGACGCAATCGCTGGCCCCCGTTCATATCGTCATCACCAGCATCGACAAGCTGGTGCCAACCTTAAACGATACGAGCACGTTGGTACGCGTGCTGGCACGCTCCGCAACGGGGCAATCCATCACCACTTACACGACCTTTTCGACAGGGCCGAGACGCTCGCAAGATCTGGATGGGCCACAAGAATATCATGTGGTCTTACTGGATAATGGCCGGACAGAACAGCTGGCTGGTGAGTTTTCTGAGGCGCTGCGCTGTATTCGTTGCGGGGCCTGCATGAACCACTGCCCGGTCTATCAATCAATCGGTGGGCATGCCTATGGCTGGGTTTATCCAGGCCCCATTGGTGCTGTTTTGACCCCCTCGTTTCTGGGTCTTGATGAAGCTGCTGATTTGCCGAACGCTTCGAGTTTATGTGGGCGCTGTGAACAGGTATGTCCCATGGGGATCAAGCTGCCGGATCTGATGCGCAAATGGCGCGAAAAACATCATCAAGGGGGGGGACTACCCGTTTTGGTGCGAAGCTCTCTAACCGCTTGGGTCATTGTCGCCAAACGACCAAGACTCTATCAATTTATGACCGGCATAGTGATGCCGTTGCTTGCAAAACTTGCAGGGTGCAAGCGAAACTTTCGCTGGTTACCATTGGCCACTGGCTGGACGAATAGCCGAGACCTGCCAGCCCCCAGTGGTAAAACCTTCATGTCCTTGCTGAAAAAACATCAAAGGGAGGGGCGCTTGTGAACGGTTTTGTTAAAAATATTCGCCGCGCTCTTGGTGTTACGGCAAGTGATCCCGAACGCCTTGAAGTGGTGCGCAAACATCTTGATGACCATGCGCGCAATCTGATCCCCGAAAGAGCATTGCGCTCTCATCCAGAGCTGGTTGATAACTTTATCAAAATGCTTGAAAGCGTCGAGGCGACAGTGGCTCACCTGTCAGAATTGGCGGACGTTGCCAGCGAAGTAGCTCGATATATGATTGTCAACGATTTGGCCCATCAGCTTAAATGCGGCGCGGATAAACTGATTGGCGAAATTGACTGGAGCGAGCAATCTGATCTCGTAATAATGTCGGGACCGGCAACTGGAGAAGATGTCCTCTCCTTGACACACGCGTTTGCCGGTGTGTCTGAAACTGGCACCCTGTTTGTCGCCTCTGGTCCCGAAAATCCTGTGACCCTTAGTTTTCTTCCAGAGACCAATATTGTGCTGATCCGTGTGCGCGATATTGTCGGTTCTTATGAAGATGCCTGGCTGAAATTACCCTGGGGCACGCGCGGCCCGCAAATGCCCCGCACCGTCAATTTTATCTCTGGTCCCTCGCGTACCGCCGATATCGAGCAAACCCTCATCACCGGTGCCCATGGCCCGTGCCACCTGCACGTGATTGTGGTGGGGTAGGGATACCGGTTCGGGCAAGTGAGAGAGTTTAGGAATAATATTGAGATTTACCCCAAGCGATCAAGCAAAAACCTCAGGCTTCGATTTTCAGGTGCTTTGCCAGATGCAGCCAGGTGTCGGTGACGGTATCAGGGTTCAGCGACAAACTACTAATGTTAAGATTAGCTAGCCATTCGGCGAGGTCTGGATAGTCCGAGGGGCCTTGCCCGCAGATGCCGATATATTTACCCTGTTTCTGGCAAGCCTCTATGGCCATGACCATCAGTGCCTTGACGGCTCCATTGCGTTCATCAAAGCTATCGGCCACCAGTGCACTGTCGCGATCCAGCCCCAGCGTTAACTGGGTCAAATCATTGGAGCCGATGGAAAACCCATCGAAATAATCGAGGAATTCATTGGCCAGTAAAGCGTTTGAGGGGATCTCGCACATCATGATAAGGCGTAAGTCATTTTCTCCGCGCTTCAAACCATTTTCCGCGAGCAGATCAACTACTTGTCTGGCCTCATCAAGTGTACGTACAAACGGGATCATAATTTCCAGATTGGTCAGCCCCATCTCGTTTCGCACCTGTTTGACGGCCCGACATTCCAACTCGAAACAGGGGCGAAAGCTTGAGGCTATATAGCGCGAGGCGCCACGAAAACCGATCATGGGATTTTCTTCATCGGGTTCAAAACCTTTGCCACCCAGCAGGTTGGCATATTCGTTGGATTTGAAATCCGACAGGCGCACGATCACCGGTTTACCAGCAAAGGCGGCGGCGAGGGTCGAGATGCCTTCGACGAGTTTCTCAACGTAAAAGGAAACAGGCCCATCATACCCTGAGATCTTTGCGTCGATCTGGCGCTTTAAGTCTTCGTCCTGTTGATCATATTCGATCAAGGCACGCGGATGCACGCCAATCGTATTGCTCACCATAAATTCAAGACGGGCCAGACCAATACCCTCATTGGGCATTTGGGAAAAGGTGAAAGCGCGGCTTGGATTGCCAACATTCATCATGATTTTGACGGGCAGTTTGGGCATCTCGCCAGCATCGGCACGCAAGATTTCAAAGTCGAGTTTATCGGCGTAGACGCGGCCCTCTTCGCCTTGCGCACATGAAACGGTTGCCTCAATGCCATCAGAAATGGTGCTTGTGGCGTTATCGCAGCCGACAATAGCGGGGACGCCAAGTTCTCTGGCGATGATCGCAGCGTGACAGGTGCGTCCGCCGCGATTGGTGACAATGCCGCTCGCCCGTTTCATGATGGGTTCCCAATCAGGGTCGGTCATGTCGGTCACCAGAATATCCCCTGGCTTGACCTTGTCCATCTCTTCAAGATTACTGAGCACGCGCACGGTACCAGCCCCTATCCGCTGTCCAATGGCACGGCCGGTTGCGAGCACATCGCTGCTGCCTCTCAGTTTATAGGTGACACTGACCGCACTATCGGTGCGGCTCTCCACGGTTTCGGGACGCGCCTGCACGATATAAAGCTTTTGATCCGTGCCATCCAGCACCCATTCTATATCCATGGGGCGGCCATAATGTTGCTCGATCAGTACCGCGTAGCGAGCCAGCTCTTCAACATGCTCATCGCTTAAGGAAAAACGCTGACGTTCATCCATTGGCACGTCAATGGTCAGCACCTTGTCCGCGCTATCCTTGTCGGCATAGATCATTTTAATGGCTTTTTTGCCCAGTACCCGTTTGAGGATGGCGGGGCGATTGGCTTGCAGATTGGGCTTGAAAACATAAAACTCATCCGGGTTGACGGCTCCTTGCACAACGGTTTCGCCCAGCCCGTAAGCCGCCGTTATAAACACTGCCTTTCGAAATCCTGATTCTGTATCAAGCGTAAACATCACTCCCGAGCTACCCAGATCACTGCGTACCATATGCTGCACACCCGCCGACAGGGCGACGAGCTTGTGATCAAAGCCTTGATGGACGCGGTAGGCGATGGCCCGGTCATTATAGAGTGAGGCAAAGACTTCATGCACGGCAAGGCGTACATCATTGAGGCCGACTACATTGAGATAGCTTTCTTGTTGCCCGGCGAACGAGGCGTTGGGTAAATCTTCTGCGGTTGCCGAGGAGCGAACGGCGACCGAGCTTTGCGAACCGCCGAGCTCATGCAGCCGTTCATAGGCGCTGGCCAGCTCTGATTCAAACTCTTGCGGAAAGGTTGCGGCAAGGATCATTGCGCGGATCGCCGTCCCGGCTTTTTGCAGGGCTTTTATGTCATCAACGTCAAGCTCGTCAAGTTCACGATCGATCTTGGCGGCGAGATCATTATGGGCAATAAATTCGCGATAGGCGTCTGCCGTGGTAGCGAAGCCAAACGGCACGCGCACTCCCTTGCTTTTCAGGCCGCTGACCATTTCGCCAAGCGAGGCGTTTTTGCCTCCCACCAGCGGGACATCGCCCATGCCCAGCTTGTCGAACCAGATTATGTGCCTGATCATCTATCAGCTCCCGTGAGGTAACGTTATTTGCTGGTAAACTAACAAATCCAGAGTGCATCGTCATGCAAAAAAAAGCGTATGTTTGATACCAAAAAGTGGGTAGGAAGAAAGGGACAGTAGATCACGCGGGAGCGTTTAACGGGTGGCGGATCGCTCGGCCTGTCTGATGAGGCGTTCCACATACGGTTTGATGTTTTTAACTATCATAGCAACTCCCTTTTCATTGGGATGCAAACCATCTGAAAGCAAGAGACGTTTTTGGAGGGCGACGCCTTTTAGAAAAAACGGGTAAAGGCTGATGTGGTATTTTTTGGCAAGAGCTGGGTAGATAGCGCCAAACGTCTTGACATAAGGAGCGCCAAGATTGCGCGGCGCTTCCATCCCTGCCAACAGCACTTTAATGCCGCGTTTGCGCAGTTTGCCGATCAATTTATCGAGATTTTTATAGGTTTGTTTCGGATTGACCCCGCGCAGGGCATCATTTGCCCCCAATTCCACGATCACCGCATGGGTACCTTTGGGAACAGACCATGAAAGACGTGCCAATCCTCCAGCCGTTGTGTCTCCAGAGATCCCGGCATTGGTGATCTTGACCTGATAGCCATCTTTGTTGAGCCGCCATTGTAATTGTTTTGGAAAGCCTGACCCTTGCGGTAAATGATAGCCAGCCGACAGACTATCGCCGAGCACCACGAGCTTGACCGCGCCAGCAAAGCTTGGTGAGCCAATCGATTGTAACAGCGAACCGAACAAGGCGAGGGCGAATATTTGTGTGCTTCGAATATAGAGGCTTAAAATAGACATGCTATGACCTATATAGGGGCGATGGGCTAAGTGACAAACCAGTGAACCTTATCACAGCGTCAAAAACAAGAGACAGGTTTTATGACTTCCACAAGAGAATCAGTGCTGATCGACATATCGGATACCAATTTGACCCTTTCAAGTCGGGCGGGGGCGGTTGATATTTTGCGAGATATCAATCTTGCCATCCATACTGGAGAAACGGTGGGCATTGTCGGGCCATCGGGATCGGGTAAAACGTCCTTATTGATGGTGATGGCGGGGCTTGAACAGGTTACGAGCGGTCGTGTGATGTTTGCCGATCATGAGATGTCGGCGCTTGACGAGGACCAGCTGGCACTGATCCGCGGCGAACATATCGGCATTGTGTTTCAGTCCTTCAATCTGGTGCCCACCATGACGGCGCTGGAAAACACTGCTTTGCCGCTAGAGTTTGCGGGGGCTACGGAACCATTTGAGCGGGCGCGTGCCTTGCTTGAGGATGTCGGCCTTGAGCACCGTAATGATCATTTTCCAGCGCAGTTATCGGGAGGAGAACGACAACGGGTAGCGCTGGCACGGGCACTGGCGTCAAAGCCAAGCCTGCTGCTGGCCGATGAGCCAACTGGCAATCTTGATGGCCAGACCGGCGGCGAGGTTATTGATCTCATTTTTGATCTGCATAAGACGCATAACACGACGCTGGTGCTTGTGACCCATGATGAAACTCTGGCGGGCCGCTGCCAACGGCAAATCAAAATTGAAGACGGGTGCGTAAAATCTACGTATAACCCAACCATCGCGGAGGTCGGATGATCAGCAATCTATCTCTTGCGGGCAAACTGGCGGTTCGTGAATTGCGCGGCGGGCTCTCTGGTTTTTATGTACTGGTAGTTTGCATCATGCTGGGGGTCACAGCCATCACCACGGTGGGCGTGCTGTCAAGCGCTATGCGGAGCGGGCTTGGTGAGCAGGGGCGGGTCTTGCTTGGTGGCGATCTGTCTTTTGCCTTGGTGCATAAGGAACCAACGGCCCGTCAACGTGATTTTATCGCCAGTTTTGGAGATACGAGCCTGATCGCCACTTTGCGGTCCATGGCCCGCAAGAAGGCGTGCTCCAATACGCCGGATCGCGTGGTGCTTGTAGATATCAAAGCGGTGGACGAAGCCTATCCCATGACCGGCAGTTTTACTGTTAATAATGGCAAATTTGACCAAAGCCTTCTGCAGGGGAATACAGCGTTTGTAGACAAGCTCTTGCTTGAGCGATTGTCGATTAAACGTGGTGGTTCCTTTATGCTTGGAGACGCTAAAATCACAGTTGCTGGTACGATAGTTTTGGAGCCTGATGCCTTGTCGGGGCGTCTGAACTTTGGCCCCCGCGTGTTGATCTCTCAAAAAACCTTGTTGCGCACAGGGCTGGTGCAACCAGGAAGCCTCATTCGTTATTCGGTGCGTCTTGCTCTGCATGACAGGGCGAGTTCGATCAAGCAGGTGCATGAAATAAAGGATCAAGTGATCGAAAAATTCCCACAAGCCGGGTTCATTGTTCTCGATCGCGCCAATCCAACGCCTGGCATTTCGCGCGCTATCAACAGGTTCACGAAATTTCTTGAGCTCATTTCTCTTGCCGCTTTGTTTATCGGCGGGGTGGGGGTAGCCAATGCGGTGACCTCTCACATCGCTCGCAAGCGAGACGTCATCGCCACGTTCAAATCCCTTGGCGCGTCGGGGGAAGTTATTTTCTTGATTTATCTGTTGCAGATTTTGATGCTGGCCGGGCTTGGCATCGGGCTTGGTCTGTTGCTGGGCATTGCGCTACCACCAATACTCAACATGTTTATTGCTTCCATGCTGCCGGTCAAACTGTATTTTGGCTTGCCGATGGAGGCCTTGATATTATCGACCCTTTACGGGTTTTTGGTAGCGTTGATCTTTATGTTGTGGCCACTTGGCGAGGCGCGTAAAATCCGTGCTGCCGAGCTTTATCGCTCGCAAATCACTTCCTCTAAAAAGGGTCCCGGCTGGGTCGTGATCGCTTTGATTTTATCATTGCTTCTAGGGCTTGGTACGTTGGTGATTGTCTTTTCGGATATGAAACTTGTCTCGCTGTTTGTGTGCGGGGGATTTGTCGTTATCTATTTTCTATTTAAGGCCATCGCTGCTTTGTTGAAACGAAACTTTGGCGCTATGCCGCGCCCCAAAAATCCGCACCTTGCCATGGTGCGCGCCAGCCTTGCGGGCCCCACGCCATTGCTGACAACGACCATGTTATCGCTTGGCATTGGTCTTAGCTTGTTGTCCACCGTATCGCTTGTGCAAAACTCCATGGTGACGGAGTTACAAAACGGTTTGCCTCGGGATGCGCCAAATTTCTTTGTGCTGGATATTGATAAAGCGGACCTGGCCCGGTTCAAAAAGATTGCCAGTGCGAGCGCCCCAGGGATAAGGGTCAATGACGCCCCGATGCTGCGCGGCCGCCTCGCCACACTTGCAGGCATTCCGGCGGAAAAGATCAAACCAGCGCCTGGAACAGGATGGGTTTTGCGCGGTGATCGTGGTCTGACATTTGCGCATGAGATACCCAAAGGTTCTGTCATTACCAAGGGTAAATGGTGGTCAAAAACCTATGAAGGACCACCGCTCGTGTCGTTCGAAGAAGGCACTGCAAAAGGTCTTGGTCTAAAACTTGGCGATGATGTTATCGTCAATGTGCTGGGCCGGGATATCAAAGCAAAAATCGCTAATCTGCGCCGTGTCGACTGGAATAACCTGTCGTTAAATTTTGTGATGATTTTTTCCCCCAATACGTTGCAAAGCGCTCCCTATAAAATATTAGCAACCCTTTCTTTGCCAAACAAGGATGATGTGGAGCTAGAGGGGCGCTTGATCCACAATCTCATCACCGCTTTGCCGGATATAACACCTATTGCCGTGCGTGAGGTGCTGGCCAGCATTGATCGGGTGTTGCAGGGCCTTTTGGTGGCAGTGAAAGCCGCCAATTTCGTTTTGCTGTTGGTGGGCGTTGTGGCGCTGGCTGGAGCTATGGCTGCGACCCATAATACGAGACTGCGCGAGACGGTAATTTTCAAGGTATTGGGGGCGACGAGACAACGTATCTTGAGCGTCCATTTCATGGAATATCTGGTGATTGCTTTATTGAGCGCCTTGATTGCCTTCTTGTTTGGAGGCCTGGCCGCTTATCTCATCGTCACATATGCGATGGAGCTGCCCTTCATCTTTTCCTGGTGGGTGTTAGTGGAAATTCTCGGCCTCGTTCTGGTGCTGATCCTGCCGCTGGGCCTGCTTGGCATCTGGCGCATCTTGGGCCAAAAAAGCACAATGTATTTACGAGAGGCGTAAGAGTTTGAGCGCTGCTAGTTTTCCCGGAATTGCAGGTTCCACCCCCCCTTACACCGACCCTCTCCCAAGTGCAGAGGGCTAAGGTGAGAGCGGTGGATGTAAAATGGGTTGAGGATCGTCAGGTTCACCAAAAACCAGCCGTTCCTTTTAATTCGTTAGTGTTCTTTTTATAGCATTATTCCAGCCGCTGATTTTTTGGATGCGTTCGCCCGCTTCAATCGAGGGTTCGAAACGCCGATCGAACGACCAGCTTTGCTTGAACTCATCAATCGGGGGATAAAACCCTGTGTACATACCAGCCAGATAAGCGACCCCCAGAGCCGTTGTTTCCGTAATGCTCGCTCGATCAACCGGCATATCGAGAATATCGGCAAGCGTCTGCATGGTCCAGTAGGAAGCAGCCATGCCGCCATCGACACGCAGGATTGTTTGATCCATATCCGGCCAGTCAGCTTGCATGGCGTCCAGCAGATCCTTTGTTTGATAGCAAACGCTTTCAAGCGCTGCACGAGCCAACTCTGCAGGTCCTGTGTTGCGCGTCAAGCCGTAAATGGCGCCACGTGCATCTGCATCCCAATGCGGGGCGCCAAGGCCTACAAAGGCTGGTACCAGATAAACTGACTGATGAGGATCAGCCTTCGCGGCCAACTCACCGGTTTCATCGGCTTTTTCGATCACGCCCAAGCCATCGCGCAGCCATTGCACGGCGGCACCGGCGATAAAGATCGAGCCTTCAAGTGCATAGGTGGGAGTGCCGCCCAATTGATAGGCAATGGTGGTGAGCAATCGGTTGTTGGAATGCACCGGTGTGCCGCCCGTGTTGAGCATGGCAAAACAGCCGGTGCCATAGGTTGATTTGACCATGCCGGGGGCAAAGCAGGCCTGTCCAATTGTGGCTGCTTGTTGATCCCCGGCGATGCCGTTGATGGGGATTTCAGCGCCAAACAGCTCAGGCTCGCAAACACCAAAGTCAGCGGCGCAATCTTTGACCTGCGGCAGTAGGGACGCGGGGGTGTTGAACAGCTCGCACAATTCATCGCTCCAGCCACCTTTGCAGATATCATAGAGCAGGGTGCGGCTGGCATTGGTTGCGTCTGTTGCATGCTCCCTTCCGCCGCTCAAGCGCCACAGCAAGAAGCTGTCAATGGTGCCAAAGGCGACACGCCCCTCTTCAGCGGCCTGGCGAGCTCCCGTAACATGATCCAGCAACCATGCGATCTTGGTAGCCGAGAAATAGGGATCGAGCAATAATCCGGTTTTTCTGGAGACCAGCTTTTCATGACCCTGCGCTTTTAGTTTGGCGCACAGATCGCCAGTGCGCCGGTCCTGCCAGACCAGCGCGTTATGCAGGCATTTGCCGCTTTGTTTGTCCCATAAAACAACCGTTTCACGCTGGTTGGTGATACCGATTGAGTTGATCTGTTTGGCTTGCACATTTTGGCTTTTCATGACCTCGCGGCAAGTTGATAATACGCTATCCCAGATTTCTTCTGGATCATGTTCAACCCAGCCGGAACGTGGGAATATCTGTTTGAACTCTTGCTGCGCAGTGGCAGCGATCTGCAAATTTTGATCGAATAAAATGGCCCGGCTGGAAGTGGTTCCCTGATCGATGGCCAACACATAATTTCTCATATCTCACGCACCTTTTGATATTCTTGCAGCCATTGATCCAGATGTTTTTGCTGCTGGCGCGACAGGGTCAGTCCAAGCTTGCTGCGCCGCCACAAAATATCTTCGGCGTTTGTTGCCCATTCATGTTCAATGAGATGCTCCACTTCGATCTGTGTCAGCCCGCCGCCAAAATCTTCGCCAACGGCCAGATATTTTTTGTGCGGCGCAAAAATCCTAAAGGCGCGGGTGCCATAGGCGCGCATCAGGCGGTTGGCTTGTGGCAGCGTGATGTGCGGGCACAAAAGCATTAGTTTTTCAACCAGCCTATCGAACTCACAGATCTCAAAATCGCCGCCGGGCAGGGGGTAATTGCTGGTCCACGGTTTGCCAACATTTGCTGGAAGCTGATCTTCAAGCTTGGCCAGTACCTTTTCGGCGAGCTTGCGATAGGTCGTGATCTTGCCGCCAAAGATGCTAAGCAGCGCTGGTTCTCCTTGTTCGCCGTGACGATCTAGCACATAATCCCGGGTCAGTTTGCTGGCGGACGTTTTCTCATTGCCAAACAGGGGCCGCACGCCCGCAAAGCTCCAAACGACATTAGCCGGAGCAACAATTTCTTTAAAATATTCACTGGCAGCCTCGCACAGGTAGCTGGTTTCATCGCTCGAAATCTCAACATCACCGGGGTCACCAGTGAAATCAACATCGGTGGTGCCGATCAGCGTGAACTCGCCCTCATAGGGAATGGCAAAAATTATACGCTGATCGGGGTTCTGGAAGATATAAGCCCGATTGTGGGAAAATAGTCGGGGCACGAGAATATGGCTGCCCTTGACCTGTCGCACCACGCTGTTGGATCGGATTTGAAGACGATTGGCAACGACTTCATCGACCCAGGGGCCCGCCGCATTGATCAGCGTGCGGGCTTTAAGCACATGTTGTTCTCCGTTTTCCTTATCGCGCAGTTGAAGGCTCCAATGGCGATCATCGCGCTGGGCGCTCATAAGCTTTGTGCCAACAAGAATGTCGGCTCCTCTCTCAAACGCATCCATCGCATTGAGAATGACTAATCTTGCATCATCTACCCGGCAGTCCGAATATTCAAAACCTGTTGTGAACGAATTTTGCAGAGCTTCTCCCGCCTCGTTGCGGGTCAGGTCAAGCGCTTTACTGGAGGGGAGAACTTTGCGGCCACCAATATGATCATACAAGAACAGGCCAAGGCGCATTAGCCAGATGGGCCGCATTTGCTGGTGGTGCGGAAATATGAAGCGCAAGGGTTCGATAATATGCGGGGCTATTTTACAGAGCACTTCTCGCTCAATCAGTGATTTGCGTACCAGCGCGAATTCATAATGTTCGAGATAGCGCAGGCCGCCATGAATGAGCTTGGTGGAACGAGAAGAGGTGCCGCTGGCCAGGTCGTTCATTTCCACAAGCAAGGTTTTCAGACCACGACCAGTAGCATCGCGGGCAATTCCGCAACCGTTTATGCCCCCACCGATGATCGCAATGTCATACATGGGTTGCATCGTCAGGATTAAAGTTCCCAATGTCAACATCACAAGTAAATTATGTCTTGTGATTGGTAAATATCAGTGCAAATCTTTATAGTCATTAAATGATGTCAGTATTTTCAAAAATTTTGTTGCAGGTTGCCCTGGTGCCAATCGGGATACTTGCTGGTGCTGCGCAAAGTGGTGCACAATCTAATGTGGAATGGTGGCAAAAGGAATGGAAGCAAACTGATTTTTCCAAAAGCTCCATTGATTTTGCTGATATCATGTCCGGGGGACCACCAAAAGATGGCATCCCCTCCATTGACAGGCCTTTGTTTCATGCGATCGACAAAGAGACCAAACTGGGTCCACAAGAACCGGTGATCGGCCTGTCGATCAATGGTGAGGCGCGTGCTTACCCTCTGCGTATCCTCATATGGCACGAGATCGTCAATGATGTGATCGGCGGTGTGCCAGTGACCGTCACCTATTGCCCCTTGTGCAATACCTCCATCGTTTTTGAGCGTAAAATTGGCGACAAGCTATATGATTTTGGTACGACTGGCAAACTGCGCTATTCCGACCTCGTTATGTATGACCGTCAGAGTGAAAGCTGGTGGCAACAGTTTTCAGGTGAAGCCATTGTCGGCAAACTGCTGGGCACTAAACTTGTGACTGTGCCCTCGCGTCTTGAATCATTTGAAAATTTCAAAAAGCGTTTTCCAAACAGTAAAGTGCTGCGCGGTGACCCCGCAGCAAGGCGTGACTATGGCCGCAACCCCTACGCCAATTATGACCGGGCCGCGACGCCGTTTTTGTATAAAGGGGATATGCCAAAAGGCATTTCGCCTATGGCGCGCGTGGTGATTATAAAAAGCGATGGTAAAAAACACGCTGTGGCATTGGAGCTGTTGCGTAAGCAAGGATCACTAAAAATCGGTGATGTCAGCCTTGGCTGGCAGGCCGGGCAAAATTCGGCGCTGGAGAATTCTGTCATTAAGAAAGGTCGGGATGTGGGCAATGTCGTCGCGCAACGCAAGATAGATGGCAAACTAACAGATGTCGCTTATGAAGTGACATTCGCTTTTGCGTTCCACGCCTTTCAACCTGATCGCCCAATTAAAACGAAATAAGCATCCCAATTAAGAATTGCCGCCATTCGATTTGAACGCTCGTTTTTTTTGCATGCGACCGATGGTTCTGGCGCGTTGCATGGTAGCGCGACGCTTGGCAGCCAGGCGCAGTTTTTTGCTGAGGCGCTTTCTCTTGCTCGATTTGGCGCGGCGTTTTCTTGATTTATTGCGTTTAAGAGCGACAAATTTACGGCAACTGGCCCGATTGAGATTGCAGCGAGACCGGACTCCGGCTCTGCGGGTTTTGCGGGCGGCACGCCTGGCTCGTTTGCCCATGTTTTTGCTTGCGTAACGGCTGGCGGGTTTCCAGCCCTGAATATAGGCCGCCAACCCATAACATCCTTTGCCTGACCAGCCAGCACCGACCCGATCAACTCCATTTGGCGCGAAGACATAGCGCTTGTCGCAAACACGCACTCTTGGCGGCAAGCCCGTTTTTTCAAATAGATCATAGCCTTCTTTGAGATTGTTCCAGAATGGCTTCCATGGGCTGTGTTTGTGTTTGGCAAGATTGGCAGTGGTGAGCTTGAACGGATAAACATGGACGCTGAATTTCTTTTGGCCATTGTCACGGGCCAGTTGTGCCAGCTCGTAAACCTCATTGATCACTGGGTCGGTCATGGCGAAACATCCAGAAGAGGTGCAGCCGCCATGCACGAGGATCAGCGAACCGGTACGACCGTGCAGCTTGTCATAGGCATTGGGATAGCCCAGAGAAAAACTGCCTTTCCATTTCCAGCTGGGGCGCTTGAACAATTGCCGGTTGACGATATAGAAACCTTCGGGACTCTGCTTGTCTCCTTCGTAGAGCTTGGGTCCAAACGATCCTGACCAGCGGCAAATTTTATAGGTGTGGTAAAGCGCATAGCGCTCGCCCTTTTTTAACCAGACTTCAAGTTCTGAACGGTCCTTGAAGATCCGCATGAAAATCTCTGAGCCGGCCGTAAATCCACCCATGTTCAAACGAGCTGAGAGCGCGAGCGAAACCTGCGAGGGTGTGGAGCTGGTTTTTTTGAGTAATTCCACGTGATGCGGCAACAGCTTTATACCGGACCAGCCTGCAATATTGTCAGCGACGCAATGAGCTGCTTCGGGTTTAATGGCGGCACGCTTATCATGAGAGTTGATGGCTTTTTTGATGAAGGCAGGCAGCAAAGATTCGTAATCGCTGTTCGGTTGTTTGGCGATATTAACTGCGATATTGCCAAGGAGGGAAGCGGGTAGGGGAGAGAGGTTGGCTAACGCGATTTTGGCAGGCGGTCGCACTTTTGCCAATATGAGGGGTTTTTGCGAGGGCAAGGCCGTGTCAGTGCTTGGCAATAGAGCCGGGGACGCGATGACGTCACGCTTTGGTTTGTTTGCGGCAAGTTTTACGGGGGCGGCTGGTTTGGCCTTGGCCTTGATGGGCGCTTTGACCTTTGTGTTTATCGGTGCTTTGGTGCGTGGTGCTGTTTGTTTTTCGGCGCTTGCAGGTTTGTTCGCTGGTTTGGGTGTTGGCTCAATCTTTGAGGCAGCGGCCAGTTTGAACTGGGCCTTGTCCTTTTGAGCGGGCGCTTTTGCAGTCTCGTTCATTTTGACCGGATAATGGCGCCGCCACCACTTTTCATGCAAAAAAGCTAATTCTTGATGCTGTTGCCACCACTTGCCGGTATTTTTTGTCTGAATTTTTGGTGATTGGTCCAGCGCCGGCAAGTTTGCGGTCTGCTGGGACAGGGCATTTTGTGCGCGGTTGGCAGATTGTGAGGGAAGCGAGGTGAACAGGGCAAACAGACAATAAGCAGTGAGAAGTCCGGCACAGTTATACCGCGCCCGAATATTATTGGCTTGCCGCTTTCTGATCAGGTCCATGCGGGATCAGTCCTCACATTTAATAAGAGAGATGAGAATAGTGAAAAGGGTTTGAAATAACAAGGAAATAACGGTATTAAGTTAGCCAGATCGTTAAAATAAACGATTGTTTCATGGGTTTTTTACATATTCATGCGTTCGAGTATGTAGCGATCCTGGCTCGTTTTAATGACCTGAATTAATGTGCCAGAGGACTAGTTGGTACGTACCAGTAGCGTTTCACCGATCTGGTCTGGCTTCTTGCCACTGAGATACTGAATTCGCCAATTGATATGGAGTGCCTGTTTTTTCCACGTTAACTTCAAATATCTTCGAGAAAAGAACAGGTGAAAGTTTGCGACCAGCGCCCCATTGCTATCGACCTGGCCCTTGGAGCGACCCCACACGCAATCAAGAGGATAACAGGTGCTGGAGGGGCGAAGTCTGTATTCGCGATAGAAATAGTTTCGCTCCTGTCCAAGGACGCCCGCCCATGGAGTATTGGTCGCCACGGGCTTGGTTGTGATGTGTTTGCAAAGGTCCGTAATCTCTAGTTTAGACAAAAATGGCACAGTTTTATCAGTTGAGACCCATGAGCCGCTGAAGGGTGATTTCTCACAATCATTTACAGTCGTCACCTTTGCGCTCATCGCGGGGATTGCGCCGGGAATTAAAAATACCCAGAACAGGGCAAAAAAGGTGAGTGGTTTGCAGGGTAACATGATCAAAGTCCTCTCTGTCCCCAGTATAACCCTAAAAAATAATTAAAGTGCTAACGTGTATGCGCGCGTTAGCGTCAATGTAGGGGGTGTAAGGAGAGTCGTGACCATGGCGGCTATTTATACAAATCGTGGCGGCTGGGAGGCAGTTTGGTTGGCCCCTTCGGGTTTTTGCTCACCAGGGTTTGATAAAGCCGCGCGGAGCCGCGCAAAAACGCCAGGGACGCGCCGCCAAGATAGGCGACCCATATGCGATAGGTTTCCTCTCCAACCAGCGCGACGGCCTGCTCCTTGTTCTGGGTTAGGCGATCACACCATAGTTGGGTGGTCAATTGATAATGTTCGCGCCAGCCTTCCACATCCATAATTTCGAATTTGTGCTGTTCAAGAGCCGCAATTGTATGGCCCAGATCATCGAGTTCACCGCCAGGAAAGATATATTTTTGCAGTGCGCGTTGCTCCGGACGGCTTGAAAATGTGTTATTTTTCTTTTTGGCCTTGCGGGCGATGGCATGATTGAGAAACAGGCCCTTGTCGACAAGCAATCTATTGACGGTGGCAAAATATTCATCTGTGTTGGCAACGCCAATTGCTTCGGCCATGCCAATCGAGGCGATCTTGTCGAATTTCTCGTCCAGTGCTCGATAGTCTTTGAGCTCAATGGTGACAAGGTCTTGCAGTCCCATATTGGTTATTTTTTTGACCGCGTAATCATATTGTTCGCTTGACAGGGTGACCCCGTGGGCCTTGACTCCATAATGCTTGGCGGCATGACAAATGAGGCCACCCCAGCCGCAGCCAATATCCAAAAACCGCTCGCCTTGGACGAGGCGCAGCTTGCGGCAAATCATGTCCAGCTTGTCAAGCTGGGCCTTGTCCAAGGTGTTTTCCCAATCGGTAAAATAGGCGCAGGTATAGACCATGTGCTCGCCCAGAAACAGCTCATAAAATTCGTTGGAAAGATCATAGTGAAACTCAATAAATGCCTTGTCGCTCTGCTTGGTACGCGTTTGTGGTTTGCCCGTTTGATCGCCGCCAAAACTGCGGCTTTCACCGGGTTTGAGGGTTGGCGCAAACATGAAGGCCTTGGCGAAATTAAAGATGTCACGCCGGGGAATTTTTTTTAGGCGGCCTCTGGTATGTTTAAAGGCCAGACGCACGCCGACATCCAGCAAAGTGCCACCCTCAAAATCGATCATGCCTTTGATAAAATGTCGAATAATGACATCTAGTCTGGGACGGCGCATAAGCGAAGTGATGACGCCGGGATGTTTGATGATGATCATCAAATCGCTGGTCACATCCTCGCCAAGCGGTACAATCGAGCCATCCCACAGCTTCACACAAAGATCGACATCGAGTTGTTCGCCAATCTCTGCAAACAGTTTCCGAGCCACCTGCAACTGGCGTTCCTGTCGCTTGCTGTTTGGGCTGATTTGCTTGTCGCTTACCATATGTTCGACCTTTGGAACCTAATGAGAGGCCATCTATGCGTGGTTCATTCAGTAAGGTCAATGAGAGCAAAAATGTTTACACAAGGCAGCATCACATCATGTGGATAGATTGTGATATCCGCGCCAATCCTACTCATCCAGTTCAGTATCCCAATAAAGATAATCGATCCAGCTTTGGTGCAGGAAATTGGGAGGAAATGAGCGGCCATTGCGGTGCAATTCATAGACTGTGGGGCGATAAGGCGTTTGCATGGGCAACATGCCTATGGTTCTCGCATCGCGTGCGCCTTTTTTTAGATTGCATGGCGAGCAGGCGGTGACCACATTATCCCAGCGGGTGCGGCCACCCTTTGAGCGCGGGATCAGGTGATCAAAGGTCAGATCGTCAAGATCGCCACAATATTGGCAGGAAAAACGATCGCGCAAAAATACATTGAAGCGGGTAAAGGCTGGATACAGGGCAGGGCGCACATAGGTTTTAAGCGCCACGACGCTTGGCAGCTGGATTTCAAAGCTCGGGCTGTGGATTTTACGATCATAGCTGTCGACAATGTTGACACGATCGAGAAATACCGCTTTTACGGTTGCCTGCCAGTTCCACAAGGACAAGGGATAGTAGCTAAGCGGCCGATAGTCGGCGTTCAGTACCAAAGCCGGCCAATTTTCCGGCGGAGTGCCCTTGGCGATCATTTTCACATCAAGCTCCTTATTTAGCGAGGTCATAGCACATCTCGTCAGATCAGCAAAGTATAGTTGGCGATCACCGTGGTGCCGCCGGGTACATAGACTTGCATTGGTCCTATAAAGCAGGGTACAGATAATGTAAGGGCTGGGGGGCTTTCATGTATTTGTTTTTGTTTTATTATTATTTAATTAGATGCCAAAAAACATTTTTGTGCTTGGCGCGTGATCGGCGTTCCTTGTTCGCACCCTTGATGGTTCTTGCCATTGGCCTTTCTGGCTGTACCAGCCTGTCGACGTACTCATTTCCTTCATTTGGTTTTGGTCGATCGAGCAGCTCGTCTTCTCCTGATTGCACCGAAATCGAACAACGAATGGGATCGGCGCACAAAAAATACGCCAAAGCTCTACGACAGGAAGAACCTGCCATCTATCTGGAATTTACGGGAAATTTATCGAAAACCATGAAAAAAAATAGGCTCAAAGGCATCTACCAGATGACCGATTATCATTTAGACGATGTAATCGACAAAACGAGCCATAGCTGCTTCATGGCCAGCCTCGACAATAGTGTTTGCCGGGGCGTGAGCCGTTTGGGACTGGCTTATAAACCGCTGGTTCTGGCAGCCCGCCAAGCTCACGAAAACTATTGCGGCAATCGCGTGATCAGATAAAACTTTTGACCAGAAACTCGCCTGCTAGCCAGGTCGCTTCGCCATCAATGCCATGCCCCATGCCCTCTTCGACATAGGACGTGACGTCTATATCGATGCTTGTGAGGGCCTGCTTGCTCAACGACATGGCCTCAAAAGGGACGATTTCATCCACAGATCCGTGGGCCAGAAAAACGGGCGATTTAGCGGTGATGGTGTCCAGATGATCCGGCCCCAGCAGCATACCTGAATAGCTGACAATAGCTGCCGGTGAGGGGGTGCGGCGCAAACCAACATGTAGCGCCATCATGGCCCCTTGCGAGAAACCAACCAGAGCCAGATTTGACGGGTCAAGCTTTGTACGCGCCAGTTCCGCATCGATAAAGGCATCAAGCGATGGCGTGGCAGCCAGTGCCCCGTCCCAGCGCTCCTGGGGTGTCGAGACTACCCCCTGTATGGTGACGTTCAAAGGAAACCACTGATAGCCCATGGGCGGGTTTTGACAAAATTGTGGGGCATTGGGCGCCACGAACTCCGCATTGGGCAACATTTGCTGCCATTGTCGGCCAAGTGGGATTAAATCGTTCCCGTCGGCCCCATATCCATGGAGAATAATGACTAATTGTTTGGTCGTCCCGGATAAGGAGCTGATGTGCGGGCCGTCAAGGCGTTGTATGTCCATTCGAGTTGATCAACCTTTTTATTCGCTGGTTTCAGTTTTGGTGTTTTTGATCGCACCATAATAGTGCCAGAGCAATCTGGCTGCTACGCCGCGCCACGGGCTCCATTTTTTTGCCATCTTTTGCAACTGAGCTGGTGTAGGCCGTTTATTGCTTTTTTTCAACAGGCCAACAGCATTTGCCAAGGCGATATCTCCTGGCGCAAAACCATCAGCTCGCCCCAGACAGAACATGATGTAGATATCGGTTGTCCAGGGGCCGATGCCATGCACCGCCATCATCTGTTCTCGGACTAGGCCATTCTCTTGTGTCGCCAAGTGCGCGAAATCAACAGCGCCTTGTTGTATGGCGCTTGCCAGCGCCTTGAGCGTGCGAATTTTGGCGTTCGAAAGTCCCGCTTTTTTGAGCAGCTGATGATCAAGTGCAAGAACGTTTTGGGGATCAAACGGCTGTGCCAGCGCTTCCACTCGCATCCAGATGGCGCGCGCACTGGCAACTGACAATAATTGCCCGGTGACGATACGTGCAACAGATGAGTAGCTGTTTTGATGGTGCCGCAAAGGTGGCAGACCGGCGATTTTATGAGCCTCGCTCATTAACGGGCACGAGGCGGTCAAATTTTGCACAGCTCGCGCAATATCTTCGTTGGTTTTGATAATGTGATAGGACATGGATCAATTCTTAAGAGGAGCACTTTAAAAGCACAATGAGTAAATCACCGGTTTTTCGTTTCGCACCAAGTCCAAATGGCGAGCTGCATCTGGGGCATGCCTATTCGGCGCTGGTCACAGACCATTTGGTCAAACAGGAGCGGGGGCGGCTTTTGCTGCGTATTGAAGACGTGGACGGGGGCAGGGCGCGCGACGAGTTTATCGATCAGATTTATGACGATCTCACATGGCTTGGTCTTGACTGGGAGACGCCGGTCTGGAAACAATCGCAGCATATGGAGAATTACGCCAAGGCACTCGAAAAGCTTGAGCAGCTTGGTCTTTTGTTCCCCTGTTTTGCCAGCCGCCGAGAAATTGCCGAGCACGAACTCACCCCAACCATGCCGGATACGCCAGATGGCTTCCCCATCTATCCCGGCATTTATCGTGACATTTCATCAAAAGAAGCGGTTGCGCGCATTGCGGCCGGGGAGCCTCATACTTTGCGCCTCAATATGAAAAAAGCGGTGGATTTAGCCTTGCAAAAAACCGATGTGATCAGCTTTCGTGAGCGCCAGAAAGATGGCAGCTATCAAGTGATCGACGTATCGCCTCTGGACTGGGGAGACATGATTCTGGCACGCCGTGAAATGCCCACAAGTTATAATCTCGCGGTAGTGGTGGATGATGCGTTGCAAGGGGTGACGCATGTAACGCGCGGCGAAGATCTCTATTATGCCACCAGTATGCAGCGACTGCTGCAAATCTTGTTGGACCTTCCCGAGCCGCTTTATTTCCACCATCCCCTGCTGGTCGATATGACGGGTCGCAAGCTGTCAAAGAGCGATGGTGAGACCAGCCTCAAGACCATTCGGGCGATGGGGATCAGCGCTGCGGAACTTTGTTTGCAACTGCCACCCTTGATACTCTAAACTGAGCCCATGAGTAGTGAACATGAATTGATCGAGGCTACGGCTACGGTTGTCGCCCTTGAAGGGGATATGGCTGTGCTGGAAGCAAAACGCACCAGTGCCTGCAATGATTGCGGCGCGGCAAAAGGCTGTGGCATCTCGGTGCTGGTCATTTTTCTTGGCCGCAAGCGCAATCTGTTGCATATCAAAAATGATTTTAATGCGGTGACCGGCGAACAGGTGATTATCGGTATGCCAGAAAGCGATCTGGTGCTGGCCTCGTTGGCTGTTTATATGCTGCCGCTTCTAGCCATGATTGGTTTGTCACTGATCGCTTTGGCCCTTGGTTTTGGTGATGGTGTTGCAGGGCTTGGCGCGATGGTCGGGCTTGCCGGGGGACTGGTTTTTGCCGGGCACCTCACCAGAAATGCCGGGCAACGCTTTGTGCCCGTTTATTTGCGTCGCACCCCATTTGAATTTGCGTCAAAGGCCTGCGGTACATGAGAGTGCTCGTTGCCTTGTTGTTGCTTGCCACCCTTGTTTCCTCATGCGCCCGGCCAGCCGAGCATAAATATACGCTTTATGTTTTTGGCACGCTGGTGGAGTTGACGCTCTATGGCGTGAGCAAAGAAATGAGCGATAAGTCGGTTGCACTGATCTCACATGGCTTTCAACAACGCCATAAGGACTGGCATGCCTGGAAGGCCGGCAAGCTGGGAACACTCAATACGGCAATTGCTAATGGTGTTCCCCACAAAATCGACAATGACATGGCGGCACTGCTGGATCAGGCACGAGATTTTGAGCGTATGAGCCACGGATTGTTTAACCCGGCGATTAGCAAGCTGATTGCGCTGTGGGGATTTCATTCAAGCGACAAGCCAGAGGGTCCTCCGCCAGACAAGCAGCTGATTAGAGAGCTGATCAAAGCCCGTCCGTCCATGCAAGATCTCACTATCAAGAGCGGCGTAGTTAGCTCGCGGAATAAAGCCGTGCAACTTGATTTTGGTGGTTTTGCCAAGGGCGTGGCCCTTGATTGGGCGGCGCAGCTATTGCAGCGCCATGGTATAAAAAACGCTGTTCTGAACGCTGGAGGGGATCTCAATATCATTGGCCGTTACGGGTCGCGCTTGTGGCGCGCAGGCATTCGCCATCCCAGGCATTGGGGCGTGATCGCCACGGTCGATCTGCAGCCAGGAGAGGCGCTTTATACGTCCGGTAACTATTTTCGCTTCAAGGAACATGAAGGCAAGCGCTACTCTCATATCCTCGACCCGCGCACCGGCTGGCCGGTTGATCACATCATCTCGGCGACTGTGATCCATAAAAATAGCGCATTGGCTGATGCTGGCGCGACGGCGCTCAGTGTTGCCGGGCCAACCGCATGGGTCGAGACTGCCCGCAATATGGGACTTGCGCAAATCTTGCTCGTTGACAAGAACGGCGGGCTCTATATGACGCCCAAAATGCAAAGACGTCTCGTCTTGTCGGATGCAAAGAGCGAGATCATTGCGGTCATAGATCCGTTTGCCCTGGGATCGCGGAAAAAGATGCGCACGTTCCAATAGCGCGGCATATTAGTGCTTTTGGCGAGAATGATTTGATCCACCAACGGCTTGCCGGTAAAGAGGGGCTGGTATACGCAAATAGTTCAAAGTAAGCAGAAAGTATTTAGTCATGACCCGCCCGAACGCCCCATTGGCTCTTCCGCTCGAAGAAATGAAAACCTGCTATGATACCGTTATTATCGGGTCTGGATATGGTGGCGGCGTTGCCGCTTCACGCATGGCCCGAGCCGGGCAAAGCGTTTGTGTACTCGAGCGCGGGCGTGAATTCTTGATTGGCGACTTTCCCGCCCGTTTTCCCGATATGAAAAACGAGCTCTATATTCATGGCAAAAAGCATGCGGCTGGCTCTGAAACGTCCTTGTTTGATTTTTGTCATGGCAAGCATATGCATGTGCTGACCGGCACGGGTCTAGGCGGGGGATCTTTGATTAATGCAGCTGTTGCTCTACGCCCCGACCAGCGGGTGTTCGAAAAGAGCCAATGGCCAGATGAAGTACGTGAGGGCGAAGAACTCGATGAGGGCTTTAAACGCGCCGATAACATGCTACGCCCCGCAACAGATGAAAACGCCAGTAGTTATATCAAATATCAAGCGCTCAAAAAGGGTGCCGAGGTGACCGGTGGCAAGATGCAGCACTCCCCCGTGGTCATCAGCTTTAAAGATCAGACCAATCCAGCAGGTGTTGACCAGGCCGCTTGTACCCAGTGTGGCGATTGTTGTTCTGGTTGTAATGTGGGCGCTAAAAACACCGTTGATTTGACCTATCTGCCAGATGCGGTCCGCTTTGGCGCGCAGATCTTTACGCAAACCAAAGTCACTCATATCGAAAAGATCGGCGGTGATTGGCTGGTTTATTATCACAGCTTCGACGTAAAGGGCAGACCGCTCGATGATGTTCAAAAAGTTGCGGCCAAAAATGTCGTGCTATCAGCTGGAACGCTTGGCACCACTGCTATTTTATTGCGCTCAAGGGAAAAGGGCCTGTCTGTATCAGAGCGATTGGGCGAAAATTTCACCGCCAATGGCGATATCATTGCCTTTAATTATGATGCTGATATTTCGATAAACGCGATTGGTGTTGGTTATCCCGCCAAGGTGGAAGTTGAGCCTGTGGGCGCGTCTGTTTCTGGCCATATCACCTATGAAGATGACGAGGTACTCGAAAATCAGCTGATGGTGGAAGAAGGCGTCATGCCTTCGGCATTGGGTCCCTTGATGCCGGTGATGTTCATCCCCGGTGGGCGACTGGCTGGCGCGCTCAAAGCCTTGTTGCGCGGCGTTTATGCGGGGCCTCTGGCCCGCACCCAGACTTATTTTGCCGTATCTCATGATAGCGGTGAGGGCAAGATACGCCTTGAAAAAGAAAAGGTTGTTATCGACTGGCCCAATGTCAATGACGAACCAGTTTACAAGCGCGTCGATGAAATGTTGACCAAGGTCGCTGGCTCGATTGGCGGCAAATATATCAAGAATCCACTGGCCGAAAGCATGATGGGTAACACCCACGCTACCGCTCATCCTTTAGGCGGATGTGTCATGGGCGATGATAAATCAAGCGGCGTCGTCAATCACAAATGTGAGGTGTTTGATGGCGACAGCAAAGGGGTGCATGAGGGGCTGTATATTTGCGATGGGTCCGTTGTGCCAAGTTCGCTGGGAGCCAACCCCTTGATGACCGTCACGGCTCTGGCTGAACGCGCCATGATCTTGCTCGCCAAAGACCGTGGCTGGCAGCTGGATGTGGATTAACGCAACAAGCGCCCGACAAGATCTCCGCGCAGGGCGTAGATTTCAAAGACGCTACGCAGTTTGCCATAAAGGTTGGCTATTTTTTCGCAACTCCCAAGCTAGCCCGCAGTTCTCAGTTCCTGAATGAGACCATCCGGTTTTGCTGACAGGGTTGCAAGGATATTCCAGGCCTGTTTTATGGTGGTGGAGATTATCGAACGCACGGTGGCGAAAATCTGCGCCTCTTTTGCGGATCGAAAGCTGCCGGATATTTTCATCCGCACCTTCATCATGCGAATATCCTGCTCAGCCAGATTATTGGTAAATGGCACGGCAAAATCCTCGGCAAAGCGCAGCACGTCCATATTGAAATCGCGCAAACGGCGCAGCAAATTATGACCGGGGCGGCGCTTTTCTCTTCCGCCCCTTTTGCTTTTCTCAAGCGGCGGCAATGACCGATGAAAAACAAGGCCGGTCTGCATGATATTATCGTAAAGCTCAAAAATACACCGCGAAATTGGCGGATAAAGCGCATGCAAACCCTTCTCTTTGGCCTGTCTTATGAACATATTTGCCGATATCAGCAACTGATATATCTCGCTCGCCTAGGTTTCTTTATCATGTTTTATCAAGGCCTTGAGTTCGCGCAGATGATGGGCGTTACACAAAGCGTGCAACATTTCCTCGAACTATTTATAATAGGGCCTGAAATGATCATGAACTATCACGCCGCCCTTGCTCTCTTGCAAAAAGACAGGGATGTCGCCGCGCTATTCGGTGGTCAGATAATATGTCATGGCAGTGCTTGAGACAGTGTGCAGCTACTGTGTTATACCCCGCGGCGTGACATGATGCGGAAGCTCAGGAACAACAATGCGAGCAAGTCTGGCCATAAACATGAGACTATACCCATGCTTGACAAATTGCGATTAATTCGGTTACTGTCACTGTTTTTTCCGTAATTTCTGTGATTTGTAAAACGTTTTTTACGGGATGCCTTAATTCTTATATTCGAAAAACATGTACATGAGAAAAAGCCGTTATAATGTCACTTATTGTCGCAGTATAACATAACGTTTGAATATTCTGCTATATAAGTATAGAATTTATCTCAGTAGTAATCGTTCCGTGAAAAGATGTCCCATGCATCTATGGAACAATAGTATGAGGAGATCAAAGACAATGAAAAATATTATGAAATCTGCACTGGTTGCCAGTGTACTCGCACTTGGTAGCACTGTTCTTGTAACTAGTGGCGCAAGTGCTTGGGGTTGGGGTAACAATGGTTACAACAATGGTTACAACAATGGCTGGGGCAACGGTCGTGGCTATGGTGCTGGCGATGGTTCTGGTTGGGGTACTGGCAACGGTTCAGGAAATGCAAATGGAGGCTTCAGCTTTGGCTTCTCGGGCAATGGTAATGCACGCGGTGCAGGCAACGGCTACAATGGCTATCGTGGTTATGGCTCTGGCTCTGGCTATAACGGTTACAATGGCTACAATGGCTACAATGGCTACAATGGCTACAATGGCTACAATGGCTATGGCGCACCTTATGGCTATGGCGCACCTTATGGTTATGCTCCTTACGGCTATGGCGCACCTGCACCAGTCGCTCCTCCTGCAGCTGCAGCACCTGCTCCGGCACCTGCTCCGGCACCAAAAGCCAACTAATTACTGTTGGTTTTCAAGAAAACGGGATTGTTGCGGTTGATCTGTTATTAGATTGTGCAGCCAACGAAAATTGCCTTTAAAAGCAACTTTTACTCCGCGCGAGAGGGGGCGTAGATTGAGATGTCTATGCTCCCTTTTTCTACAATTGATCAGTTCCTTAGGTGTCCAGTCCCTAGGAATTGAGGAGTTATAGATCTGAACAAGTCCTATAATGAGGAGGGTTTGTTGCATAGTCATAAGCTGGAGTCGATTTTGATGGCAATACCGGCACGGCGCAGGTCTCCTTTCCCCTCGCATTCGCCGCTGGGCATTTTGCGCACGCCGTGCACGCCTCCAAAAAACATGTTCTGACCCGGCCAGCCATGTGCATCGGGGTAAGCTGCCAGTAGTTCTTGCTTGGCAATAGGGGTAAATGACGCGGTTTCGGGAGTATTTTCAAAACTGACCAGACCGCCTTGTTCGCAATGCAGTCTGGGGGCATCTATGGCATTCTCAAGGGAATAGCCATGATCAATAAGACCGCTGGCGACCTGTAATATGGCGCTACGAATGCGGTTTGAGCCCCCTGAACCAAGAGCTGTCAGACTGTTATCGGGCGACTTGATGATGGTCGGAGCCATCATGCTGGAGAGGCGCTGGTCCTCTTGCCAGCGATGAAATCCCTCATCATGCAAATCCTCTTCTCCCAGCATATTATTGAGCATAATGCCGGTGTCTCCCAGCATCAGCCCATTGCCTTCTCCATTGCTGATGGTCAGCGCTGCCGCATTGCCAGTTGAGTCGATTATGCTGATATGGGTGGTGCCTTTGTGCGAGGGGTGATGGTCTTGCGCTTCTGCTAGATGTTGCGCGATATGCTTGTCATTTGCAAAATGTTCAAGGGGAGCGGTTTTGGCGCTTCGGGCATGATTGGTCAGCGACATGGTTTGTACAAGGTCGCAAAGGTCGGGGACACGATCTGGACAAAGGTGTGCCAGCATACCAAGGGCAAAGCCGATCATCGGGCCACCTGCACAAGGGGCTGGGTTCAGAAAAAACTGCTGATCGCGATATGTTTGGGTAAGCGGCTGGCGTCGCTCGACCTTGTATGATGTAAGGTCTGCAGCACATAGATGTCCGCCCTGTTGAGCTGATTGCGCAATAATGGCCTTCGCCAGATCGCCTGTCCGAAAGAATGGCTCCCCTTGTGCGATCAACGCTTCAAGGGTGTGGGCAAGAGCCTCGTTGCGGAACAGATCGTTTTTTTTGAGCAGGGAGTTGCCGGGTGCAAACAGCGCTTTAACGGCAGCATCGCCGGTCAAGATCGGCTCTATGACCTCAAACAGATAGGCATGAAAATCGTTGACCTTGACGCCATTGCGGGCCAGATCGATAGCTGGTTCAAGAATTTGCGCAAGCGGCAGGGTACACAGATCACGGTGAATGGCAAACAGGCCCGGAATGGCCCCCGGTGTGGCGCTCGCACCGGCACCAATATGGAATTCCTGGGTAGCGGGACCAAAATCGGCGTGAATGGCCTGAAAATCAAGTTCGCTGGTGGGGCGTTTTCGTCGAGGCGTCTGGGCAAAGAAATCATACAAGACGGTTTCATCCCTGTCAGCCCGATAGGCCATCATGAACCCGCCACCACCTAGCGATGAAAGGATGGTTTCAGGGATGCAGGACGCAGCCATGCCCGCCATTGCGGCATCAAAAGCATTGCCGCCAGCGTGTAACATATCGGCGCAGGCCTTGGCCGTGCTTTCATGTCCCGCCGCGACGACAACTTCCATGACCGGTTCTTTCAATTTGGCTGTATATGCCGCCTAGTTGACGACGCGGTCTTCATCTTCTGGTATGTTGGTGCCAGTGTCAGGTTCTTGCCATAACAGCCAGGTTTGGTTTTTGTCTGATTTCATGGCTTCACCAACGGCGCCCACATCGAATTTGTCCAAGCGGTTTCTAAGCTCCAAAAGCATCAGTTCCGCACCGGTGGCACCGCCTGGATAAACGCAGCCCGATGCGTTTTCGCGGCCCCATATAATCCAGACATGGGCGGGCGCTTCCTCGTTTTCGCCACCGGTGGCCTCGATCGTCACCTTGACTATATCGTTCCAGTTGACGTGCTCGGTGCTGGCGTCCGGGCGTGTACAATAAGCACTGCTATCGTCAAATGCGACGATATACTCTTTTTCATTTCCACTCATATTCAACCGTTCTTTCTTCAAACTTTGTATCACTTGTTGGCGTAAATGCCGCTTGATCAAGCGCTTTTATCGACGTTTGATCCAAGTTCGTCGCCATCTTCGCTGTCGGTTTTTTGTGTATCAGGTTCTGCGTCAGTACCTGGCATGCTAAATGGTGGTTCCTTGTGAGTGCTGACCGCTTTGGTACCACCCTTGGCGACGGAAACAACAGCCGGGCGCAAAACCCGTTCGGCGATCACATAGCCGACTTGAAATACCTCAACGACGGTATTGTTGGGCAGCTCGGTATTCTCGATCTGCTGCACCGCTTGATGCTGATTGGGGTCGAATTTTTCACCCTTGGGATCCAATTGTGTGACCCCGTGGCGCTCCAGCACTTTTTGCAGTTCGCGTTCGTTCATTTTAACGCCATCAAGAAAGCTTTTGAGCGCCTCGTCCTGTGCGGCAGCACCTGCTGGCACCGCATCAATAGCGCGCTGGAAATTGTCGGAAAGTGGTAAAATATCGCGAGCAAATTCGCTCACTGCATATTTTTTGATATCAGTACGCTCGCGTTCTGTGCGTTTACGCAGGTTTTCCATGTCCGCGGCCTGGCGCAAATAGCGATCTTTAAGATCGGCGATCTCGATTTCCAGCAGTTCCATGGGCCCGGGCAAAAGCTCACCATCCTCATCGATGAGAATTTCGACTTCATCGTTTTGCGCTGGCACATCAGCCGATTTCGGGGCGTCTTGTTTTTTGTCGTTTGTCATTAAGCTTGATGGCTCCGTGATGATGAATTTTACACTAATTGTTCTGCCGGATACGAAAAAGGTCTGGTGAAATCAAGTCAGCAATCGGCCCATCAGGCGGGCTGTATAATCGACGACAGGAATAATACGCGCATAATTCAATCTGGTTGGACCGATTACGCCGAGCACGCCAATGACCTTTTTTTGTTTATCCTTGAAGGGCGATACAATAATCGAAGATCCCGATAAAGAAAATCTTTTATTTTCCGAACCGATAAAAATCCGCACACCCGACCCATCTTCCGCAGATTGGAGGATTTCAATAAGGTCTTTTTTACTCTCCATATCATCAAATAATTGCTGAATACGGGTGAGATCCTTATCGGCATTGAGGTCGCGGATGAGGTGCGAGCGGCCGCGTACAATAAGGCTTTTTGCATCCGCATTGCCTCCCGACCATACGGCGATCCCGGATTCCACAACGCGCGCCGTCAGTAAATCCAATTCTGCTCCAGCCGCTTTAAGCTCGACTTGTAAATCGGCGCGTGACTCCATGATTGAGCGCCCTTTTATATGGGCATTGAGAAAATTACTGGCCTTGATGAGGCTGGCGGGTGGCAACCCATTAGGCAAATCAATGACCCGATTTTCCACTTCACCATCTTCTCCAACCAGTACCACCAGCGCTTTGGTCGGCTCCAGCGGCACAAATTCAATATGGCGGATTTGGGCCATTTTTTTGTCGGCCAGCACCAATCCAGCACATTGCGAAAGGCCGGACAGCAGCTCGGATGCTTCAGATAAAACATCTTCCATCAACCGCTCGCTTTCCCCTTCCCCCGGTCCGATCTGCTTCTTGATTTGATTGCGTTCAGTCTGCGAGATATTGCCGACTTCTAACAGACCATCCACAAACATGCGCAGGCCTGTTTGGGTCGGCATGCGTCCGGCTGAGGTGTGCGGGGCAAAGATCAAGCCGATCTCTTCCAGATCCGTCATGACATTGCGTACAGATGCCGGAGACAGCTGCATGGGCAGCGCCCGAGAAATCAGTCGCGAACCCACGGGTTCGCCGGTTTCCAGATAGGCCTCCACAACCTGTCGGAAAATCTCCCGTGATCGTTCGTCAATATCTTCAAGTCTCTTGATGGGGGGCCTCATTGTTTATTTTTGAGCATTCCTATCAGATTGCATGAAAAAGCGTCAAATGAATGGACTTTTCACGACAGCCGCGATTATGGTGCCGACCAATGCATACATAAACCTTATAGAGGGAAATTTAAAGTTGAATAGACCAAGCAAACGCCAAAATGATGAAATGCGCCCCGTTAGTTTCGAGCGCGGTGTCTCCATGCATGCCGAGGGTTCGTGCCTGACAAAATGCGGCAATACCCATGTTTTGTGTATGGCCAGCGTTGAAGAGCGCGTGCCGCCGTGGCTGAAGGGTCGCGGCAAGGGCTGGGTATCGGCTGAATATTCCATGCTGCCACGCTCCACATCTGAGCGCATGCGCCGCGAAAGCACAATGGGCAAGGTCGGAGGTCGTACCCAGGAAATCACCCGTCTCGTTGGCCGCTCCTTGCGCGCCGTGGTCGATATGAAAGTCCTTGGCGAACGCATGATCATGGTGGATTGCGATGTCTTGCAGGCTGATGGCGGCACCAGATGTGCATCCATCACCGGCGCCTGGGTAGCGCTCAATGATGCTCTGCACTGGATGGCCGCTCGCGACATGTTTGGCGATAAACAGGTGTCCGACGTGTTGCGCGACAGTGTAGCTGCCGTTTCATGCGGCATCTACAAGGGCGAAGCCGTGCTTGATCTCGATTACCCCGAAGACAGTAACGCGGAAGCCGACACAAATTTCGTCATGACCGGCAAAGGCGGCATCGTCGAAATTCAAGGTACCGCCGAAGCTGAACCGTTTTCCGAAGATGATTTCGGTAAGTTGATGGTGCTCGCCAAAAAGGGCGTCAAGGAGTTGACGGATCTGCAAGGTCTTGCTGTGGGGTAGGGAGGCTTTTGACGCAGGGCGTTCAGCTGCCAGACGTATTGAACGTAAGATGCTGAAGATATGTAGGACAATTCGTCCAAATAATGCCAGTGAAATTGTATCCGAAGTGGGTCTGTTATGGATTGATATCATCAATGTTTCAAGGAGCCGGTGCTATCGTATATTTAACTTTGAAATCGTTTTCAATATTCAGTGGTATGTCTTTATAGCCTTACTTCTCGCACACATTGTTTGCGAAGGGCGGCGTTGCCAGTTGATCCCTTGCGCCCCGGGCTTGTTTGATAGCGGCCCTTGCAGACGCTGACTTTGGGAGGCACTTTGGTCTGCTCGAACAGATCATAGCCTTTTTGCAAGTCTTTCCAGAACGAATGCCATTTGTTTTTGCGATAACGCTTCATATTGTGCTGGCTCATTTTGAACGGATAGACATGCACTGCAAAGCGCGGCTGGCTGTGCCTGAGGGCTTGCGTGATGATGGTCCAGATTTCGTCAATGACATCATTGGTCATGGCATAGCATCCAATTGACGAGCAGCCACCATGCACCATCAAATAATTGCCGGTGCGTTTGTGCGAGCGATCAAACAGATTGGGATAGCCAAGATTGAAGGAGCGATGCCAGCGCGAATTGGGATTGAGCTGGTGCTTGGAGACGCTATAAAAGCCTTCGGGCGCTTGCCGGTCGCCTTGTTTTTGTTTGGGACCAAGGCGCCCCGAATAATAGCAGATCGGATAGCTGGCAAACCGCTTGAAGCTTTTTTTATCCTTGATCCAGATTTCCAGCCTGGCTTCTTTTTTGAAAATGCGCATGAAGATCGGTGCGCCAAGTTCGAGCCCCTGATAGTTCAATCGTGCTTTTAGTTTTTTCAAGCGAGGGGTTGTAGGCAGGGGTCTGTTCCAACGATAAAACACCTGATGCAATCCCATGCGGGCCTTGCGCTCAACACGATCAAGAAAATGCTGACCACCGGGTAGCAATGGCAGCGCAATAGTTGCGCCCATGACAAGCACAGCGGTTAGAAAAAACCCCTTTATCAAAAACCTCATACCAGAATTCCTAACACTTAATCGCAACCTTGCACTCATTGCGATTAGGAAAAATCCTCACGGATAGTGTTGGGGACTTGTCCCCAATCCCCATCACTTAAAACGGGGTTGAAAGGGGTTAGCCCTTTTCTGCTCACCGCGCAGGAGATTTTGTCTACCCCTCCAGCAACAGCCTGTTCAAACGCTCCGTAAATTTCGCAGGATCTTTTGGTGCATTGCCTTCCAGAATACGAGCCTCATCAAGCAGCAAAAAGGCAAGGTCGCTAAAACGCTTTTCCTTATTATCAATAATGGCGCTGTTGAGCGCTTTGACCATCGCGTGCGAGGCATTGATCTCAAGGATTGGTTTGACGCTTGGTATGGAACCGCCTTTTTGCTGGGCCAGCATTTTTTCCAGCTGCCGGTCGGGAGCTTGCGCCGAGGCGATCAGGCAGGCGGGGCTGGCGACAAGGCGGGATGATTTTTGCACATCGGCGACATCTTCTACGAGCGCCGTTTTCATGCGATCTAGCAGAGCGTCGCTATCACTATCATCAGATTTTTCAGTTTCGTCACCCTCTTGTACGGGCAAGTCATCAAGAGCTGCAGACCCTTGTGTAATCGAGGTGAAGGGTTTGCCCTCAAACCCGGCCGCGGTTGACACCCAGAAGCTGTCGACCGGATCGGCAAGCAATAATACCTCAAGGCCGCGGGCCATATATCCTTCAAGCTGCGGGCTGGCTTTCAACTGATCCATATTGTCGCCCGCCAGATAATAGATGGCGGTCTGGCCTTCGGGCATGTCTTTGATATAGTCGTCAAGGGAGCGCCAACCAGTGTCATCGGACTTGTCGCTCTCAACCCTGGTGTCGAGTTCGTTAAGGGTCGATTTGAAGCGCGTCAGTTTGTAAAGCGTGTCGCGGCGCTCGACGTCCTCATAGAGGCCTTCTTTCATGACGGCCCCAAAATGCTCCCAGACCTGCAAATATTTTTCCGCTTCATTGTCGGCCAGCTTGGTCAGCTCAGACAATACTTTGTTAGTCACTGCTTTGCGGATGGATGCGAGCAGCGGATTATTTTGCAGCATTTCGCGCGACAAGTTGAGGGGGATGTCTTCGCTATCGACGATGCCGCGCACAAAGCGCAGATAAGGGGGTAGGATTTCGGCATCATCGGTAATGAAAATGCGTTTTACAAACAGTTTGATATGGGCGCTGCGCTGGGCGTCATAAAGATCAAAAGGCGGCATGGAGGGCACGAATAACAAGCTGGTATAAAGCTGGCGCCCCTCGGCGGTGTAGTGAATGGTCAAGGCCGGATCATCAAAGGCGCTGGCCGTATGGTGATAAAATTCTTTGTACTGCTCAGGGGTAATGTCGTTTTTGGAGCGGGTCCAAAGAGCATTGGCGGCGTTGAGCTGTTGCTGTGCATCCTCCGTCTCGCTCTTCTCATCATTATCCGTCGGTGCCTTTTCCTCGCCTTTGAGGAAGATAGGGAAGGAAATGTGATCAGAATAGGTATGCACGATGCGCTGGATTTCGCTTTCTTCAAGAAATTCCACAGCATCGTCCTTCAAATGTAGGGTGATGCTGGTGCCAAAAGCTTGTTCTTGTTCAAGGGCGGTGATGTCAAACATCCCTTTCCCATCCGAGGTCCACTGAAAGCTTTCATCTGATCCAGCTCTCCTGGAAATAACATCAACGCGGTCAGCCACCATGAAAGCGGCATAGAAGCCAACGCCAAACTGACCGATGAGGTCAGGGCTTGCCTTATTGCTGTCATCACCTTGCTTGATTTGATCAATGAAGGCCTTGGTACCAGAGCGCGCGATGGTGCCAAGATTTTCCACCAGTTCAGACTTGCTCATACCGATGCCATTATCGATGATGGTGAGCGTCTTGGTCTCCTTGTCGGCAACAAGTGTGATGGCCAGTTTAAGATCATCGGGCATCATGGTTTCATCGGTGAGCGCTTTATAGCGCAATTTATCGAGGGCATCGGCACTATTGCTGATCAACTCGCGCAAAAACACCTCGCGTTCGGAATAGACCGAATGCACCATCAGCTCCAGTAGTCGCGCGACTTCGGCTTGAAACTCATAAGATGTTTCATTGATTGTTTCGTTGTTTGTTTCGCTCTGTTCGTCTGATGATGTCATGGCCGTTCAATTCCCTTGTTCAATAAAATATTTCACAAGGTTTTAGGTGAGTTGAGAGCAAATCACAATGAAAAAGGGGGGGAGCGTTGAAGGCCCGGTTCATCTTGATGGTTCGGAGGGGCTGGGGGGCTTTAAATCCGAAACCTGTAGGATAAACCGAGCCAGGCAACATCTGTTTTTTGGCAATGGAATGGGGCGGAACGGCGGAAAAAATAGGGCGAGACTGTGGTAATACTTACCAGTTTGTAATATTGGGCGCGATTTACCAGACCGTTGCCCTAATAACACAAAAGCTGGCGTTGGGGACGCCAGCTTGAGTAACTCTACATCGGGATCACAAAAAGGGAGTGGAGCGCTCTTTAAAAGATCTGTTGCGGTTCGACTTCCAGGTCAGGCCTTGGAAAGGGGCTTGGGGGCTATTTTCCAAAATCGTCTTTAGTCCCGGAAGCCGAACATCTGCAACATCATCAAGAGATCATTACATTGCGGCTCCCTAAAGACTTTAATAGGGCAGTTTCGTGATGATTTCGCGTAGGTTTTACGGCCTTGTTAATATTTACCCAATTGAGAAGCGGCCCTTAGAGCTTGTGCGCTTGACCCGCGGATCATTGGGGCGCACTCTTACAGGTAGAGTATTGCAATTCAGCAGGAGGCGTTGTGAGCGAAGGTGACCCAATAATAATAAAGCTGAGCACCGGCCATGTGAGCGGCACCAGGTGCTCACATGAGGAGCAGGTGGTTTCCTTTAATCGGACCGAGCTTGACTTGATCCTGGGGCTCTATGGGCTGCAGGTAGGGGCGGGTGAATGGCGCGACTACGCGATCGATATGCTGAAGGAACGGGCGGTGTTCTCGATCTTTCGCCATGCCAGCGAAGTGCCGCTTTATCGGGTCGAAAAAAATCCTAAATTGGCGCGACGTCAAGGCGTTTATAGTGTGATCGCTCCGGGAGGCCAAATATTGAAGCGTGGCCGCGATCTGGAGATGGTGCTACGGATCCTCGAACCAAAACCCCGCCTGGCAATGGTCTAGCCGATTTGCGATATAGGCGGTTGCTTGACACGCCTAACAGCTAACACCCAAACAAAAGAGCCCCGGCCAGATGACTGACCGGGGCTCTTTTTATATCACTTGTGACTTGTGCTATTCGTCGCCGCCGAATAATGACAGCATCATCAAGAACATGTTGATGAAGTCCAGATAGAGCGACAGAGCCCCGTTGATGGCGGCGCTTTTGACGGCAGCTGCATCATGAGCAACATATTGGTATGTTTCGCGGATACGCTGTGTGTCGTAGGCGGTGAGGCCAGCAAACACCAGAACACCGATCGTCGAAACGGCAAATTGCAGAGCCGAGCTCTGCAGCCAGATGTTAACAATGGAAGCGATAATCACGCCGATCACGCCCATAAACAAGAAGGTGCCCCAGCCAGACAGGTTTTTCTTGGTGGTATAGCCATAAAGACTAAGCGCCCCAAAAGAAGCCGCAGTGACAAAGAACACGCGTGAGATTGAGGTGCCAGTATAGCGAATAAAGATGGAGGATAGTGACATTCCCATCAGCACTGCAAAGCCCCAAAAGACCATCTGAGCCATAGAAGGGCTCATTTTATGGGCGGTGGCAGCGAACAGCATGACCATTCCAAGTGGTGCAAACATCAAGACCCATTTCAGGGGAGAGATATAAATTGTGCGACCAAGTTCAGTAAGCATGGTGCCATTGCCCAACGATGCCACTGCCAATGAAGGGTCCTGGGTAGTTGCCATGCTGAAAAACGCATAGGCAATAACGCCGGTGAGGGCGATGCCAATGGCCATATAATTATAGACACTGAACATATAGGCGCGCAGGCCCGCATCGTACGAAGTGCGCGAACCAGCTTCTGATTGCGCATATCCCTGATTGTCAAATTCCGCCATGGTGACTAAAAACCTCTTTATTTGTGTGTTAAACCCGTCAATATAGGTGATTGCGGGGTTCTCAAAAATGCTAACGCATTAACTCGATTATAGTATGGTGCTTCCAAATGGGCAATGCAACCCCCCTAATAATAGCGACCTGCGGGGCACTTTTTGGCAGATATCCCCTTGAAACAAGGCTCTTCACCCACTTGTTACTGGCAATTGATCCTCGGTTTTAGGATACTGTTCTTCTGCTGGGAGCTTTGCCAAAGATTTCTGACATTGATGTGAACGAACCTGCACGAATAGAATTGAGGGCTTGAGAAATATATAGGGAGCTTTGAGGAGACGATGCTTAAATTACGCCAAATCGTGAAGATAAGCCAGTATTCGCAATGTTTTCTATCAAGGTTAGGCGCTTACGGCCTAGCATTGTTGGTATCACTGTTCATGACGCTACCAGCTATGAGTGCTCCTGGTGACCCAATGCTGAAATTCCGCCATGGTACCTCCAAGATATTGCTTGAGCTATATACCTCGCAGGGTTGTTCCTCATGCCCCAGCGCCGATGCTCTACTTCCCACTTTCATTGCTCAAGAAGACATTATTGCTCTTTCCATGTCCGTTGACTATTGGGACTATCTTGGCTGGCGTGATACGTTTGGCCATGCAAAATTCACCAAGCGCCAGCATTCCTATGCCAGACAATTTCGCGTCGGTCATGTTTATACGCCACAAGTGGTTGTCGATGGTCTCTCGCATCATAATGGGGCCGACGAGAGCGCCATTCAAGAAATGATTGAAAAACGCCGTGCGGCACGGGCCAAAAACCCTCCCGTGGATCTTGGTGTTGGGAGCAAGGATGGCACGCTTATTATCACCGTTGGCGATATGCAAAATAAACGCCCGCAAAAAAAGGCTACCCTTTGGATGGCGCTTGTTTCAAAGAAGGAAAGTGTCGAAATCCGCCGCGGCGAAAATCGCGGCAAGCTGTTGACCTATCATAATGTGGTCCGCAACCTGACGCCTATCGGTCATTGGAACGGCGAAAAAATGACTGTCAAATTGCCGAAAAAACATATTTCGCAGGGTAACATAGATGGTTGTGTTATTCTTTTGCAAGATGGAGATGGCGGCCCGATAGTCGCGGCCGTTGAAATGAATGACTGGTAGTCTCGTTTTTTTCCTCTCTCACTGGAAACGGGTCTAAAAAACCGAACAAGAGGCGTCTGAACAATGCGCCTCTTGTTTTGTGTTGTCGATCCTTGCGAAATGCTGATGTTGAGCTTTCCTCTTCTTCCATATACAAATCCCGTTTAACCCGCTAAAAAGGATAGGGATTGAAATAAACACACGGATGACAAAAAAGAGGAATCCGTGGCTTAGCTAATAATTGCGAAGAGGAGCCGTGGATCAGCAATGAACCCACAGGCCGAACTGGGAACGATTGGGAGATGATAATATGGATACGCCGGAAAAAGATAATTTCCTGGATACAATCCGCGAGTTAAGAAAAGAAGCTGATGAGAAACTGATAGGTAATCGACACTATATGGCAATTCAAAAGCTTGATGAAATTGCCGAAGCGGTTCAAGAGCGAGACATGTCGAGCGCAGAACTGAGTGCTGTGAGCGAAGTGCTACGTGGTGATGGTGGTGAAGCGCCCGTTGCTGCTACAAAAGAGCCGGTTGCGCAAGCTTTGGATACTCAAAATATCAATCCGAACGCCCAGCAGGTCCTTCCGAACTGGTGGAAGGATAGAGAGGTCGGTTGCGTGGAAGGTGAGCTTGAGGCCGTACAGCCAGCTATCGAATCTGAAATAGAGACCGTTTCAGAAAGCGCCCCAGAAAGTGTTGTAGAAAATGTCGAAGAAAGTGGACTGGATCTGACAAGCGTGGCGACAGGTGCGGCGGTAACGGGTGTCGCTGCTGCGATGGTCGCGGATCAGCTTTCGTCTGAAACCGCTGAGACCGGCGAAATTGCCGAAGAAATTGAATTGATTGAAATCCCGGAAGTTGAAATTGAACCGGTCGATGCGGCACTGCCAGCGATCAATATTGAGGCCATTGAGCCGGAGATAGATTTATCTGACGTGGCAGAAGTTGAGATGTCCGAGGTGGTTCTCGAAGCTGCACCCAAAATCGAAGAGCCGGATATCGAGACAATCGCTGTGCCGGAAATTGAGCCTGTGGTGGAGATTGCTGAGGTGTCGGAGGCTGTTGAAATCGCGGCTATTCCCGAGGTTGCGCCAGAACCGGTTGAACTTGTGGTTGAAGAGATCCCCGAGGCAGTGATCGAAGTCGTTCCAGAGGAAACCGTGATACCGGAAGTCGAAATAGCCGCCATTCCCGATATACCTGCTCCAGATGAAAGTGCACAGATCGCCGATCTGCTCTCTGACGTTGATGTGGATACGCAAGCCGTAGTTGCCGCTGGAGCAGCGGCTGCTGCAATCGGTACGGCGGGCATTGTCATGCAGGATGAGGAAACCGCTCCGCAAGAGGTTAAGCTGGTGGAACAGCCCTCGGACGAGATCGGTGAGGCACATGAAAAACAGTCATTTCCAAGCGTTCCAGAAGCTAGCGAGCACGTTGAAACGCAGCCGGAAATGGCAGCGGCCATACCAGCAGCCACAATATTGAATGGTGATAGCATCTCGCAGCATCACACTTATGGGGGCAATCGCGGGGGGATATTGAAGCGGTTCTTCAATTCGCTGCGAGGCAAGGATTATATTTAGACCAGCAGTCAAAGGCAATTGACTGCCTGATTAATGGTTATCTGGTTGAATTTGTTATTGTCCGAACCACCAAATTCTTTGGTTAGATGTCAATAATTAATTCCATATAAACTTGCTTTTATTTTATGTGATATCCTCGTATGCTGATCCCAACAGACCGGCAACGTTTAAAAAGTATGTTTTCATGCCTCCTCATAACGGCCCCTTAAGCGGCATCAAGGTTCTTGATCTGAGCCGTATCCTTGCGGGCCCCTCGCTCACCCAGAATCTGGGAGATATGGGCGCTGATGTGATCAAGGTTGAGCGTCCCGGTAATGGCGATGACACTCGCAAATGGGGACCTCCCAATATTGAGGCGAACGATCCATCCCTTGAAGGGTGGTCAAGTTATTATTTGTGCGCCAATCGCAACAAACGTTCAGTGGCAATTGATCTCTCGCAAAAAAAAGGGCAAGAACTCGTCACGAAACTCGCCACCAAAACCGACATTCTGGTGGAAAATTACAAGGTCGGTGGATTGCAAAAATATCATCTAGATTACGCTTCGCTGGCATCGGTCAATCCGCATTTGATCTATTGTTCCATTACCGGTTTTGGTCAAACCGGTCCCCTCGCTCACCGGCCAGGTTATGATGCGATGATCCAGGCCATGGGGGGCATTATGAGCATTACGGGCGCACCAGATGGGCCCCCTGTGAAGGTCGGCGTTGGCATTGCCGATGTCATGTGCGGCATGTATGCGAGCCAGGCCGTGTTGGCCGCCTTGCACTACCGCAATCAAACCGGAGAAGGTCAATTTATTGATGTCAGCCTTTATGACACCCAGCTGGCTTGGCTGATCAATGAGGGCACGAATTATCTGGTCTCAAACGAGGTACCCATGCGCCGTGGCACCGCTCACCCCAATATTGTGCCTTATCAGGTGTTTGCCAGCAGTGACGGCTATTTCATGCTGGCGGTCGGCAATGACACGCAGTTTGAGAAATTTTGCGCTTGTGCTGACGCCCCGCAACTGGCGCAAGACGAAAAATTTGCCACCAACCCGGCGCGCATCATCCATCGCGATGAACTCGTGGCGCTTATCGAGGAGTTAACCCGTCAGCAAACCAGTGAGTTCTGGCTCCATGAGCTGGAGCGAAATGGCGTCCCCTGCGGGCCGGTACAAACTATCGATCAAAGCCTTGGCCATGAACATACCAAAGCCCGCGATATGGTGATCAATATGAGCCATGAGATGATCGACGAAGAGGTGGCGCTCATTGCCAATCCCCTAAAATTTGAAAAAACCCCGGTCAGCTATCGCACTTTTCCGCCAAGGCGCGGCGAGCATACAAGAGAAATTCTCAAAGAGCAGCTGGGACTGGATGATCGGGCAATAGATCAGCTCAACAAGCTAAATATGATTGAAGTCGCCCAAGTTAACAAGGAGCATATATAATGTTCGCATTGAACGAGCAGCAATTAAGGATCAAGCAAGCGGCGCAAAAACTGGCGCAGACCGAGTTCGCACCAAGAGCGGCGCAGATCGACAAAACGGAAGAATATCCATGGGACAATGTCAAGGCGCTGGTTAAACACAGCTATATGGGCATGATCATTCCCAGGCAATATGGTGGGCAAGGGTTTTCCTATCTCGAAGCTGTGCTGGTCGTCGAAGAGATCGCCAAGACCTGCGGTGTCACGGCAAGGATTGTCGTCGAAGGCAATATGGGTGCCGTCGGGGCGATCATGAAATATGGCAGCGAAAAGCAAAAGCAGTTGACGGCTGCACTCGTGCTGTCGGGAGACAAGCCAGCGATCTGCATCACGGAGCCAAATGCCGGGTCGGCCGCCACACACATGACAACGCGGGCCGACAAAAAGGGTGATAAATGGATTTTAAACGGCACCAAGCACTGGATCACTGGTGGCGGTGTCTCGAAATTGTATTTCATTTTTGCCCGCGCCTTTGATGAGAGCGGTATTGAACTGGGAATCTGTGGTTTTATCGCGGTGCATGACCCGGACTGCGGCACACCGCAAGGGCTGACCATCGGTACAAGGGAACCAGCCATGGGAATGCGCGGCATCCCCGAAACGGAGATCCATTTCAACGATCTTGTGATTGATAACGATATGCTAGTGGCCCCACCAAAGGGTGTGGAGCGCGGCTTTGCCGGACTAATGAATGCCTATAATGGCCAGCGTGTTGGTGCCGGAACAGTGGCGCTTGGCATTGCTACTGGGGCATATGAGCTGGCCCTGGGCTATGCCAAAACGCGCGAGCAGTTCGACCGACCAATTTGCGAATTTCAGGGCTTGCAATGGATGATAAGCGATATGGCATCCGCTCTTGATGCGGCACGGCTGATGATCTGGCGCGCGGCGGCATCAGCAGGAGAAAGCGGATTTCCTGATATTGCCATGGCCGCACAGGCCAAATTACTGGCCTCTGAGACCGCGATTAAAGTCAGCAATGACGCCTTACAAATATTTGGCGCTGCCGGCTATTCGCGCAACCGACCCTTGGAGCGCATGGTGCGGGACGCGCGCATGTTCACTATTGGCGGCGGCACCGCGCAAATACTAAAAACCGTACTGGCAACACAATTATTTGGACGAAAATTTCCCCAAACCCGCGATGGCTATCTGGAAAAATAGCTGTGTTCCGAGGGTTTAGACGAAGGTATAAAGAGGCAGGAATGACCCTTACGACAGTTGATATCATTGCCCAGAGGCTTTTTGAGGCAGGATGCCGCCATGCCTTTGGCATTCCCGGCGGAGAGGTGCTGGCCATGATGGAAGCACTGGCTCGTGCGGGCATTCGCTTTACCCTGACCAAACACGAGAACGCCGCTGGCTTCATGGCCGAGGGCACTCATCATGCCAACGGCGCACCGGGTATTTTGCTGGCAACGGTCGGTCCCGGCATTGCCAATGCGTTCAATGTCATTGCAAATGCCCAGCAGGACCGCGTGCCATTGATCGTGTTGTCCGGTTGTATTGATGAGGACACCCAGCTCTCCTTCACCCATCAGGTTTTTAATCATAAAGCCGTTATGGCACCCATCACCAAGGCGACCTTCACTGCCGTTGAGGGCGCTAGTGATCTGATGATCGACAAGGCCATTACGATCGCAACAGATGGACGAGCGGGGCCGGTCTATATCGATATTCCGATCCGCGTAGCAACCGCTTTCCATGCAACTGCTAACAAACACTTGCGCAAACCCCTCGCCGCAATCACTCCTGCGCCATCCACCCAGTTGCAAGAGGCGCGCGCCAAACTTGCCGCCAGCAAAAAGCCGATTATGGTCGCTGGGCTTGATGTGCTGTATGATGACGGCGCGACTGATGAGCTCAAGCAGTTCGTTGAGCGGTTCCAGATCCCCCTTGTCACTACCTACAAGGCCAAAGGTATATTACCAGAAAACCATCCATTGGCGCTTGGCGGACATGGCCTGTCGCAGCGCTCTGATAAAGTGGTGCTGCCATTATTAGAGAGCGCTGACATGGTGCTGGCCGTTGGCTATGATCCCATCGAAATGCGTGATGGCTGGATCAATCCGTGGGACCCGGCCAAGGCGATTGAGATCTGTTTGATCGAAAATACTCACTATGTCCATCACGCTGATCTTTCGTTTATCTGCTCCATAAAAGAAGGGCTAAAGGCGTTAAGCTATGGTCTGGAACCCAAGGAGACAAGCTGGCCCGGCGGTAAAATGGCGCAAGCGCAACAACAATTGAGCGAGCGTTTTCGTTTTGACGAAAGCTGGGGACCAGCAACGGTCATTGAAACAGTGCGCCGGATTGCGCCCCTCGACACCATCGCCACGGCAGATACCGGTGCCCACCGGATTTTGCTATCGCAAATTTGGCAATGTCATAAGCCACGCTCCTTGCTGCAATCCACCGGTCTTTGCACGATGGGATGTGCCTTGCCGCTCGCCTTGGGCTATAAGCTCGTCAAACCTGACGCACCGATGATCGTCTTCACCGGTGATGCAGGTCTTGAAATGGTGCTGGGCGAACTGGCCACCATGCGCGATCTCAAAATCCCTTTGGTGGTTATCGTTTTTGTAGACGCCTCTCTTGCGTTGATTGAACTGAAACAAAGAGGCACCAGGCGGCAAAACCTCGGCGTCGATTTTGGCAAGACAGATTTCGCAAAGGTCGCCATTGCCATGGGCGGCAATGGGGTAATCGCGGCCAGCGAAACTGATCTGGAAATAGAACTGCAGCAAGCATTAGACGGGGATCGTTTCACAATTATCGCAACCCCTATTGGTCGCAAAGCTTATGACGGCAAGCTATGAACCATTGACGAAATCTCAAAGGCATGGCGATGACTTATACCAGCTTGAGAAAGTGCCGACTCACAATTGATGGATTCCCATCAGGACTAAATTGTTATTCTCTATAATTGTTGTTTCAACTGATTGGGAGAGGTGCAATGTCAGGGGCGATCAAATTGCGGGATGACTATAGTTGTGAGGAGTTACGGCGTTTGGCAGCAATAGCGTGTGATGGTTGGCAGAGCCGTCGTCTGATGGCGCTGGCGGCAATATACGATGGCAAGAACCGGACGCAAGCGGCAGCTGTCGGTTTGATGGACCGGTAGACATTGCGTGACTGGGTCATTCGTTTCAATGAGCAAGGTCCCAAGGGGCTGATCAACAAGAAACCGTCGGGGCGTCCCTCGAAACTAACAGCAGAACACCGAAGAGAACTTGCGCAAATTGTTGAAAAAGCACCGGCCGATTATGTCCCCGGCCTTCCAATGCAGATTTGCAAATTTGCACGAGCCAGAAGATGCAAGCTATTTCAAACCGTTGCAAGTTTCGGTCATTGTGCAGCAAAAAAACAAACCTATTACGGATTTGAAGGCCATCTGATTGTTGCGACAAATGGTGAAATACGGGAGTTCAGCCTGAGTGCGGCCAATGGCGGCGAACGAGAAGCCGCTCTTGATATGGTTGATGATTTATGGGGCGACATGCTGGCCGATAAGGGCTATCTGGGAGCTGATTTTACGCAGCAAATGGCCAATAAGGGTATCATCATGCATACACCTCTGAGGGACAATATGCGGGATGAAAGGTCGCCTGAGATAGTCAAATTGATCATGGACAAGCGGCGTTATATCGAAACCATCATAGGCAAGCTGGTCGAGCAGTTCACGCTGGTCGATAACAAGGCAAGGGATATTTGGAGATTGTCGAACAAAATATACAGAAAACTCCTCTCATATATGTTCGCCCTGCAATTCCACGGCTCTACAAGGTTTCTGGAAAGTTGAGACTCGCGTAACGTTCTTAAATCCCAATTCGAAATAGAACAGGATCTCAACTCAAGGGAACCTCTAAAAATCCCAGGGTAAACCCATCAATCGTTAGCGATTGGTTACAAGAACCACATCAATGTGGACAGGCGTCATAAATTTATCCACACCTATGAGGCGTCGAGCGCCAGCGTCCGCATCGGCATGATGAATCTGGTCTGCAACATGAAGAGGCTCATATCTTTTGAACGTGGCATTGCTGCGTCGGGTTGAGTGTTTTGGTACGAGCAGTGTGCAGTGTCCGCGTAAAATCGGCACAACCGGATTGTAACCCTTGATTTGCCTTCCATTGGTTGAAGGCACATTATTATCTTGTTGAATTTCCAGCATAATAGCACGGCTTTACAATTTTACAAATTCACATTGTGTTTCTGTGTAAATTTTACAAAAAAAGCGAGAATAAACAATAATTT
>JAAETJ010001011.1 GCA_024228495.1 bacterium | reverse complement strand
CTTACAACAATCCCATCATCCTCAGACCACTTCGGTGCCTCTTTGTGTGGGTTTTCGTACAGCACATCAGGAAATAATGACTTCAGCAGAATATTACGCTCAAACTCATACTTGATCTGCCTTAGAAAGCCTTTAGCGATTGGCCTGGTATGGCTGAATATGCCCACCGTGACCTCACGACCGTTCCACTTCTCCAGCGGGTAATCACCGTGACTCGATAAAATGTCCTGTATGACCTTGCCAAAGGTGATGATGGTTGACTTGTAATGTTCCCTTGCCCATAGGTCCAAGTGTTCGTCAGGGCTATAGTCGACCTCTCTACAGCGCTCTAATAGCCACTGGTGTTCCATATCCACACGACCACAGACATAGCGAAGCAGGAAAAACAGGTCAATGCGTGACAGGTTTCTCTGGTGGGCTGCTTGTTCTTTCGGGGACTGTTTCTGTAAGCCAATCAGAAGTGGCCTGTACTGCGACAGTCTCCACGGTAGTGTGAACTCTTGATTCTCTGAATTCGGTTGGCTTGCCATCTAATCGGTTCGCTATCTCGTTCCTGGCTGTAGCATCGCCCTCAAGGGCTTGTGTGACCACCTTCTTGGCGATATGCCGTAGTGCATGGCCTCGCTTGATCGTATCGTCCTGATAGGTCTTGATGGCCTTACGCAAGGCATCACGCCATTCTGTGCCTTTGCTTGCGCTTTGGTTACCGGGTTGTCCGCCTCGCTTTGCCATTCAATACAAATCTCAAGCCTCTGATACTTCGGTATTTTCTAATTCATGGTCGATCCTGCGTATCATGGCCCTGGCTTTCTCTCTGGTCTTTTGGTCTGG
>JAAETJ010001010.1 GCA_024228495.1 bacterium | reverse complement strand
GTTGCGCTATATGCTCCACGGCAAACCGGAATGGGCGGCGCACTGCCATTGCCGGTCCTGCCAGAAAGCAACCGGCGGCTCGTTTACAACATGGATGGGTTACCAAAAAGAAAATTTCAAAATCACCAAAGGGCAGCTTGCTAAATGCAACACTTCTGCTGATGTTAAACGCGGGTTCTGCGACCAGTGTGGCACGTCCTTAACCTATGCGGCAGAGGAGCGTTGGCCCGGACAGATTCATATTTTGGCACCAACTCTGGATAATCCGGAAATCGCAAAGCCCCAGGCCCATGTATACGTCGAACACCAGCTTCCCTGGATAAAGCTTGACGATGGACTGCCCAGACGTGAACAAACCTGATGAATTTGGCGAAACGCTGGCCTTACTGCCAGATCACTGATTGCCGGCAGAATGGACCAAATCACTTCACGCAGGTTGAAGTCTACCGGCAAATCTTGAATAATTACCGGAATTTGAAGTACTATGACGGGAAAAGGATCACAGGGAATGATCGCCTGGAGAATAGTTGTAATTGTCACTTCAGTCATATTGATGGCTTCGGGTCCGGTTCGCGCAGACCGCCACCAGCCAATCCTGCCTGCGCCGGAATTGAATGACGAGGGTCTGCATGCCCGAAACTGGTTTTATGACAGCGAATTGGATCTCCGGCGGGATTTGGCAGCGACGAGAAAACAAGG
>JAAETJ010001009.1 GCA_024228495.1 bacterium | reverse complement strand
ACGGTCACCTCCAGTGACCGCCAAAGCGAGGACAACTCCTTGATGATCCAATAGGCCATCATGACCACAAAAACATGTCCTCGCGTTCGAGGCGCCCGGCGTACATGTACCGGGCGGATCTCTAATTCCACCGTCTTACTGGTGCGAAATGCCCACTCCACTAACGCCAAGTCCTTGTAGCGCTCATGAACCAGTTCTTTAGAGGCAAGCTGCGCAGGAAGATCGGTTTTCAACACGTAGCATCCATCGAGCTTCTCAATCTCCTTGAGTTCTTTGGTATTCTTCGACAATGAAATTGTGCGTTGAGTGGAAGATACTATCACCCAAGTATCAATCTTCAGTTTTCGGCTTCTGGCCTCGATTTTTCGCAGCGCCACTTCGGTCTTGGCCCGCGGATGTTCCTGCAGATACAGGTTTTGTTCCGCCTCCATCTTGAGCAGGATCTGGTATTTCTCTTTACGGGTTTCTCTGATCTGCTTGGTACGTTCCGGGTTCCGACGTAACACATAACGCAGGCCATCGTTCGATTCCACTTCGGCCAGTGCCTGGTCGAACAATTCGAGCTGAAATTCACCCTCTTTAAGCAGCTTTTCAATCTGAGGCTTGGTGATCGCCGTAATGTAGTGAAATTCATGTTCTTGGTATTGCTTGAGCTCTGTAATCTGCGGTCCTTTGATCATCCCGCGATCACCGACAAAGGTAACGGATCCACCGCCGAAACGTCCGGCTACTTTAGCGATCTGAGATGCAAAGGTCTTGGTGTCTTGGGTGTTACCCTGAAAAACTTCAATCGAAAGTGGCGTACCGGTGCCCTCGCACAGCAGGCCGATTACGATCTGCTTTTTCCCACTCTTTTTATCTCGGTTGTAGCCGAAGGCGGCCAGTTCATTTTGCTCTCCTTCCAGGTAACTGCTGGTCACATCGTACAAAAACAGTTCAGTTTTTTTTCCACCGCATTGTTTACGATACACCCGGTCTTCGATCTCACCCTGATGCTCATTCAACCAATCAAGATTGGCATACAAATGCTCCTCATGAAACGAATCGAGATCCAATACATCACAGGCTGCATGATTGGCGGCAAAGCGTACTGAAGAAAGCCGCGAACCCTGATCGATAACCCTGGCGATCACTTGCCATAGCGCCAGTTTACCTTGGCGAGTATTACCCAAGGCCGTAGCGATCCCCAATCTGGAAGCCAGTTTATAAACCAACCAAACGGCCCCCATGGACGGACCTTGGGCAATGGTGAGGTTTTTTTTCACAGAACCCAATTGGGCCAAATCATTTTTGTGTCGCAGGGCCAGTTGTATGGCTTTGACCTCTTTATCGGAACAGGCACTGAGGTTAGCGATGGTACGTTTTTTTACCTTGCCTTTTTCGCGATATGATTCCCGCAAGAGGACCCGTTTGTAGGTTCGCCCATTCCGGTTCAGCGTTGAGATATCGATGTACATGGTGGGTGTTTTTGGTCAGCGTGTATAGTGTCTACGTATATAGCATATATGCCTCTTCATGTCAACATATATACACATATATTAGTGTCCACGTATTTGGCAAAATAATGCCGCAACGCTTTGT
>JAAETJ010001008.1 GCA_024228495.1 bacterium | reverse complement strand
TGCCACACGCCAACTGTGGCGCCTGTGGCGCACCCGGTTGTCGTCCTTTTGCTGAAGGCCTGGTTAAAGGCACTTATGAGCCTAGCCTATGCACGGTCAATGCAAAGGATTTGAACAAAGCTATTGCCGATTTTCTCGGTGTCGAACTTACTCACCGGGAGAAGCGGGTAGCGAGGCTTGCCTGCGCCGGTGGTAAGCATGTCTCTTATATCCGTGCCAGTTATGGTGGGTTGAACTCTTGTCGGGCTGCCGCGCTGGTCTCAGGAGGTGGCAAGGGTTGCGCATGGGGCTGCCTGGGCATGGGCGATTGTGAGGATGTTTGTGGTTTCGATGCCATCAAGCTGGATCGTTATGGCCTGCCGGTGGTAAACGCAGAGCTTTGCACCGCCTGCAACGATTGTGTAGAGGTCTGCCCTAAAGATCTTTTTTCGATTCACCCGATCAGTCATCAGCTTTTCGTTGCATGTAAAAATCTGGAGAAGGGTGAAGAGGCCGAGGCTGATTGCGAGGTGATATGCACGGCATGCGAACGTTGCGCCATAGACTCCCCGGAAGGGTTGATCGATATCAAAGATAATCTGGCCGTGATCGACTATGAGAAAAACGGATTTGCATCCAGGGTGGCGATCGAGCGCTGCCCGACCGGTGCAATCATCTGGTTCGATAAACGCGGTGGCTACCAAGTGGGCAAGGGCGCCAAGAAGATTGTCCGCAAAAAGGCGCTGCCGATGGCGTAGCGTCTTTTAAAAATCTAATTAGGAACCAGTAGGAAATCACAGATCCCTATACCGGGATGCCTGTTTCTCCATGTCAATGGAGACAGGTTTATAACGACTATGACTAAAAGATGAGGAATCCCTGATGTTCGGCAAGAAAGAACAGAAATTGTTCGGCAAGAAAGAACAGAAGCAGTTCAAATATCCCGGTATCCGCATGGCGATGGATGGCAATACAGC
>JAAETJ010001007.1 GCA_024228495.1 bacterium | reverse complement strand
CCCCGCTTGCTAAGCATTTGCAGCTTTGGCTATCCAGCCATGACAAGCCGTACCCTGTTACGGTGCAATATCTCCACGACATCACGGGCAGCAATACCAAGGAGCTAAAATATTTTCGCCGGAATTTGAAAGCCGCCCTGAACAGGCTGATCGAGGTCGGCATTCTGGCCGACTGGCGGATCGACGAACGCGACAAGGTGCATTTCGTCAAAGCCTGACCGCTTCTCCCCCGCTCCCTTCCCTATCCGCTCCGGCCACCAAACAGGCGACCAAAAAAGCTCATCTTTTGAGGTTGTTGGGGCTGCTGGTCCTTCTGGTGGGTCAACAGGCGCCCGTAAGCTGCTCCGTTGGGCAAAAATACCCTCATAGCTTTTACTCCCCTAATATCTGCCAGCCTAGCGCGAAAATTTCTTGACCGAAACCCCAAAGATATTAAAACTGTGTATAAATTCGTATCAATATAGCAATATTAAACATAAATATACATCATGAAATTAAACAAATCACGCGCCGCCAAAGCGGTAGGAATTACACGGGCTACTCTTGACCGCCATATCAAAGAAAACAAGCTTTCTATTGAAAAAAATGGGCGTGGGCATGTGGTCATTGATGTATCTGAATTAGAGAGGGTATACGATAAAGTCGATATTGATACAGTGTCTAATAATGTTCAAATTAAACAAAATAATACAAAAGATACAGTGTCTTATGATGCTGTTGTTAAGGTAAAAGATGAGCTGATTGAACACCTCACAAAAGAGATTGAAAGGGAGCGTAAACGTACCGAATCCGTGCAGGAACGGCTTGATGATGAGCAAAAAGAGCGCCGCCGTGCTACTGAACAGCTTACAGCCTTGCTCACCGATCAGCGGGAAAAGAAACGCGGTTTTTGGTCGAGGCTGCTGGGCCGCTGACGTTATCGGGTAACGCTTCACACCTCAAAGCGCGGTCACATGAACCAAATTCATCAAAAAACCCGCCTCAATGCCTCGCTCTGCTCCGGCGCTGAGGCTGAAACTGCCCAAAAACTGCCCTGAACGTGAATTTCATTCACAAAATGCGGCAGGGCTGCGCCCTCTAAAAACCATTCAAGATTATGGGCCTAATCTTGAATTTTGACCGGGCAGAGGCCAACCCGTTACACGGTAACGCGCTTAAAACAATCAACCCCGCGCCTGGTCGAAGGCAAAGCCGGAAGACCAAGCAGCGGGGCAGGGCTTTGAAACTTGTCTTGTTCCTTTATGACCGCACTATAATGGAGCATATATGTCATGACAGGCCAATAAACAATGCCAGCGTTAGCAGCAATCGCCAACGACCTAGGTTTTCTTGAAAAACCATTGCCGCAATACCAAATCAGTCCACTTTCTGAAATTGCCAAACCTGTTCTGAGCAGTAAAGAAAAGGTTAACTATGAACTACCTATAAGGGCAGCAAAAAAGGGATCGCCCTCAGCGCAACTGAAGCTAAGCCAAATTTACTTCTATGGCACTTGTGCACCAGATATTCCGCAAAGCTATGAGGAGGCTAGAGTATGGGCATCCGCCGCCGCCGAGCAAAACCATACGGAAGCTCTATTTAGTCTCGGCACATTTTACTATTTCGGCCACGGTGTTGAGAAAAATTACGGCACCGCTCGGGAATATTGGAAGAAAGCCGCCGAGCAACAACATGCAGGTGCTCTATTTGATCTCGGCTTGCTGTATGTAGACGGCCACGGCGTTGAGAAAAATTACGGCACCGCTCGGGAATATTATGAGAAAGCCGCCAAGAAACAAGATGCAAACGCATTAAATAGTCTCGGCACGTTCTATGCAAACGGCTACGGTGTTGAGAAAAATTACGGCACCGCTCGGGAATATTTCAAGAAAGCCGCCAAGAAACAAGATGCAAACGCGCTATTTAATCTCGGCGTGCTCTATGCACACGGCTACGGTGTTGAGAAAAATTATGGCACCACTCGGGAATATTG
>JAAETJ010001006.1 GCA_024228495.1 bacterium | reverse complement strand
GTAAGCGGTCTATTTCCGACGTCATTCCATTTCCTCCGAAGGTAGTATAAAAATGGTGGCCACTACCAGCGTGGCACACACGCATATACAAATACTGGGGAGGAAAAACCATGGCAGGAAAGATCAAACGTAAAACCAGGCGCACCAAAGCTGAATGGCAGGCGCTTATAGAAAAGTTCGAGCAAAGCGGCCTAGATGCCGAACAATTTTGCCAGCAGGTGCGTATTCCCAGCCATCGTTTCCACTGGTGGCAGGCGCGATTGAGCAAGCAAGGAAGTACGGCGCCATTTATAGAGCTGTCGCCACCACAGGCAGCCCCCCTGTGGGACGTGGAGCTTGAACTGGGTGGTGCTGTCATCCTTCGACTGCGCCGCTGCTGATGTTCTTTCCGGAAGGAAATCTACGGGTATTTCTCTACGGCAAGCCGGTGGATATGCGCAAGTCCTTCACCGGACTGTATGCGCTGACGAAAAATATGCTCAGAGAAGATCCCCTCTCCGGAAATCTCTTTGTTTTCGTCAATCGCCGCGGCAACTATCTCAAAGCGCTGTACTGGGACCGAACGGGCTTTTGCATTTGGGCCAAACGTTTGGAACAAGGCTATTTCGTTCGTTCCTGGAGTGGCGAAAAAAAGGAAATGAGTTGGACCGGTTTAAAACTGCTACTGGAAGGAATAGAGATAAAAAACACAAAGAGATACAAGCGTTTTGCGCTATAAAATGCTGCGTAAATAGACGGCTGATGTTATACTAAGTGCATGAATTATAAAGAACATGCGGCGGCGATGAGTCAAGAAGAAATCGTTACGCTGCTTACTGTTCAAGCCTCCCTTCAAGAACAAATCGAACAGCTTAAACGCCAACTGGATTGGTTCAAACGCCAGTTGTTCGGCAGCAAATCGGAACGCCGGCCAGTAGAGATCCCACCGGAACAGATGAGCCTCGGCGAAATGCTGAACCAAACCGGCGAAGCTCAGGAACAACAACCTCCGCAGCAAAAGATAAACGGCTATACCCGCAGGACCGGCAAAGACACATCGCAAGGCGATGCCAATGAGGGTGGGCTGCGTTTTGACGAGACCGTACCGGTGGAACTGATCACGGTACAGGACCCTGCGGTCAAAGGGCTGGACCCGGATGACTACGAAGTCATTGACGAGAAGATCACCCACCGCCTGGCGCAGCAACCGAGCAGCTACGTCGTACTGAAATATGTGCGTGAAGTCATCAAGCTCAAGGAGACCGGTCAGATTGCTTGCCCACCGGCGCCGGCGGCAGTATTGGAAAAGAGTTATGCCGATGTCAGCATGCTCGCGGGACTGATGGTCGACAAATTCCTCTACCACCTGCCGCTGTATCGGCAACACCAGCGTCTGAAGGAGACGGGGATAGAGCTTAGCCGTTCAGTATTGACCTACTGGACACACCGGGCAGCGGCGCTTCTTGAGCCCATCTTCGATGCACAGTGGGCGTCGGCTCTTGCAAGCCGGGTGCTGGCCATGGATGAAACCCCCGTCAAGGCAGGGCGAATACGCAAGGGCAAGATGCGGACGGCCTACTTCTGGCCGATCTATGGT
>JAAETJ010001005.1 GCA_024228495.1 bacterium | reverse complement strand
TTCCACCTGCTCTGCTCACTGCCGCTTTTGCTATCGTGAAGAACTCATCGCTCGTAAAGAAGTGGAACGGTCGGACGGCACTGTCGCGCCTAAAGGGTTAGCCCAAATTAGCGACATTGTGGCCTACATTAGAAAACACAACGCCGAAGTAGCGGCCAACGGTGGCCTGCATCCCGAAACGGGCCGCGAAAAATTGCGCGAAATTCTCATGTCTGGCGGCGATCCGATGGTGCTCAGCAACCGCAACATTGCGGCTTGGTGGGCGGCATTGGCCGAAGCGGGTATCGAATCCATCCGTTTGGGAACCAAAGAGCTGGCTTTTTACCCCAAGCGGTTTGACGAGACCTTTTTTGATATGGCAGATAAATTCCATGCAGCGTATCCGGGCACAAAAATTCGCATCATGATTCATTTTAACCATCCCGATGAGTTTTTGCTCAAAGATGATGACGGCAATTTCATTGCAGACTTGGCGGGCGGTTTTGTCTGGCATCCCGACACCAAACATGCAGTGGGGGAGCTGGGTAAACGGAACTGGCTCACGGTGGATAATCAGGCGCCCATCATCAACGGCATCAACAATAACCCCGACGCATTACGCATTATGCAGCGAGAGATGAAGCAAAACAAGGTGGAAAATCATTACTTCTTCTGTGGCCGCGACATTATCGGTCATCGCGCTTTTAATTTGCCTATTGAAGAAGCATGGCGGATATTAAACGAATCGCACAAAGGGTTGTCGGGTGTGGAATCCCATGCGCGGCTTTCGATTACCCATTACAAAGGAAAGACGGAGGTGGTAGCCGTGACCAATGACCCGCTGCCGGGTGTGCCGGGCGCAGAAAATGGGGTAGTGATTATGAAACTACACCGCAACTATGAAAATGCGCCAGACAAAGGGTTGGTAACAATTTTAGGACGCAACCCGGAAGCGATTTGGTTCAGTGGCTATAACGACCGCGTGATTTATGATGAGGCTGGATTATATACTGACCTTGATAATGTTTAGGCGCGTTGGTCGGATTGCCAATCCGACCAACATTTACAGAGGTTTTTTATGAGCAATTCATCAACCCAATCCCGCAGCGCGGCTTTGTACGAGCGGGCGCAAGAGGTCATGCCCGGCGGGTGTAGTCGGAATACGGTATTGCGGAAGCCGCATCCATTGTATGTGGAACGGGGTGCTGGCTGCACTGTGACTGATATTGAGGGTGTGACTCGGATTGATTTTGCCAACAATATGGCGTCGTTGATTCATGGACATGCGCATCCGGCAGTTGTGGAGGCGGTAACGGCGCAGTTGCAAAAGGGAACGGCGTTTACTTTAGCCACTGAGGTGGAAATTGAGTATGCCGAGCATATGCAGAGCCGCAATGCCGGTTTTGAGAATATCCGGTTTGTTAATTCGGGTACAGAAGCGGTGATGGGCAGTTTGAAGGCGGCGCGGGCGTTT
>JAAETJ010001004.1 GCA_024228495.1 bacterium | reverse complement strand
CTCGGTGCTCGGATTTGGACACGGCAATTACAATGATCAGTTGATGCAGGCACTGGCCCAGAACGGCAACGGTAATACCGCCTATATTGATACGCTCAGCGAAGCGCGCAAGGTGCTGGTTGAGCAGGCCGGCGCGACTTTGTTCACCATCGCCAAAGATGTAAAACTGCAAGTTGAATTCAATCCGGCGATGGTCAGTGAATATCGGCTGATCGGTTATGAAACCCGGCAATTGAAAAGAGAGGATTTCAACAACGACAAGATAGATGCAGGTGACATTGGTGCCGGGCATTCGGTGACCGCGCTTTATGAAATGACGCCTGTCGGCGCCTCCAGGCAGCAGGTAGATGCGCTTCGTTACCAGGACAAGAAGACATTGGTGCCAACGGCCAGCAAACCGGTTGAAAAACCCACAGCTAATAAAGACGAATATGCGTTTATGAAAATCCGCTACAAGCTGCCTGATAGCAATACCAGTCAGTTGATTACCTCACCGGTTACCCGCAATCTGGAATTATCTTCCATCGAAGACGCTCCCACAGATGCGCGATTTGCCACTGCGGTCGCTGCATTCGGGCAAATCCTGCGGGGAGGGCGCAATACCGGTGCTTATTCCTACGACGATGTGATTGAACTTGCTCTTTCTGCCAAAGGCGAAGACCGTTTTGGTTATCGTGCCGAGTTCATCAACCTGGTTCGACTGGCCAAGTCGGCTGCCGCATTGTGATCTCGTGGATTTACACCTTTTCGGCGATGTATGATATCGCCGCGAAGGTACTGGCTTTTGTTTGAAAATGGTCAGCGTGCTTGGGTCTTGTGATTAGCGAATGTGTGCCGAGGTTTGCTGCCAGTTGATATAGACGCGCTCAGCCAGTTTGTTGAAACTGGCCATTTGCTCATCGCATGCCGTTTGCAATATCGCTACTCCCTCATCACCCAGCACCTGTTCCAACGCGGTGGCGTAGGCGGGAATTGCCGCCCAGTTCTCTACTGTGTCGGGTTCGACCTCAACATGAAACTGCATCGAGTGAGCTCGCGGACCCCAACTCATCGCCTGCACGCTACATTCGGGTGAAGTTGCCAGGCATTGAGCGCCGGACGGCATCTGTTTTACCTCCGCGCCATGCCACTGGAGGCATTTGAAAGTTTCCGGCAAATCATCCAAAATGATCCCGCTAGCACCAAGTTCGGTAAGTTGAACATCAAGAACGCCAATCTCGGCACGCTCTGCCTTGCCGCATGTTCCGCCCAGGGCTTCAGCCAGTAACTGATGCCCCAGACACAGGCCGAGAAACGGCATACCGCGTTTTTCCACGGCGTCCCTAATCAATATTTTTTCATCGCGCAGCCATGGATATTTTTCCTCTTCCCAGACATCCATCGGCCCGCCCATCACCCACAGGGCATCAAATTCGTCAAGTGGGGGTGGCGATTCACCTTCGTCGAGATGAACCGCAAACCACTGATGGCCATCTTCCTGCATGAAAGAGCGGAAAATACCCGGATGTTCGACCCGGATGTGTTGAAGAACGAGTATCTTCATCGGCTTGTCATATTGTCTCTTGTTGAAAAATTATCATCAATTCTTTGCTCTAGCAGTCCAGCGTCGTATCGCGTTCCCATTGGGTCAGGTGTTGCGAATATTG
>JAAETJ010001003.1 GCA_024228495.1 bacterium | reverse complement strand
CGTAGCGGGGAAATCTTCTTCTGTGTCATAGGGATACTCCGATTTACAAGGAAAGTGTTTCAACAAACACAATTCTTGCAAATGAAGTTCCACCCTATCCACACGCACCATTACCGCGAGAGCGGTTTAGTCCGTTGACCCAACTCGGAAGTCGCCGCTCCGGTCAAAAAGCATGATTCCATACGCCGTTTCGGCCAATGCTTTTGGCAGCCTGAAGCCCAAACCATCCACACGATAAACCTTGGCGAGGAGTGTGATGCAGCCTGTGCTGACAACAAATGCCGAAAACATGGTGCTTGGCAATGACATACTCACTTCTCGAGCCACTCTACCATGACTGTATCGGGTTTCCTCTTAATATCTCGCACTTCACATTCGGAAAGCGGAATTTGTATGGTTCTTATTTTGCTGCTAAAATGGCGAATTAGAGGGTGGCGTTGGCTGTTCTGGACCGGGAGGTGTCATGTATTTCGCACGATTGCACTGTATACTTTGGCTGTTTGTTTTCGTATTGGCCATCACGTTAGGACCGGGACGACTCCTGGCGGACGAGCAATCCAAGGTGATGCTCGTTCTCGACGCTTCGGGCAGCATGTGGGGCCAAATCAAGGGCACGGCCAAAATCGTCATCGCGCGCAGAGCTGTAAAGGATCTGCTTTCCACGTGGGACAAGAACATCCATCTAGGCCTGAGCGCCTACGGCCACCGAAAAAAGGGTGACTGCAACGACATCCAAACGATCTATCCTGTTGGCCCCACTAGGCCTGACGCCATTTTGAAAGTTGTGAATTCCCTCAATCCGAAGGGAAAAACACCCCTCTCGGAGGCCGTGCGGCGTGCGGCCCATGAACTGAAATTCACCGAGAGCAAGGCAACGGTCATTCTGGTCAGCGATGGCGAGGAAACCTGTCAGGCCGATCCTTGCGCTCTTGGAACCGAGCTAGAGAGACAGGGCATCAACTTCACGGCTCACGTGGTTGGCTTCGATGTGAGCAAAAAAAAGCAAAAAGGCCTGCGTTGCCTGGCTAAAAATACCGGCGGCTTGTTTCTTTCCGCGAGAAATGCCGGTGAGTTAAACTCGGCGCTGGCGAAGGTCGTCACCGCCGTCAAGGTGCAGCCTAAGAAGGTCGCTGCCAAGCCTGCCCTCAAACCCAAACCCGTTGCACAGAGTGGATTACGTATTGACATTGTCGTCAGCGAGGGTGGAGCGGCCTGGAAGGGTGAAATTGGATTAAAGATTTTCAGCGAAAAGGCTGGTCTCGATGGCAAGCGCAAGGTAATTGCCAAAACATGGCGGGCGAAATCTGGATATATTTTCAAGAACCTGCCCAAAAATACCTACCTGCTTGAGGTGGTTCTGGCGGATCATCCACACATCAAACGCACGGTCAGTGTCAAAGTGCAGCAAGGCAAGGCACAGGTTGTGACGGTGAACATGGATATCGGTCAGGTGCGCTTTGATGCATCGATGGTTGATGAGGGCAAGCCCATTAAGGGGGAGCTTGGTTGGAAAATATTCTCGCCAAAAAAGGATCTCAGCGGCAAGCGTAAAAAAATCGCGGATTTCTGGAGGACCAAATCTGGCGATGTATTTTGGCTGCCAGCTGGCACATGGCGCATTGTGGGCGTTATTGCCGATGCGAGTTATCTTACCGTCTCGGGAGAATTAATCGTCGAGCCGGGAGGCCAGGGAGCGCATGCTTTTTCGTTCAACGCCGGCACCGTGCGGTTCGATGCGAGCCTGGCGTCAGAACCAGCCATCTATAAGGGAGAGGTTGGCTGGAAGGTTTTCTCGACGAAAAAGGACTTCAGTGGCAAGCGCAAAAAAGCCGCTGATTTCTGGCGCGCCAAATCGGGTGGCATATTCCTGCTGCCAGCAGGAACCTGGCTGGTGGATGGCGTTTTGGCTGACCATGCCCATGTGAAGACCAATATGAAGATCGTGGTCGCAGCGGGGAGCGAGGTCGCGCATGAGTTCAATTTCAAGGCCGGAAAAGTGCGTTTTGATGTAACCGCCGATGGCAAAGCTACGCCAGCTGAAGTCGGGCTGACGGTTTGGGGGCTGGAAAAAGACCTATCCGGAAAACGCGAAAAAATAGCTGATTTCTGGCGGATAAAGTCTGGGTATCTAACATTCCTGCCAGCAGGGAAATATCTACTAAGTGGCAAGCTCGCCGATCAGCAAAAGGTCAAGGGGGAGCTCACTTTTGAAATCGGTGCTGGCAAAGAGAAAGCTGTGGTTATGGATTTGACTCATCAGTAAGAACTGACTAAGCCCTTTTTATTTGATCCGATCCTCGCCGGGAAACCCATACGCGTTGCAATTGTGTCCTATCCAAGTTGTGAAACCGCCGATCCGGACGCCTGTTGGTATGCGGTTCAGCTTGAACTGTTAGGTCCCTCTGCCAATGACAAATACTGAACTACAAAAAAGCAAACTTCTCAGCCTGGTCTTAAGGCACAATCCTCAGGAAATTGGCATCGACCTGGATGATGCCGGGTGGGCCTCCGTCAAGCAATTATTGAAGGAGCTGGCCCGAACGGGCAAACCAATGACGATGACTGAGCTCGAATACCTCGTTGCGAAAAGCGACAAACAACGTTTCGTCTTCAGCCTGGATAAGAAATCCATTCGAGCCAACCAGGGGCATTCGGTAAAGGTCAATCTTGGTCTTGTTTCAACCGAGCCGCCGCCAATCCTGTATCACGGTACAGTTGAAAGGTTTTTGGAGAGCATTTGGCGCCAAGGGCTCCTCCCGGGAAAGCGTCACCAAGTCCATCTCCATGAGGAATTTGCTCTGGCCCGGACTGTGGGGAGCCGCCGGGGTGCCCCTCATGTGTTGGTTATTGATGCAAAAACCATGTGGGATGATAATTTCAGTTTCTTCGTCAGTGCCAATAGTGTGTGGCTCACCGGCACTGTGCCCCCGAAATATTTAAAAAGTTATGCTGACAATCGACCCAAATCGACCGGTGGAAGGGTGTAGCTATGCACGAATTCTACTTCCACGAAGATGAGGTCGGACAGACACAACTCTTGCCTGTGGAATGGTGGGATTACTGCCAGGGCGAGCTTGAAGCTATCGTAAAACACTCAAAGGCGCACCTTGACCCGAATGCTGCCGGCTGGACGAAGATGTACGAATTCGCGCAGGCTGACCCGAATCTTCCGCGGTTGGAGATGACCGAGGCGCGGTTCCACGAGTTGATTACACCACATTGCAGGCGCTTTGACCGTTTGGACAACCCACTGGCAGCTATCGACGCCTTGCATGGAATCAGGGCCGCGGGTTATGGCCCGCCTGCAAGTGGCGCGGGCATTATTGCCGATCTGGAGGTTGATAAGGTCCGGTTGCTTTGGGGCCGGTTTTATGCCGAGGATTTAGCGGTCGGTGAAACGCTTGCTAATATGCTGACCGCGCTATGTTCCGATCAGCATTTGCTGCTGGTGGATTGGCAAGATTATAGTCTTGTTGACTGTCTCGACCGCGCGAAGCTTGAGGCCTACTTAAGAGAAGATTGATGGCGCATACATCTGCTCGGGCTATTTGGTTTCGATCAGCTTGTATTTTCCGACGCGACCATCTGCGGCCAACGCATAAGTGATTGTACCCTTGGAGCGTTCGCGACTCACGAGTATCTTCACGCGCAAAGTACCGAATTTAGCTTTTTTATCACGGGATAGTTTGATCGTATAGCCTTGGCTATATCTGGTGTTGATCTCTTTGATGGAGACCGATTTGACGACCGAGTAAGAGCCTTTTTCAATATTGGTCTTGATCCATTGCAGGAAAAGACTGTGCTTCACATGTTCGACACCCGCTGCCTTAACGATCACGCGATAGAAACCTTCGGAGCTCCCGCGCGACCAGTAACCTCCGGCCTCGACGGTGGAGATATCAGCAGCAAGCGAGGTGACCGACCTGGGGATCGCATGTTTGGCCCCCATGGTACTACCCGAAAATGCAATGGTCGCAGCGAGTGCGGCTGCAAGTGTAAATCCTGTCTTGCTCATCACAGACATATCTCCATTATGAATAAACCCCCTTGCTGTTTCTTCGCACAACGATCATAATTATGATCGTCTGTACATTTTACTCGACACGTTCAAACTCACCTTCAAACCAGAGTTTTTCTTTCACGGATTCAACCTTCCGACTCTTCTTCTTGAATTTAATTCGGTGATTGTAGAGCGCTATCTTGAGTTTAAGTTTCCCTTCCCTGTCAATATGAGGTGTAACGGTAACGCGGTAGCGGGAGGTCTGCTTATGGGGCTCTTTGATCAGCTTGTCTCGAATATCCCGCGGCACCTTCGGTGAAATATCATCAACATGCTTAGGCGTGCTGATTAGCCTCGCCGCTTTTTCAGAGGCGGGCAGTCGGCCCACGACCTCAAATTTTGCAGGTAGATAGATCTCGCCGGGCGAGTCCTCGAACAGGATCGTATATTTTCCCGGTTCCGAAAATCGCCGCTTGAGCGTTCCAGAATAAACCCGATCGCGTCCATCAATGGGAATGTTCTTGCGTGTGAGTGTTATTGCTCCATCCTTGAGCGCAATTTCGACTTCAAGAACTGCTTTTCTGGCTTTCCAAGTACCGGATATATCCTGCTGTACCTTGAAATCCCGCGTTCCGGAAAAGTCCGTTATATCGCCCAACGACATGACCGCTTTGTTGCCGAATTTATATGGTCGCCGATAAATCTTTAGTTCGGAGCCTTCTGGAACGCAGCTAAAGACTTCGGACCCCCGGCGATATCTTTGCAATCTGTAACGCGCAAACACTTCCCGGGTGAATAGGACTTTGCGCCCAACTGAAAGTTCTGATTCGTAGTCGGCGACCAGCGAGTAATTTTTGGCGATAGCCGATAGCTCCCACTTGGTGGCGCGAAGTTTTTTATCATAGTATTTCATGGCACCGATCACGCCGGTTTTTCTGTTGGGTTTTCCTATGTCAGGTGTATCCAGTCGTAACTGACCGGCTTCGGCTTTACCCACGCACTTCCGTTGGTAGCAAAACCCTAGTCCATTCATGGCGTTACGCAACGCCGTCATTGCAATCAACGATTTGCGGCGCCGCTCATTAATTCTGCGCATAATTCTGATCGACTCATCAGCCAGACCAAACGATCGTCTGGCATCCTCGACATAATCCGAGAGCCGAACCTGGCGTGCCTCTCGGTCCATTTTCAGGGACATGTCCAGCACATCTTTAAACTGCGAGAGTACGGCCTTGTTCAGTTTGGGGCTTTTGAGACCATCTTTTTTTAAAATCCGCTCCACATCGCGGGCACGCAGATAGGCCTCAGCGGCGGATTTGCCAAAGTCTTTCCAAGTGATCGTCTGTTTGGTGTTTTTACCTATTTTTGGCGCTTTGCTATAGGCTTCAATTCGTGAAGCCGCATCTTTGAAGTGTTTCAGGAAGGCAAATAAACGGTCTTTCATCTCACTGGGATCCGTTGGGGTTTTCCATGCAGCTTTGCTCTCCTTGAAGCCGCGCTTGAAGTCGAGGGTGCTGGCGATCTCCGAGGCTGTGGCATAGACCGTGCTCAGGCTGTCTTGTATCAACTGGACATCACGTAAATGGTCAACACGATCCTGGTAGCGGTTGGCATCCGTTAAATTGGCCATACCCTGTTTGAGGCGCACACCCCGCCATTTCAGCAAGGCTGGACCCATGGCACCCAGAACCTGATAGGCCGTCAGCAAGGGTTCCCAGAGCCCCCCGGCCTGGCCACAATCAATCTTGATGCAGTGTGCTGTAAGACAGGCTGGCAGCGAATTTTTATGAATCCGATTTGCTGCCCAAATAATATCGTCGATATCGGTATCGTTTTTGGGTACTTCTTGAGTCTGTGCCGCGACATCAACAGAGTACAGACAAAGTCCAAGAAAGCTTGCAGCCAAAATATATTTGAGGTGCCACATATTATGACTCCACTTCTACAGTTTCATCCGGTTTGGAGATCGCCGTGCTGACATCAAGATAATAGCATTCAACCTTGCGATCTGCGAACTTTAGTATGGGATAAAGCGTGCCCACTTCCTTGTCATTGGGCTCACCCTCTTTAAGGACACGGATTCTCAAAGCTGCCTGGTCCGGATACATTTCGATACAAGCCGTATACAGGCCGACTGTAAATGTTGATATTGCGTCCAGCGTTGAGGGACTAACAGCTTTTGATGACCAGTCGGTCGGATGACAGACTGGCCGACCATTGGGCAACCAGAACAGGTAGTTAGGATCGGGATTTGCGTAGCGCGTGCGGCAATATTCTTCCAGATCTGGAACGAAGCCGCCTCCCGAGAGGCCCGGACAGGGAGACGGGACTGATCCGCTCGCCCAGCCCCAAGGATAACTCCTTGTTGCCTTCTCGTAATGATAGCGATCTTTTTCTTGTAGGGATAAGGCGTCCCAGTTCATTTTTGCATCAGTAGAATATTGCTGCATAAGCTGTTGGGCTATCGCTTTGGGGTCGTATTTGGGTGGGAGCTCCTTGCCATAACCAAGTTCCAGCAGTTCCTTATACCGGAACGTCCCGCAACCTTTAAGATCGGGACGGTCGGTAATCGACACAATTGCCGTTTTGGGAACCACTGCCTTGCGGGTTGGCCGTTTTGTACCTGAAGGTAATTTTTCTTTGAGTTGGCGCGTGGTTCTTGCGTCTGCTTTAGCGCTCGCCCTGGCGCAATCCAGTACGTCTCCCTCTACTGCGCCAGGGCTGACCGCCCCGCCCTTGCCGCACAGTTGCGCCAGATCAATGGCATGGTGAACTTGCGACAGGCCGCTATCGCCCTTCACGGTGCACAAAGGCGCATTGTCGGTAAGGCGCTTGCTGACGATGGCCGATTGCCCGTAATTCTTGCGGCAATAATCCGCCAGATTGACATTGTTCTTGCGCGCCGGGGTCTCGCCATCTGCGAGGCAAAATATTTGCGGTCCTTCCCGGCGATAGCGGGCGGTTTTATGTAGTGAGCGGCAGATATCGGCAGGGTCGACCTTGTGATGGGTCAGGCTCAGCGCCTTCTTCTTCGTACACAAGGGACCGTTGTCGCGCCGGTCGGTGCCAGAGATTGTGCCAGAGCCATAGACCTTGTTGCAATATTCTGTCACATCGGCGGGGGTTTCGGCAGCAATGACCGCCTGCGACCCGAACATCATCATCAAAACAAGCACCATTATGTAAGGGGCAATGTAACCTAAGTGCCAGAATCGAATTGATCTTATGTGTTTCATTTGTCGACTTTAAAATACGTTTCTATGCCTGGCGGTTATTTCGGCACTGTCATCCAGTGCACGTTACCCGCTATATCAGCAGAATGTATTGCGGCATGACCTCATTTAATGCGCAAGTCATCTTTTGATCTTGAGGTTATCGCTGCACCAGATCAAAATTTACCGGTTTTACAGAAAGTTGAGTGTCTGCTGTTGGCACATCACGACTCTCTCCCTTACACTCGACGGTAGCCCAAACCGTAACAGGAATTGGCTGATGTTACAACAAACGTTAAAGGTTTGGTCGCAACGAGACATCTGAGCTGGTCCCACATTCCTGGACAGTTTGGCAGCTATAGAGGTTGAAGCAATTAAGTGAAATCCAAATCATAACTCACACTTTTGACACGAGTCAGAACAGGGCTCGCATTTGTGTTTAATCAAGGTGGTCTGATAGCCTTCGGGTTCAGGGATCACGGAACTGGAGCTTCTTATGACATGGACACAATTTAACTCTGGGACTTCAATCGGAACCCAAGGCTCTGAAGACGGCACCATTGTTGCGGACTACGAACACGAATTAGGTGCCCGCATCACCATTGAACGTGACGGTTGCTTTGCCCCATTTGCCATCACATGCGGCATTTATGGTTGGTTTTTTCACACTTGCTTTCTATCCTCGCGCGAGGAGGCCGACAGTGCTTGTATGGCGATGCAATCCGAAATGGATACGATCATTCGGTCAATTCCGCTGACGACCGATACAGATTATGATGCAAAATCAGCCGGAGTTACAGATGCGATTTCCAACTTTGTGGATACCTTTGGGTAGCCCATGACGGCCAACATGTTAGCGCCGGAAGAGCGATATCGGCAAAGTCGTCCGATGGTTGTCAGGCTCAAGCGTCAATAGTTGACGACGCCTAAGGAATGTCGACATTTCGTTGAGTAGCATCAATGTCGGTTGTTGTTCAGGTTTTCGGATGCCGATTGGGCAAGCTCTCGTTCTGCGCCAGCCTATCAGGTCGGCGTTCGAAAACCCCCAAGGGACGAAACCGCGGGTTATATGCCTTGAGCGACCGTTACATTATGGGGAAAGTGGCGCGGG
>JAAETJ010001002.1 GCA_024228495.1 bacterium | reverse complement strand
CGATTAGTTAATAGATTCCATAGGCTTGTTCATTGTCTTGCCGGGCAACATGTCCATCGGATACTGCAGCCACTACGTCTGCCAGTTCTGCAGCATAACGATTCACCAAAGCAGCATCATGTTGCGCGCTCAGCATCAATAATAACGATTCAGGCCTGGTTTGTAGATTCATCATCCAACCGTTTGCCATTAAAGCATCGCTAATCGCAATCATATCGAGTTCGTCCGAGCCAAAAGAAAAATGTACCCCTTGCGGTTGGCCATGAACGTACAGCCCCGGTATTTGATTGATCGCAGCAGTTAGTAAATCCGTTGAAGCAAGAATTTTTGACATCCTTTCCAGCAGGCCCTCGTAACCAAGATAGGCTATCACCGCCCAGGCTGATGCGACTGGTCCGGCACTACGTGACCCCGACATGTTTTCACTCGTGTAGTTGCCGGCAGGCCAGACGTTCGAACTAAAAGATTGATAGCGGGCGAGATCACTGTCCCTCAGAATAACCGCGGAGCAACCTCGCATGGCATAACCATACTTATGGAAATCAACCGACATGGACTGACAGGCTGCTAACCTGAAATCGAAGGTTGGAACCGGTCGTCCTAGCGCTTCGGCAAATGGAAGCACGAAGCCACCGATACAGGCATCGACGTGAAGCCATATATCATTTTCCAGAGCCAATCGAGACATTTCCTCAAGGGGGTCGACGATACCGTAGGGAAACGGCGGCGCGCTTCCAACCATCATGATTGTATTTTCGCTGATGGCGGCCTCAAGCGCATCCATGTCGGCGCGATAATCGACGCTGCTGTCAACCTGGCGTACTTTGAGTCCAAGAGCATGTGCTGCCTTG